>NZ_CYTU01000030.1:60610-73387 GCF_001299375.1 Achromobacter sp. 2789STDY5608621 | reverse complement strand
TACGGGGTCTGGCGCACCGGGCAAGCCTTCGATCCCGGGAGGTTGAACCTGAAAACAGCTTGATCCGGACCATAGAATCTCGTTGCCGCCTGCCGGCGGCTGCCTTCGGATTCCCTCGGGCGCATCGACGCCCCGCGCGCGCGCCACCGCCGCCTCGACGGGCTCGCGTGTTGCCTTGGCGCGTGTCGTCGGGGCGGGGGGTGTGCTTGGGTTTTTCTGGGCGGGGTGCTGTCGCGGAAGGTCTTGCGGGGGCGCCCAAGTCGGCCGCGCGGGCGGCCTTTTTGGGCGGCGGGCTCTTGGGGCGTCGGGGCGTTGCGGTCTTGTGTCGGGGCTTGCCGTCGGTGTTTTGGGGTCTGCTGTCGTGTTGTCGCTGGCGCCGACGGGGCTGGCTTGGCTCAGGGTTTTTGGCGGGGCGGTGGCGTTTGCGTTCCCTTCTTGGGCCTTGCTGGCGGCGGTTGTTTTGGCTGGAACGCGGCGAAGTCGTTCCAGCATTGCTGGGTGAAGGTGTAGAGCGCGTCCTGCGCCTTCAGCGGGCTGCGGCCTGCCAGGCGGGCGAGGACGTAGTGGCCCTGGCGTTGCGGGTCGGGGGGCAGGGGGACTTCGACCAGGCGGCCGGCTTGTTGTTCGTGGCGGGTGACGCAGATGACGCCCAGCAGCAGGGTGTCGGTGGTGAGGGCCAGGTGGACCAGGGGGTCGAGGTTTTCGCAGCGCACGGTGACCATCTGTTCGGGGGCGCCGGCGGGGCCGAGGGTTTCGGCCAGGCGCAGGGCGACCTCGGGGCTGAGGGTGCTGGAGGCGACGGGGTACTGGCGGATGTGATCGATGTTGGGGCGGCGGTGGGCCAGGATGGGGTGGCCCTGGCGGCAGACCATGCCGGCGCGCAGGGGGGCGAGGGGGCGGGTGTCGATGTCGGCGGCGCCGTAGAGCATGCGGGCGTCGCAGACCATGGCGTCGATGCGTTCGGCGCGCAACTGCTCGAGCAGGGCGGCGGTGGCGCCGAGCTCGGCGGCCACGCGCACCTGCGGATGGCGGGTGGCCATGTGGGCCAGGAAGGGCGTCAGCAGCAGCGAGGCGGGGGTGGGACTCAGTCCGATAGACAGGGCGCCCGATTCGCCGCCGGCCAGGGTTTTTAGCTCGCGCCGCAGTTCGGCTTCTTCATAGCGCATGCGGCGCGCGCGCTCGGCCACGCAGGCGCCGTAGGGCGTCAGGCGCACCTGGCGGGTGCCACGGTCCAGCAGCGGCAGGCCGAGTTCGGTTTCCAGCGCCTGGATGCTGCGGCTGAGCGCGGGCTGGGACAGGTTGACCTTGTCGGCGGCGCGCGAAAAGGTGCCGTGTTCGATCACGGCGAGCAGGTGCTTGAGTTTCTGGAAGTCCATGTTCCAACCGCATGAATCATATGAATCAAATGCATTGGAATTATAGATTGGGCGTCCGTATCATGGTCCGCGGACGGTGCCCGGCAGAGGCGCCGCCATCGCCCGCGGCAGGCTCGCGGCGCGGTCCCATTCGATACGGAGACAGATTCAATGAAGCAGCATGTGTTGTCGGCCGCCCTGTTGGCGGCCAGTTCGTGCCTGCCCGCGATGGCGGCGCAGGCCGTGGCGCAACCCGCGGCGACAGCCGCCGGACAGGCCGCCGAGGCGGTCGCGGCGCGGCCGCAGGGCGCCGATGGCAAGGTCACGATCCGGCGCGATGCCTATGGCATGCCGCACGTCTATGCGGACACGGTGTACGGCATCTTCTACGGCTACGGCTACGCGGTGGCGCAGGACCGGCTGTTCCAGATGGAGATGGCGCGCCGCAGCACCCAGGGCCGGGTGGCCGAGGTGCTGGGCGCGTCGATGGTGGCGTTCGACAAGTCGATCCGCGCCAATTTCTCGCCCGAGCGCATCCAGCGCCAGCTGGCGGCGCTGCCGGCCTCGGACCGCCAGGTGCTGGACGGCTACGCGGCCGGCATGAACGCCTGGCTGGCGCGGGTGCGGGCCCAGCCCGGCGCGTTGATGCCCAAGGAATTCAACGACCTGGGCTTCGCGCCGGCCGACTGGACCGCCTACGACGTGGCGATGATCTTCATCGGCACCATGGCCAACCGCTTCTCGGACGCCAACAGCGAGATCGACAACCTGGCGCTGCTGACGGCCCTGAAGGACAGGCACGGCGACGCCGAGGCCATGCGCATCTTCAACCAGCTGCGCTGGCTGACCGACAGCCGCGCGCCGACCACGGTGCCGCCCGAAGAGGGCAGCTACCAGCCGGCGGTGTTCCAGTCGGAAGGCGCGGACAAGCTGGCCTATGCGCTGCCGCGCTACGACGGCACGCCGCCGATGCTCGAGCGCGTGGTGCGCGACCCGGCCACGCGCGGCGTGGTCGACGGCGCGCCGGCGGCGCTGCGGACGCAGCTGGCCGAGCAGTATGCGCAGTCGGGCCAGCCGGGCATCGCCGGTTTCCCGACCACCAGCAACATGTGGATCGTGGGGCGCGACCATGCCAAGGACGCCCGTTCGATTCTGCTGAACGGTCCGCAGTTCGGCTGGTGGAACCCGGCCTACACCTATGGCATCGGCCTGCACGGCGCCGGCTTCGACGTCGTCGGCAACACGCCTTTCGCCTATCCCGGCATCCTGTTCGGCCACAACGCGCACGTGGCCTGGGGCTCGACCGCCGGCTTTGGCGATGACGTCGACATCTTCGCGGAAAAGCTGGATCCGGCCGATCGCAACCGCTATTTCCACGACGGCGAATGGAAGACGCTGGAAAAGCGCACCGACCTGATCCTGGTGAAGGACGCCGCGCCGGTGGCGCTGGACGTCTACCGCAGCGTGCACGGCCTGATCGTCAAGTTCGACGACGCGCAGCACGTGGCCTACGCCAAGGCGCGTGCCTGGGAGGGCTTTGAACTGCAATCGCTGATGGCCTGGACCCGCAAGACGCAGTCGGCCAACTGGGAACAATGGAAGGCGCAGGCGGCGCGCCACGCGCTGACCATCAACTGGTACTACGCCGACGACCGCGGCAACATCGGCTACGCCCATACCGGCTTCTATCCCAAGCGCCGCCCGGGCCACGACCCGCGCCTGCCGGTGCCGGGCACGGGCGAGATGGACTGGCAGGGCCTGCTGCCGTTCTCGACCAATCCGCAGGTCTACAACCCGCGCCAGGGCTTCATCGCCAACTGGAACAACCAGCCGATGCGCGGCTATCCGTCCACCGACCTGTTCGCCATCGTCTGGGGCCAGGCCGACCGCTACGCCGAGATCGAGACGCGCCTGAAGGCCATGACCGCCAACGGCGGCAAGGTCAGCGCGCAGCAGATGTGGGACCTGATCCGCACCACCAGCTACGCCGACGTCAACCGCCGCCATTTCCTGCCGTTCCTGCAGCGCGCGGTGCAAGGGCTGCCGGCCGACGATCCGCGCGCGCGGCTGGTGGCGGGGCTGGCGGCGTGGGACGGCATGGCGACCAGCGAGCGCGAGCCGGGCTACTTCGACAACGCCGGTCCGGCGGTGATGGACGCCTGGCTGCGCGCCATGCTCAAGCGCACGCTGGCCGACGAGATGCCGGCCGACTTCTTCAAATGGTACAGCGCCACCGGCTACCCGACGCCGCAGGCGCCGGCCACCGGTTCCCTCAACCTGACCGCCGGCGTCAAGGTGCTGTTCAACGCCCTGGCCGGCCCCGAGGCCGGCGTGCCGCAGCGCTATGACTTCTTCAATGGCGCGCGCGCCGATGACGTCATCCTGGCGGCGCTGGACGATGCGCTGGCTGCGCTGCGCCAGGCCTATGGGCAGGATCCGGCCGCGTGGAAGATCCCGGCGCCGCCGATGGTGTTCGCGCCCAAGAACTTCCTGGGCGTGCCGCAGGCCGACGCCAAGGCGGTGTTGAGCTATCCGGCCACGCAGAACCGCGGCACCGAGAACAACATGACGGTGTTCGACGGCAAGTCGGTGCGGGCGGTGGACGTGGTGGCGCCGGGGCAGAGCGGCTTCGTCGCCCCGGACGGCACGCCGTCGCCGCACACCCGCGACCAGTTCGACCTGTACAACACTTTCGGCAGCAAGCGGGTGTGGTTCACGGCGGACGAGGTGCGGCGCAACGCTACGTCGGAAGAGACGTTGCGCTACCGGCGGTAAGGTCGCGCGCGCCCTGGTGGCTGGCAAGCCGGGCGTACGCGCCTTGCTTGCGCAGCAGCTGGTCGTGGGTGCCGGCCTCGGCCAGGGCGCCGTTGTCCAGCACCAGGATCAGGTCGGCGTCGCGGATGGTGGCCAGGCGGTGCGCGATCACCAGCGTGGTCCGGTGCCGCATCAGCACGTCCAGCGCGCCGCGCACCTGCATCTCCGACAGGGTGTCCAGGTGCGAGGTGGCTTCGTCCAGGATCAGCACCGGCGCGTTCTTCAGGAAGGCGCGCGCGATCGAGATGCGCTGGCGCTGGCCGCCCGACAACTGCATGCCGCGTTCGCCGACGCGCGTGGCCAGGCCGTCGGGCAGGCTGCGCACGAAATCGCTCAGCGCGGCCTGTTCCAGCGCCAGCGCCAGTTCCTCGCGGCTGGCGTCGGGGCGCGCCAGGCGGATGTTGCCTTCGAGCGTGTCGTTGAACAGATAAGTGTCCTGCGTCACCAGCGCGACGCGTTCGCGCAGGCCGTCCAGCCGCAGCTGGCGCACGTCCACGCCGTCGAGCTTGACCGCGCCCTGGCGCGGATCCCAGAAGCGCAGCAGCAGGCTGGCCACGGTGCTCTTGCCCGCGCCCGAGGCGCCGACCACGGCCACGGTGGCGCCGGCCGGCACGGTGAAGCTCAGGTCGCGCAGCGTGTCCTGGCTCTTGCCGGGATAGGTGAAATACACGTGGTCGAACGCCAGCGACAGGCCGTGCGGCGCCGCCGGCGGCGGCAGCGGGCCGTCGGTGACCGGCTCGGGTTCGTTGTTGACCACGTGCAGGCGGCGGGTGGCGGCGATGGTGTCGGCCAGCTGGCGGCTGACCTGCGAGATCTCCGACACCGGCAGGAAGGTCGCCAGCGCGATCAGCACCAGCAGCGGCAGCATGCTGGCCGACAGCGCGCCGGCCGACACCTGCAGCGCGCCGACCACGGCCACGGCCAGGCCGCCCAGGCCCATCGCGGTCTCGAACCAGGCGGTCTGGCGCGACAGGTCGCGCAGGATGTCCAGGCGGCGCACGCGGTACTGGTCGGCGACCTTGAGGAATTCGTCGCGGCGGCGGCCGGTGGCCTGGAACGCAGTCAGGTCGGCCAGGCCCTGGATGGTGTCGGTGGTGTGGGCGCTCATCTCGCCCAGGGCGTGGCGGGCGCGGTCGCCGAGCGCGTCGACCTTGCGGCGGCCGCGCACCGGCGACACCAGCGCATAGGCCAGGAACGGCAGCAGCGCCAGCGCCACCGGCCAGCTGTAGAACGCCAGGAAGCCCAGCACCGACAGCGGCACCAGCACCGACACGATGGCCGGGGCGATGGTGTGGGCGTAGAAGTACTCGACCATTTCCACGTCCTGCGTCGCCAGCGCCACCAGGTCGCCCGAGCGGCGTTGCAGCAGATAGGCGGGCGCCAGCCGTTCCAGCTTGTCGTAGAGCTTGACGCGCATGTCCGCCAGCAGCTGGTAGGCCATGGCGTGCGCCAGCCACGATTCGAGCCAGTGGAACAGCGCGGCCAGCGGCGCGGCGATCAGCAGGCCGATGATCAGCGAGGACGTGTCGCGGCCGTCGCGGATGGCGGCCACCACCAGCGCGCTCAGCACGCCGACGCCGATGAAGGCGGCCACGCGCGCCACGCCCAGCAGGATGGTGGCGATCAGGGTGCCGCGCCAGGGGCGCACCACCGACAGCAGCGTGGCCAGCGTGGCGCGCCAGCCGACCTGGTCGGCATCGACGTCCAGCGAGCGCAGCGCGGGGCCTTGGCTGCCGGATGCATCGTCATTGGCGTGCGCGGCGGGCGTGGTGTCGCGCGCCGTGGCGGCGGGGACCGGAGCTGCCGGCGCGCTCAGCGCCAGGGCCTGTTCGTGCATCAGGCGGTAGTACAGGCCGTGCTGGCGCATCAGCGCATCATGCGGGCCTTGCTCGACCACGCGGCCCTGGTCCAGCACCAGGCAGCGGTCGGCGCCGATCACGCTGGCCAGGCGGTGCGCCAGGATCAGCGTGGTGCGGCCGGCCATCAGGCGGTCCAGCGCCTGCTGGATCAAGGCCTCGTTCTCGGTGTCGACCGACGACAGCGCCTCGTCCAGGATCAGGATGGGCGCGTCGCGCAGCAGCGCGCGGGCGATCGCCACGCGCTGGCGCTGGCCGCCCGACAGTTGCAGGCCGCGCTCGCCGATGCGGGTGGCGTAGCCCTGCGGCAGCGCCATGATGAAGTCGTCGATGTTGGCGGCGCGGGCGGCGGCGCGCACCTGTTCGTGGCTGGCGTCGGGCCGGCCCAGGCGCAGGTTCTCGTCGATGGTGCCGTGGAACAGCGTGATGTCCTGGCTGACCAGGGCCATCTGGCCCAGCAGCGTCTGCGTGTCGAGCTGGTTGACGTCGTGGCCGCCGACGCGGATGGCGCCGGCCTGCGGCACGCATTCGCGCAGCAGCAGGCGCACGATGGTGGACTTGCCGGCGCCGCTGGGGCCGACGATGCCGACGCGCTCGCCGGCGGCGATGCGGAACGACAGGCCCTGGTGCGCGGGCCGCTGCGGCGAATACGAGAACGCCACCGCGTCGAACTCGATGGTCGGATCGAGCCGCGCCGGCGCGGCGCCCGCCTGCACGGCGGGGGCGGCGGTCAGCGGCTGCGCGTCCATCAGCGCATGGATGCTGACGGCGGCCGACTGGCCCAGCATGCCCCGGTGCAGCACCGAGCGCAGGTCGCGCAGCGGGCGGAAGATCTCGGTGCCGGCCATCAGCACGATCAGCAGCGCTTCGACGCTCATGTCGCCGGCGGCCACGCGCCAGGCGCCGACCGTCAGCGCCAGCGCGGCGCCCAGCGCCACGCCCAGGTCGCTGATGCCGCGCGTCAGCAGGCTGACCGACAGCACCCAGAAGGTGTTGTCGGACAGCGCCCGGGCGCGCGCGGCCAGGCGCTCGCCCCAGGTCTTGCCCTGGCCGTACGACTTGAGCGTCGGCAGGCCCTGGACGGCGTCCAGGAATTCCTCGCCGAATTCGTTCAGCGAGCGGGTGCGCGCCAGGCTGGCGCGGCGGTCGAGCATGTGCACGGCCATCGGCCCGAACAGCGCGAACAGGGCAGCCACCAGGAACACCAGCGCGGTCGGCACGTCCCAGAAGGCGATGACGGCGAAGATCGCGAACGGCGCGGCCGCCGCGATGGCGACCTGCGGCAGGTACTGGCCGAAGAAGGTCTGCAGCTGCTCCACGCCGTCCACCACCGTCAGCATCACGCCGCCGGTGCGCTGGTTGGCGAACCAGGCCGGCCCCAGCGACACGATGCGGTCGTAGAGCCGCGCGCGCAGCGTCTGCTGCACCTGGGCCGAGCTGCGGTTGGCCTGCACCGTGCGCAGGTGGTCGAGCAGGGCGCGCAGCAACACCATGGCGCCGACGCAGAGCGCCGGCGCGAGCCAGTCCTGCCACGGCGCGCCGTCGAACACGCGCGCCAGCAGCTGGCCCAGGAAAACGTAGCGGGCGATGCCCGCCGCCAATGCCAGCAGGCCGAGGAATATGCCGCCCGCCATGCCGGCGCGCAGCCCCGCGGTCAGTTGCCAAAGCCTCGAATCGAAATACATATCAATGCTCCCTCCAGAGCCAGCATGGTCACGCATCCCGGGCCGTGGCGATAGCGATAGTTATTCAATCATGGGTTGAGATAAACTCAACCCATGTCGACCCTGCCCACCCACATGCCGCCGCTGGCGGCGCTGCGCGCCTTCGAGGCCGTCGCCCGCCTGGGCAGTCTCAGCCGCGCCGCGGCCGAACTCAATGTCACCAAGAGCGCCGTCAGCCATCAGCTGCGCGCGCTGGAGGCCGACCTGGGCGTGAGCCTGCTGCGCCGGGGCGGCACGGTACGCCGCGCGGAAACCACCGAGGCCGGTGCCGCCTTGCTGGCTTCCGTACAACAGGCCTTGACCCTGCTGGAGACCGCCTGCCGCAATGCCCGGGCCAGCGCCCGCGGCAAGCGGCGCTACAACCTGAACGTGTCGGCCAACCCGTCGCTGGCGGCCCTGTGGCTGGCGCCGCGCATCGGCCGTTTCATCGAATTGCACCCCGACATCGACATCCAGGTGTTCCTGCACGCCAGCCAGGACCCGGCCTGGAAGGCGCAGGACATCGACCTGGCGTTCCTGCACGTGCGCGGCCTGGGTCCGCACCTGGCCGCGCCGGGCGATATCCCGCTGATGACGGAGACGGTGGTGCCGGTGTGCAGCCCGGCGCTGGTCGCGCCGGACGAGCGCGACGATCCGGCCGTCTTCACGCGCCATCGCTGGCTCGAGGAAAAGCACATCGACAGCCCCGAGACCGATTGGCGCACCTGGCGTCCGCGCCTCGGCCTGCCGGAAAGCGCGGGCCAGGATCCGCTGGTGCTGAGCGGCCTGAGCACGGTGGTGGCGGCGGCCGCGGCGGGCGTCGGGATCGCCCTGGGACGCGCGCCGCTGATCGACGAGGAACTGGCCAGCGGCCGGCTGGTGGCGCTGACGCCGGGCCTGCGCATGCGCGGCTCGTGGGGCTATGTGATGCGCATCCACGCCAACCGGCCGATGGATGCGTCGCTGCCGGCGCTGGTGGAGTTCCTGGCGGAGGAAGGGCGCGGCGCCACGGTGTCGTGGCGCGAACCGTCCACCGCCGCGCGGCCGCGCTGATGCGACGGCACTGACGCGGCGGAACTGAACCGCATCAATGCCTGGCCGGCGCGGTCGCGCCGGGAGCGGCGTCGTCAGGCGGGCGTGCTCGGCCGGTTGTCGGCGCGCCACTGCTCGCTTTGCGGCGTGCCGGGCACCGGCGGCCGCATGTCCTGGATGGTCCACAGGCCGAACGGCGTTTCATCGATATGGATTTCCCAGCGCAGCCCGCGGTCCGCGACATACGGCGCCAGCAGCCGGCCGACCGCGCCCAGGAACCGGCGCCGGGTCTCGTCCTCGTGGATCTGGCGGGCGATATGGTCGACCGAGATGCGCACGAAGTCGTCGGCGCGTTCGCCGCCGATGAAGAACGAGGACTTGGGCACGGGGTGGAACACCAGCCCGACGTAGAACTTCGGCAGGTCGGTGTAGAGCGCGGTAATGCGTTCGGCGATGGCCTGCTTGTCGGCGTCGGAGAAGGCGTCCTGCGGGTGATAGATGTTCCAGAGCGGCATGGCGGGGTTCCTTTTTGAGGAGGGGCGACGGCCGTCCGGCAGGGGCGGCCAGGGGGGAATGGCGGTGTCGATCAGTGAGTATAATTATTGACTTCAATTATTGAAGTTGTAAAGCAAAGGCCGTGGCGGGGAGGCTTGAGCGTTGTCCGCCCGGCTGCGATACTGCGGTGGCCGCGCTCCGGCGGCACGGCAAAGGGAATCCATGCGCTCCAAGAGTTTTGAAGGAATGGTCTGCTCCATCGCCACGGTGCTCGATGCCGTCGGCGACCGCTGGGCCATGCTGATCCTGCGCGACCTGGTGCTCGGCCTGCGGCGCTACGACGACCTGCGCCGTTCGACCGGCATCGCCAACGCGACGCTGGCCGACCGGCTCAGGCAGCTGGAACAGAACGGGCTGATCGAACGCCGCCTGTACCAGAGCGGCCCCGATCGTCATGAATATCTGCCCACCGCCAAGGGCCGCGATATCGCCCTGGTGCTGCAGGCGCTGGCCCAGGTCGGCGACCAATGGCAGCCGGACGGCGGGCCGCCGCTGCGGTTCATGAACGCGCAGACCGGCCGCCGCGTCGAACTCGGACTGGTCGAGGAAGGCACCGGCGCGCGCGTGGGCCACCAGGACCTGCGGGTGGAAGCCGGACCCGGCGCGGACGACCTGATGCGCTGGCGGCTGGCACGAAAAACGGAGCGCGCATGATGACCCTGACCCGCTGGTTGCGAACCCTGCTGTTGCCGGCGGTGCTGCTGCTGCCATCGGCCGCCGCGCTGGCGCAGGCCGCGCCCACCCCCGGTTGCGAGGATTTCCTGGCCGCGCTCGGCGACAAGCCCGAGTCCATCGAATACCAGGGCTGCCGCCAGGAACTGCACGGCCAGGGCAAGCCGCTGGTGGCGCGCTACCGCCTGGACGGCGTCGCGGCCGCCGGGGTCGAACGCTACCTGCGACAACGCTTCGACCTGCAGCCGCTGCACTACCGCTGCTGCGGCTGGGAGGCGCCGCCGCAATCCTGGCGCGACCCGCGCACCGGGCGCGATTACCTGATCGTGTTCGCCTCCGAAGAGACGCTGGTCTCCTCGCGGGCCCGCTGGGACCGCATCGACAATTTCCATATCCGGGTCGAGCTGTACACCGAGGCCATCTGAGGCCGCGCTTCTATTCAGTATTCGCCGCGCCGATACAACCGGCGCCGGCCGCCGCCCGCGTCACACTGCCGCCATTCATCCTGGGAGTGTGGCCGTGAAGCGTTATGACGTGATTGTGATCGGTGCGGGCGTGGTCGGCAGTTCGGTCGCCTACCATCTGGCGGCCCTGGGCGCGACCCGCGTGCTGGTGCTGGACCGCGCCACCATCGGCGCCGGCACCACGGCGCAGTCCTCGGGCATCCTGCGCACCCACTATTCGGTGCGCGAGAACGTCGAGCTGGCGCGGCGCTCGTGGAGCGCCTTCACCGATTTCGCCGCCTATGTCGGCGACGAGGACGCGGCCAGCGGCCTGGTGCGCTGCGGCTACCTGATCGCGGCGGCCGACGACGACAAGCGCGCGCCGCTGGCCGACGCGCTGGCGCAGCAGCAGGCGCAGGGCATTCCGGTGCAGCGGCTGGACGCGGCGCAGGCGCGCGAACTGCTGCCGATCGCCGATTTCAGCGATGCCGCGTTGATCGGCTTCGAGCCCGAGGCGGGCTTTGCCGACGCCTATCTGGTCGCCACCAGCTTTGCCCGGGCGGCGCGCCGGCGCGGCGTCACGATCCGCGAGAACGTCGCCGTGCACGGCCTGTCGTGGCAAGGCGGGCGCGTGATTGGCGTGGCCACCTCCGAGGGCGATTACGCCTGCGACGTGGTCGTCAGCACCCAGAACATCTGGACCGCCGAACTGGCGGCGTGGACCGACGTGGCGCTGCCGCTGGCGCCCGAGCGCCACGCCGTGCTGGCGCTGGAATGCGTGGCGGCGCCCTATACCTATTCCATGCCGGTCTACAAGGACCTGGCCTCGCCCGGCATGCTGTACTGCCGCAGCTATGGCGGCAGCCAGATGCTGGTCAGCGAGGGCACCGTCGGTGAAAAGCTGCCGCCCGGCGAGACCGAGCAGGGCGACATCCCGCTGGATTACGTGGCGGCGGTCGGCGAACAGGTGGCGGCGCGCTTTCCGGCATATGCCGAAGCCGGCCTGGCGTCATCCTGGACCGGCGTGTACGACGTGACGCCGGACTGGAATCCGGTGCTGGGCCGCATCGGCGGCGTGGAGGGGCTGGTGGCGGGATTCGGTTTTTCCGGCCACGGCTTCAAGCTGTCGCCCGCGGTCGGCCGGGTGCTGGCGCAGGAGGCGCTGGGGCTGGCGACCGACGTGCCGCTGGCGCCCTACGCGCTGGAGCGGTTCGCGCGCGGCGCGCTGCTGACCGGCAGGTACGGGCGGGGCGCGGTGTCGTGAGCGGCGCGGCGGGCCGGACGGGTCAGCGCCGCAGGCTGCGCCACAGCGAGGCCGCCGGCAGGCCAAGCGCCGGCGCGATGTCTTGCTGCATCAGGCGTTCGACCGCCACCAGGATCACGTTGCGGGCTTCGGCCGGCAGCTTGCCGGCCTCCTGCGGCCGCGCGGCCAGGTAGAAGGCGCGCGCCAGGTCGGGGTCGTCGGCGCGGGCCTTGTCCAGCCAGGGCGCCAGCGGCAGCACTCGCAGCTGGTCGATGAAATGGCGCGATTGCCAGATGCACAGCGGCGTGCTGATGGCAAAGCCCAGGCCGGCGGTGACCAGGCTGAGCAGGGGATCGGTATTGTCGAATTCGAACGTGCGTTCGATGACGATGCTGCGCGCTTCCAGCAGGCGATCGATGGCCGCGCCGATGTGCGAGCGGGCGCTGTAGCGGATGAACTGGCTGCGGCGTCCCAGTTCCGCCAGCGAGCGCGCGCCCTCCCAGGGCAGGGCGCGCGGCAGCACCAGCAGATAGGGCTCGCTGAACAGCCCGAGCTTGCGGATGGCGGACGGCTCGGCGGCGGCGCTGGTGCTGATGACCAGGTCCAGCAGGCGTTCTTCCAGCTGTTTGTCCAGCACCGGCGTGATGCCCGACCACAGCCGGATCTGGCGCGACGTGCCGGACAGGCCGTGGATCAGGGTCGGCCCGAGCGTGCCCGCGAACGAGTCGACGCAGCCGAAGCGCACGATGTTGCGCCGCGCGCGGCTCAGGTTGCGCACGCTTTCGGTCATGTCGCCGGCCTGCGCCAGCAGGCGCGACGCATGGTCGAACAGCAGGTCGCCCGCCGGCGTGGGGCGGGCCGGGCGCGTGCTGCGGTCGAGCAGTTCGGTGGACAGCGCGGTCTCCAGCTGCTTGATGCGCTGCGATACCGCGGCCTGCGACAGGCCCAGCAGTTGCGCCGCGCCCGACACCGATGCCGCCTGCACCACCGCCACCCAGGTCAGCAGCAGGCTCCACTCCGGGTAGGGGTCGGCGTCGCGGTACGGCAGGCGCTGCATCGGCGCGGTCCGGCCGGCGGCGTCAGCGCTTGCGCGCCAGCGTCTGC
>NZ_CYTU01000030.1:53053-60341 GCF_001299375.1 Achromobacter sp. 2789STDY5608621 | reverse complement strand
AACTGGCGCCGTCCGCGGTGCCGAGGTTCAGGTCGGGCAGCTTGCCCTCGAACAGGCGCGGCAGCACGCTGGCGATGGAATGGGCTTCCCACAGCAGCACCGTGCCATGTTCGGCGCGGATGCGGTCGAGTTCTTCGCGCAGCTTGGCGTGGTAGGGCTGCCAGTAGGTCTGCAGCCGGTGCGCGCGCTCGTCGTCGGTCAGGCTGGCGTCGTTCGGGTACAGCGGCTCGCCGCGGAAGGTATGGGTCGGGCACAGGCCGGTCTTGGTCTGGCCGGGGTACAGGCTTTCGTCGTCGGGCGGACGGTTCAGGTCGACCACGTAGCGCGAATAGCGGGCGCCGAGCACGGAGGCGCCCAGCGCGTCGGCGAACTGGTACAGCGTGTCCAGGTGCCAATCGGTGTCGCCGGACTGTTGGCCGGCGGCGGTCATGCGGGCGCGCTGGGCGTCGGGAAGCTGGCTGCCCAGGTGGGGGATGGAGATCAGCAGCGGGGCAGTGCCGCGGCTGAAGTGGTAGATGTCGCTCAAGAAAAACTCCGGGTGGCAAGGGCAAGGCGCCGCGGGCTGGGCCGCGGATGGCGGGCGCCCTTACGCCGGAGCGCTGTCCCGCGGAGACCGGACAGCACTCTAGACAGGACCACCCGCCAGAGGTTTTGCATCAGTTTAGTGGATATAGATGATCGGTATCACTGATGCAAATGACGCCGGCCCGGGAGCATGCGGACGTTTGTTCCAGCCGCCGCGTTGCCGTGCCGGCGCACACACAGGCCTTATGTCGGCCAGGGCGCGCCCTGTTGCCAGCGCGCCACGATGCCGTCGATCAGCAGCCGCACCTTGGGGGCCAGGTGGCGCCGGTGCGGATACACGGCGCAGACGGGCGCGCCCGGCGGCGCGTGGGGTTCCAGCACGGCCACCAGGCGGCCCTGCCGCAGGTCGTCGCCCACCAGGAAGGCGCCCAGCTGGACGATGCCCGCGCCTGCCAATGCGGCATCGCGCAATGCCTCGGTGTTGCCCAGCCGCAGTCGGCCGGCGACCGCGACAGGGCGGTCCTGGCCGTGGCTGGCGTAGCGCCACGGGACCGGCGCGCCCATGTGGGTGAAGGCCAGGGTCTGGTGGCGCGCCAGATCGTCGGGCGAGGCCGGCGCGCCGTGGCGCGCCAGATAGGCGGGGGCGGCGCAGGTGATGAGCCGGTGCGGCGCCAGGACGCGCCGCACCAGCCGGCTGTCGGCCTCGCCGCCTATGCGGATGGCGACGTCGATGCCGTCGCGCACCAGGTCGGTGTAGTCGTCGGTGAAGCTGATGTCGGCTTCGACGCCGGGCCATTGCCGCAGGTAGTCGGCCACCAAGGGCATGATGTGCAGCCGGCCCAAGGCCACCGGCAGGTCGATGCGCAGGCGGCCGCGCGGCGTTTCCTGGCGGCTGGCCATGGCGCCGGTGGCGTTGTCGACCTCGGCCACGATGCGCTGCGCGTGTTCGTAGAACAGCCGGCCTTCGTCGCTGAGGCTGACGCTGCGGGTACTGCGATGCAGCAGCCGCGCGCCCAGGCCCTGTTCGAGCCGCGCGATGCATTTGCCGATGGCCGAGCGCGACAGCCCCAGGCGTTCCGAGGCCAGCGTGAAGCTCTGCGCGTCTGCGACGCGGATGAAGGCGATCACATCGCCGATATGGTCGATGCCGGTGACAGGGGCGGGCGGCGTCATGGAACGGCTCCAGGGCAGGGCGGCGATGTCGCGTCCGATTGGCGACGATTCGTCCCTTTTGTTTCTTTGGAAGCCTACTTTATCAGCGAAACGGAAACAGTAGACTGGCCGGGCCAGCCGTCGGACGGCCTGGCGCGAGCGCCCGCCCGGCGTTCTTTTCCCTGTTCCTGTTTGGCGAGAGGCTTTCCATGACCCGCGGTATTTCCCTGAACCCGGCCGCCGCGCGCGGCGAATCGTCCCGCGGCGCCTGGGCCGGCGTGCTGGCGGCCGGCATGGCGACGTTCTGCGTCGTCACCACCGAGATGCTGCCGGTGGGGCTGCTGGTGCCGATCGCCGCCAGTCTGGACGTGTCGGTGGGCCGCGTCGGCTGGCTGATGGTGGCGCCCGGCCTGCTGGCCGCGCTGTGCGCGCCGCTGGTGGTGGTCGGCGCGCGCGGCATCGACCGGCGCCGGATCCTGTGCGGCCTGCTGCTGTTGCTGGCCCTTGCCAACCTGGGTAGCGCGCTGGCGCCGGGCCTGGCCGGATTCCTGGCCGCGCGCGTCCTGGTCGGCCTCTGCATCGGCGGCATCTGGGCGGTGGCCGGCGGCCTGGCGGACCGGCTGGTTCCCGCCGCGTCGGTCGGCATGGCCACCGCGGTCATCTTCGGCGGCGTGGCGGTGGCGTCGGTGCTGGGCGTGCCGCTGGGCGCGCTGATCGGCAATCTGGCGGGCTGGCGCAGCGCCTTCGGCGCGATGGCGGCGCTGAGCGCGGCGGCGCTGCTGTTCGCCGCGCTGGCGTTGCCGCCGCTGCCGGTGGCGCAGTCGGTGACGGCGCGCCAGCTGTCGGATCAACTGCGCAATCCGGGCCTGCGGCGCGGGCTGTTCATCACCCTGTTCCTGGTGGCTGGGCATTTCATGGCCTACACCTTCGTGCGCCCCGTGCTGCAGACGATGGCGGGGTTCGCGGCGGACTGGATCGGCCCGTTGCTGTTCGCCTACGGCGTGGCCGGCATCGCCGGCAATTTCCTGGCGGGCGGCGCGGCGGCGCGGCGCCCGCGCGCGACGCTGCTGGCGATCACGCTGGGCCTGCTGGCGACCCTGGCGCTGCTGCCCTGGCTGGGCGACCTGCGCGCCGCCGCCGCGGCCTTGCTGCTGTTGTGGGGACTGTCGTACGGCGGCGTATCGGTCGCATTGCAGACCTGGGTAATGCAGGCCGCGCGCGGCGCGGTCGAAGCGGCGACGTCGCTGTTCGTCGGCGTGTTCAACCTGGCCATCGCGCTAGGCGCGCTGGCGGGCGGGGTCAGCGTCGATCACTGGGGCCTGCCCGCCACGCTGCTGGCGGCCGCTGCCTGCATGCTGGCGGCGTTGGCGGCGTTGGCCGGACGCTACGGCCGGTGACCGGGGCGGAAGCCGTGCGCGCTTGCCCGCCATGCGGCCAGCAGCGCGATCGCGGCCAGCGCGGCGACGGTCCAGGCGAAGGAGCCGGCGCCGGCCGTGTCCAGCAGGGCGCCGCCGAGCATGCCGCCGCAGGCGATGCCGAGGTTGAAGATCGTGACCAGCATCGACTGCGCCACGTCGGAATGCTCGCCGGCGGTGTCGGCGAGGGCGGTCTGCAACAGCGTCGGCGCGCCGCCGAAACTCAAGCCCCACAGCGCCACGCCCGCCAACAGCACCGCCGGGTTGCCGCCGGCCAGGCCCAGCGCGCAGGCGGTCAGCGCGAACAGCGCCAGCGAAAGCAGCGTCAGCAGGCGCAGGCGCCGGTCCACCATCATGCCCGTCAGCCACAGGCCGGCGACCGCGCTGGCGCCGAACACCAGCAGCGCCAGGTCGACCGAGGCCGGCCTGCCCAGGTGGATCAGGTACGGCGCGATGTAGGTATAGAGCACGTTGTGCGCCAGGATCCAGGTGAACAGCACGAACAGGATCGGGCGGATGCCCGGCAGCAGGAAGGTGCGCGCGATCGGCTGGCGCTGGCGCGCGGCCTGGCCGGCGAAGTCGGGCACGGCCGCGCGCACCCAGATCACCAGCGCCAGCGACACGGCGGCCATCAGCCAGAACACGCCGCGCCAGTCCATCAGGCTGCCGAGCCAGGCGCCGGCGGGCACGCCGATGCACAGGGCCAGCGGCTGGCCCGCGCCCACCACCGCCAGGGCCCGGCCCTGCTGGCGCGAGGCCACCATGCGGCGCGCATAGCCGGCCAGCAGGCCCCACAGCAGGCCGGCCGCCATGCCGCCGGCAAAGCGCGCCGCCAGCGTCAGCGCGTAATGGGTCGACAGTGCCGTGACCACGTTGAACATGCACAGGCCGGCAATCGCCAGCAACAGCAGCGGCCGGCGGTTCCAGCTGCGGGTGGCGGCGATGATGGGAATCGCCGCCAGCACCGAGCCGGCCGCGAACAATGTCACCAACTGCCCGGCCAGCGCCTCGGAGACGCCCAGGCCCTGGCCGATCTGCGGCAGCAGGCCGGCGGGCACGGTCTCGGTCATGATGGTGATGAAGCCCGCCAGCGCCAGGGCCAGCAGCTTGCCCAGCGGCAAACCGTCGGTGTCGTCGCGGGGGCAGGCGCCGGCGGGAAGAGGTGGGGTGAAACTCATGCGGAAACTCCGATTGCGGTTAAATTGGAATGATCATTCCAGAAAAGAACGAAGCAAGGCGCGCGACACCGGAATGCCGCAGTATGCCTGATGTGTCCGAGAGGGCTGCGCGAGGCGCCTTGGCGCCGCTCGGCCCTGGAGCGCGTGTGAGGCGCCTGTCGTGTGAACTGGCCCTAGATCGTGCCCAGCGCCACCGAGATCACGTCGCCGAGCCACTGGCGGCGCTCGCGGGCATTGCTGCCCTTGGCGACCACCCGCAGCCCCTGGATGGTGGTGACGATGAAGCGGGCCAGCGCGCGCGGCGATTTGCCGGCGTCGATCTCGCCGCTGGCCTGGCCCTCGGCCAGGATCCGCTCCAGCGCTTTCTCCAGGCGCTGGAAGTTGCGCCGCACCAGTTCGGCCACCACCTCGTCCTGCCCCGCCATTTCCAGCGAGGCATTGGCCACCAGGCAGCCGCGCCGGCTGGCCTCGCGCAGTTCGTCGTCGGCGATGAAGTCGAGCAGGCGGCCGATGCGCTCGCGCGCGTTGCCGGGCCGGGCCAGCAGGTCGAGGTTGGCGGCGGTCAGCGCGTGGTAGCGCCGCAGCGCCGCTTCATACAGGCCCTGCTTGCTGCCGAAGGCGTTGTAGAGGCTGCCGCGGCCCAGGCCGGTGCCGTCCACCAGGTCCTGCACGGAGGTGGCGGCATAGCCGCGCCGCCAGAACACCTGCATGGCGGCGTCGGCGACCTCGTCGGGTTCAAAATCCTTGGTGCGCATGGCGTGCTTTATGGAATGATCGTTCAAATAAGAATACGGTCGGCGGTCGGGAAGCGTCAAGCAAGACCGTCCGAGCCGAAGGGGCTTTGCGCCGTCCGCGGGCGTCGGTGTTTTCCCTGAAACCCCGGTTTTTTCCCCTATCAGTAGTAACCACTAGCCGCGCCGGCGGTTCCCGGGCATGCGGCGCGGCAGACGGCCAGGATATAACCCTGTGGAATAGGTCAAGGACTTGAAGGACTTTGACGCCATGCTTTCCCGCTTCTAGTCTGCCAGCAAGCCGTACCTCTGACTGCAGATGACCAAAGCCGCCGACGCGCGGCACACAAGGGAAGTCATGAACCGTCCTGCCACCACTTTCGTCTTTGCCGCCGCGCTGTTCGCGGCCTGTAGCGCCGGGCTCGTCGCCCCGGCCCATGCCCAGGAGCGGCCGATGCTGCGCATCAGCTCGGGCGCCGCCGACAACGCCACGCTGGATCCGCATCGCGCCACCTCCACCGCCGACAAGGGCGTGGCCGCGCAGATGTTCGACGCGCTGGTGCGATTCCCGGCCGGCAGCGCCGACCCCAAGGCGCTGGAGCCGGACCTGGCCGAACGCTGGGAGGCCTCGCCCGACAGCAAGACCTGGACCTTCCACCTGCGCCACGGCGTGCAGTTCCATGCCGGCTATGGCGAACTCAAGGCGGAGGACGTGGTGTATTCGATCCAGCGCGCGGCCGACCCCAACCGCTCCAGCTTCGCCGCCACCTTCGCCCTGATCGACAAGGTCGAGGCGGTCGACGACTACACCGTGCGCTTCACGCTCAAGTATCCGGACGCCGCCTTCCTGGGGCGCGTGTCGAACTATCACGGCGGCAACATCGTCAGCAAGAAGGCGGCCGAGAAGCTGGGCGACAAGTTCGGCGCCGCGCCGGTCGGCACCGGCCCGTTCGCGTTCGGCGAGCACATCACGCAGCAGTACGTGAAGCTGGTGGCCAATGACGCCTACTTCCGCGGCAAGCCGAAGCTGGCCGGCATCATGTACCGCATGATCCCGTCGGACAGCGCGCGCGAACTGGCGTTTACCTCCAACGAGATCGACGTGATGCAGGGCAAGCGCGAACAGCGCTGGGTCGAACGCTCGGCCAAGCGCGGCATGCAGGTCGACATCTTCGAGCCGGCCGAATTCCGCACGCTGCACATCAACCGCAACATCAAGCCGCTCGACAACCTGAAAGTGCGCCAGGCGATCGCCGCCGCCATCAACGTCGACGAGATCGTGCGCTACGCCGGCAAGGACGTGGCCGAGAAGGGCTGCTCGGTGGTGCCCAATGGCTACCTGGGCCAGGACTGCGGCGCCGGCGGCTACGCCTACGACCCGGAGCGCGCCCGCAAGCTGCTGGCCGAGGCGGGCTTTCCGAACGGCATCGAGATCAAGTCGATCGTCTCCAACATCTCGGCGCAGCAGCCGATCATGGAGATCGTGCAGGCGCAGCTGGCCAAGGCCGGCATCAAGCTCAACATGGAAGTGGTGGACCACGCCACCTACCAGGCCAAGAGCCGCCAGGACCTGAGCGGCCTGGTGTTCTACGGCGCGGCGCGCTTTCCCAACGCCGACACCTACCTGACCGAGTTCTACGACTCGGCCGCCGCGATCGGCGCGCCGGCCGCGATGTCGAACTTTTCGCACTGCTCGGTGGCCGACGACGCCATCCGCCAGGCCCGCATCGAACCGGACCCGGCGCGCCAGCTGGCGCTGTGGAAGGAGGCCCAGGCCAGGATCCATGACGACGTCTGCGCGGTGCCGCTGTTCGGCCTGAAGCAGGTGTGGGTGCACAGCGACCGCGTCAACTACGGCTATGCGCTCAAGGGCGCGCTGAACCTGCAGCCGCCGGTGACCGAGCTGACCACGGTCAAGGCGCCCTGAACCGGGCGGGTCATCGCCCCGCGGGGCGATGGCTCACTGGCCCTTGAGCACTTCCCGGGAGATCTGCGCGGCGACGTCGCGCGCCTCCTGGACAAAGGTCTCGACCAATGCCGCGTTGCGCGATGCCTGCGTGCGGCACAGCTGGAAATGGAAATTCAACTCCGGATCGAACCGCCGCAATACCAGGCGGTTCTGGAACCCTTCGGCGAACAGCGGATGAATCAAGGACACCCCCAGGCCGGCCGCGACGAACTCGCACACCGTCGGCGCGGTGCTGGTATCGACCACCACGTTGAGGCTGGCGCCGGCGCCGTCGAACGCCTGCCGCACCAGCTCCTGCGTCTGGCTGTCGGCGCCGAA
>NZ_CYTU01000030.1:0-52806 GCF_001299375.1 Achromobacter sp. 2789STDY5608621 | reverse complement strand
GCGCCAGGAACTGCATGGTGGCGCGGCGGATGAAGGCGCCGGACAGCGCCGGCAGCACGCCGACCGTCAGCGTGCGCTGCTCGTCGCGGCGGATCGAGTCGACCGCCTGTTCGAGCTGGCGCAGGCCGCTGAAGACGCGGTCGATCTCCTGGTACAGCCGCATGCCGCGGGCGGTCAGGGCCAGCTTGCCGCGCACGCGGTCGAACAGCGTCAGCCCGGTGTCGGTCTCCAGGTGCGCCAGCAGCTTGCTGACGGCGGGCTGCGACACGCCCAGCGCGATGGCCGCCTGGCTGACGGTGCCGTGTTCCACCACCGCCTTGAAGGCCTCGACCTGCCGCAGGTTCAGGGTTTCTTTCATGCCATAACCAAAAAGGGCGGCAACCGGTTTGCCAGTCGCGAAGGTTATAGCGCGGCCGGACACGATGCAAGGACGCCCAGCCATGGCGCATGACTACGACGTGATCGTGGCGGGCGCCGGCATGGTCGGCGCGGCCGCCGCCTACGGCCTGGCGAACCTGGGCCGGCGGGTGCTGCTGCTGGACGGCGCCGACACCGACTACCGCGCCGCCAAGGCCAACTTCGGCCTCGTGTGGCTGCAGGGCAAGGGGCACGGCTATCCCGCCTACCAGCGCCTGTCGCGCGAGGCGGTGCAGGCCTGGCCCGCATTCGCCCGCCAGCTGCAGGACGACAGCGGCATCGCGCTGGACTACGAATGCCGCGGCGGGCTGCACTTCTGCCTGAGCGACGACGAATTGGCCGGCCGCGCGCAGCGCATCGGCAACTGGCACGGGCAGGCGCCCGAAGCCCCCGCCTGTACGCAGATCCTGGATCGCGCCGAATTGCGGCGCCGCTTTCCGTCCCTGCGGCTGGGCGACGCCGTGGCCGGCGCCAGCTTCGGCGAGCAGGACGGCCACGTCAATCCGCTGCGCCTGCTGGCCGCCTTGCAGACCGCCTTCCTGCGGCGCGGCGGGCAACTGCGCAACCGCCACGCCGTGACCGCCATCGCCCGCCTGCCGGGCGGCGGTATCGAGGTTAGCGCCGGCGCCTTGCGGGCCCGCGCGCCGCGCCTCCTGATCGCCGCCGGCCTCGGCTCGGCCGCGCTCGGCGCCATGGCCGGCCTGGATGTGCCGCTGCGGCCCCAACGAGGCCAGATCCTGGTGACCGAACGCCTGGCGCCGCTGCTGCCGGTGCCCGCCAGCGGCATGCGCCAGACCGGCGAGGGCACCGTGATGGTGGGCCTGACGCAGGAAGAGGTGGGCTACGACCTGGGCACCACCTCGGCCGCCGCCGCCCGCATGAGCCGCAACGCGCTGCGCATCCTGCCCGGCCTGGCCGGCGCGCGGCTGGTGCGCCACTGGTCCTGCCTGCGCGTGATGACGCCCGACGGCGGCCCGGTCTATGCCGATTCCCCGACCCACGATGGCGTGTCCATCGCGCTTTGCCATTCCGGCGTGACGCTGGCGTCGTTCCATGCCGGGCCCTACGCCCGCGCGCTGGCCGGCGGCGCGCCGCTCGATTCCCTGGATGCCTTTCACCATGAGCGCTTCAATGTTCAGAAAACTGCCTGAGTCCGACGCGCCCGCGCTGACGCTCACCATCGACGGCGAGACCGTCACCGCGGCCGCCGGCGAGACCGTGGCCGCGGTGCTGCTGCGCCAGCCCACGCCCGCCAGCCGGACCACGCCGGTGCACGAAAGCCCGCGCGCCCCGTTCTGCATGATGGGGGTGTGCTTCGACTGCCTGGCCATCGTCGACGGCGTGGCCTCCACCCAGACCTGCCTGGTCACCGTGCGCGACGGCATGCGCGTGCAGCGCCAGTTCGGCAAGCGGAGCGTGCTGCCATGAAACGCGAATTCGATGTGGTGGTGATCGGCGCCGGTCCGGCCGGCATGAGCGCGGCCATCGGCCTGCGCACGCAGGGCCTGACGGTGCTGGTGGTGGACGAGCAGCCGGCGCCGGGCGGCCAGATCTGGCGCGCGGTCGAGGCGGTGGCGGCCACGCCCACCGGCCGCCTGCTGGGCGATGAGTACCGCGCCGGCGCAGGCTTGGCGGAACGCTTCCGCGCCTGTGGCGCGTTCTACGAACCCGACACCCAGGTCTGGCAGATCGAACCCGACTGGCATGTCTACATGACGCGCCAGGGCCGCGCCGAGGTGGTGCGGGCCGGTCGCGTGGTGCTGGCGCTGGGCGCGCAGGAACGGCCCGCGCCGTTCCCGGGCTGGACCCTGCCCGGCGTGCTGACCGTGGGCGCCGCGCAGATCCTGCTCAAGACCTCGCGCCAGGTGCCGGCCGATCCGGTCTGGGTGGCGGGCAGCGGTCCCTTGCCGCTGCTGTACATGGCGCAGCTGCTGCGCGCCGGCGGCAAGGTCGCGGGCTGGCTCGATACCTCGCCGCCCGGCGGCTGGCGCCGGGCGCTGCCGTGGCTGGGCGACGCGCTGGCGGCCTGGGGCGACGTCAGCAAGGGCCTGGCCTGGCTGCGCGAGATCCGCGCGGCCGGCGTCAAGCGCGTGCGCGGCGTGACGGCGCTGCGCGCGCTGGGCGACGGCCAGCTGCGGGAAATCGAATACACCGCCGGCGGCGTCACTGCCCGGGCGCCGGCCAGCGTGCTGCTGTCGCACGAGGGCGTGGTGCCGTCCATCCACATGACCCGCGCGCTCGAATGCGCCCACAGCTGGAACCCGCAACAGGCCTGCCTGGCGCCGGACCTGGACGCGTGGGGCCAGACCAGCCGGCCGGGCATCTACGTGGCCGGCGACGGCGCCGGCATCGGCGGCGCGCAGGCGGCCTGCGTGCGCGGCGAACTGGTGGCGGCGGGCATCGCGCTGCATGCCGGCCGCCTGGCGCAACCGGCCGCCGACGCGCTGGCGGCGCCGCTGCGCGCGCGCCTGGCCGGATTGCTGCGGCTGCGGCCGATGCTGGACGCGCTGTACCCGCCGCGCGCCGGCATTTTCGCGCCGTCCGATGACACCATCGTCTGCCGCTGCGAGGAGCTGACCGCCGGCGACATCCGCCGCGCGGCCGCCATCGGCCAGCCCGGCCCCAACCAGATCAAGTCGTACACCCGCGCCGGCATGGGCCCGTGCCAGGGCCGCCAGTGCGGCTACACCATCGCCCACATCGTCGCCGCCGAACAGCAACGGCCGGTGGCCGAGGTCGGCTTCTACCGCATCCGCCCGCCGCTCAAGCCCTTGACGCTGGGCGAACTGGCATCGCTGGACATCGAGGAAGAACAGGCATGAGCGCACGGCATTGCGATGTGATCGTGATCGGCGGCGGCCTGCATGGCCTGTCGGCCGCGCTGCATGTGGCGCGCGAGGGCCGGCGGGTGGTCGTGATCGAGAAACACTGGGTCGGCCGGCACGCGTCCGGCGCCACCGCCGCCGGGGTGCGCACGCTGAACCGCGACCTGGGCGAACTGGACCTGTCGCTGGAGGCCATGGACATGTGGCACGCCATGGCCTCGCTGGTGGGCGACGACTGCGGCTTTCACGCCAACGGCCAGATCTGCGTGGCCGAGACGCCGGCGGCGCTGGCCAAGCTGGAGGCGCGCGTCGCCGACCTGCGCGCCCGCGGCTACACCCACGAAGAGCTGATCGGCCCCGACGAACTGCGCCGCCTGCTGCCGGACCTGAGCCCGCATTGCCTGGGCGCGTCGATCGCGCGGCGCGACGGCGCGGCCGATCCGCATCGGGCGCTGCGCGCCTTCCGCGCCAGCGCCGAGCAGGCCGGCGTGACCATCATCGAGCACTGCGGCGTCACCGGCCTGGAACGGCAGGGCCAGGACTGGCGCGTGCTGACCGAGGCCGGCCCGTGGATCGCGCCCTGCGTCATCAACGCCGCCGGCGCCTGGTCGGCGCGCATCGCGGCGATGGCGGGCGACGACATTCCGCTGGCGACCAAGTCATCGATGATGATGGTGAGCGAACGGCTGCGGCCCTTCATCAAGCCGGTGGTGGCCATCATGGGCCGCTCGCTGTCGTTCAAGCAGTCGGACCAGGGCACGCTGGTGATCGGCGGCGGCCTGCAGGGCATTCCCGACCTGGACCGCGAGACCTCCACCGCCCGCATGCGGGTGCTGGCCAAGGGCGCGCACGCCGCCACCGATCTGTTCCCGTCGGTGCGCAACATCCGCATCGTGCGGGTCTGGGCCGGGCTGGAAGCCAAGACCGACGACATGCTGCCGGTGATCGGCCCGTCGCCCAACGCGCCTGGCGTGCTGCACGCCTTCGGCTTCTCGGGCCACGGTTTCGAGCTGGTGCCGGTGGTGGGCGCGGCGCTGGCGGACCTGGCGCTGCGCGGGCACACCGCGCGCGCCATCGGCAACCTGCGGGCCGAGCGGCTGATGTCGCCGCCGGCCAAGGAGCAATCATCATGATGCGCTACGCCATCAAGCGCCTGCTGCTGGCGATCCCCACGCTGCTGGCGATGCTGACCGCGGTCTTCATCCTGGTGCGGCTGGTGCCGGGCGATCCGGCCGCCGTCATGCTGGGCGACCAGGCCAGCGCCGAGGCCCTGGCCGCGCTGCGCCTGCGGCTGGGCCTGGACCTGCCGACCTACGTGCAGTACGGCCGCTTCCTGGGCGACATGCTGACCGGCAACTTCGGCGTCTCCATGGCCAGCGGCCGCACCGTGCTGCAGGAAGTGGCGCTGGTGCTGCCGTGGACCCTGCAGCTGACCGCCGCCGCCATCCTGATCGGCGTGGCCTTCGGCCTGCCGCTGGGCATCTGGGCCGCGCTGCGCCGCAACGCCTGGCCCGATTACCTGGGCCGGCTGCTGTCGCTGACCGGGCTGTCGTTTCCCGCTTTCGTGTCGGCCATCCTGATGCTGCTGGTGTTCGCCATCCAGCTGCGCTGGTTCCCGGTGATCGGCAGCGGCGGCGGCAGCGACTGGGGCTCGCAGCTGCGCAACCTGGTGCTGCCGGCCTTCAACCTGGGCCTGATCATGATGGCCTATGTCATGCGCGTGACGCGCTCATCGATGCTGGGCGTGATGGGCGAGGACTACGTGCGCACCGCCCGCGCCAAGGGCGTGCGGCCCTGGCGCCTGGTGGTGCGGCACGGCCTGCGCAACGCGCTGATCCCCATCGTCACCGTGGTGGGGCTGTATTTCGGCACGCTGATCGGCAACTCGGTGCTGACCGAGATCGTGTTCAACCGCCCCGGCCTGGGCAAGCTGATCCTGGGCGCCCTGAACAGCCGCGACTACACGCTGCTGCAGGGGCTGATGGTGGTGTTCGCGTCGTGCGTGATCGTCGTCAATCTGCTGACCGACCTGGTGTACGGGCTGGTCGATCCAAGGGTGAAATACCAATGAGCGCCATCGCCGCCGCTTCTCCCGCGCGCCCCAATGCCTTGTGGCAGGCGCTGTCCCGCAACCGCCTGTCGTGGGTCGGCATCGGCCTGCTGCTGCTGATCGTGCTGGCCGCCGTGCTGGCGCCCTGGCTGGCGCCGCACGATCCGCTGCAGCAGAACATCGCCTACCGCCTGGAGCCGCCCTCGGCCGAGTTCTGGCTGGGCACCGACAGCTACGGCCGCGACGTGCTGTCGCGCCTGATCTACGGCGCCCGCGTGTCGCTGCTGGTGGGGTTCGTCGCCATCCTGATCGCCATGTGCATCGGCTCGGCGCTCGGCATCCTGGCCGGCTACGTCGGCGGGCTGGTGGACCAGCTGATCATGGGCCTGGTCGACGTGCTGCTGTCGTTTCCCACGCTGCTGCTGGGCCTGATGGTGGCCGCGATGCTGGGCGCCAGCCTGGAGAACCTGATCATCGCCATCGCCATCACCGAGATCGCGCCGTTCGTGCGGGTGGCGCGCGCGCCCACCATCGCGCTCAAGCAACGCGATTTCGTCGAGGCGGGCAGGGCGCTGGGCTACGGTCCGCTGCGCCTGATGGGCGTGCACATCTTGCCCAACATGGTGTCCGACGTGGTGGTGCTGGGCTCGCTGTGGATGGCCTCGGCCATCCGCACCGAGGCCTCGCTCAGCTTCATCGGCCTGGGCGTGCCGCCACCGGCGGCCACCTGGGGCGGCATGATTCGCGAGGGCTTCGAGAACATCCTGGACGCCTGGTGGCTGACGGTGTTCCCCAGCGTCGCGATCCTGCTGACCGTGCTGGCCCTGAATCTGCTGGGCGACGCGCTGCGCGACGCCATCGATCCCAAGCTGCGTTCGGAGCGTTCATGAACCCCCAGACCCAAGCTCCCGTATTGGAACTGCGCGCGCTGCGCACCGAATTCCGCGCTGGCGGCGCCTGGCACGCCGCGGTGCGCGACGTGTCGCTCAGCGTCGGCCGCAATGAAACCCTGGCGGTGGTCGGCGAATCCGGCAGCGGCAAGAGCGTGACCGCGCTGTCGGTGCTGCGCCTGTTGCCCGGCGCCGGCGCGCGCCACGGCGGCGGCCAGGTGCTGCTGGATGGCCAGGACCTGACCGCCCTGTCCGAAAAGCAGATGAGCAAGCTGCGCGGCGAGGCCATCGCCATGATCTTCCAGGAGCCGATGACGTCCCTGAACCCCACCATGACGGTGGGCGACCAGATCGCCGAGGCCATCCGGCTGCATCGGCGCGTGTCGTGGAAGGAGGCGCGGCGCCAGGCGCTGGCGGTGCTGGAAGAGGTCAAGATCCCCGCCGCCGCGCGCCGTTTCGACGACTATCCGCACCAGTTCTCGGGCGGCATGCGCCAGCGCGTCATGATCGCCATGGCGCTGGCCTGCAAGCCGCGCGTGCTGCTGGCCGACGAGCCCACCACGGCGCTCGACGTGACCATCCAGGCGCAGATCCTGAGCCTGCTGTCGGACCTGAAAGAGGCGCACGGCATGGCCGTGCTGTTCATCACCCACAACCTGGGCGTGGTGGCGCAGATCGCCGATCGCGTCGCCGTGATGTACGCCGGCGAGGTGGTCGAGACCGCCGACGTCGACACGCTGTTCGCGCGGCCCACCCACCCCTACACCGAGGCGCTGCTGCGCGCCATGCCGCGGGTGGACGCCGACAACCAGGAACTGGAATCCATCCCCGGCGGCGTGCCGGCGATCACGGCCATGCCCGCCGGCTGCGCCTTCGCGCCGCGCTGCCGCCTGAAAGAGGCGCGCTGCGAGAGCAGCCGCCCGCCGCTGGCCGCCATCGGCCCGGGACACCAGGTGCGCTGCGTGGTGCGCGCCGAACCGTACAAGGACGTGGCATGAGCGAGCTGTTGCAGGTAAGCAATCTGGTCAAGCGCTTCGACAGCGGCGGCGGCTGGCTGGGCGGGCCCCGGCAGACGGTGCGGGCGGTCAACGATGTGTCGTTCAGCGTCGCGCGCGGCCAGTCGCTGGGGCTGGTGGGCGAGTCCGGCTGCGGCAAGTCGACGGTGGCGCGCACCCTGCTGCGGCTGATCGAGCCGGACGAGGGCGGCATCGTGTTCGACGGCCATGACATCCGCCAGGCCGGCGCGGCCGCGTTGCGGGCGCTGCGCCAGCGCATCCAGATCGTGTTCCAGGATCCCTACGCCTCGCTCAACCCGCGCCGCACGGTGCGCCAGGCGCTGGCCGAGCCGCTGCGCGTGCACCGCCGCGGCGATGCCGCCTGGATCCGCGCCAAGGTCGAGCAGACCATCCAGGAAGTGGGCCTGCCGCTGTCGGCGCTGGACCGCTATCCACACGAGTTCTCCGGCGGCCAGCGCCAGCGCATCGGCATCGCCCGCGCGCTGGTGCTGGACCCGGAGCTGATCGTGGCCGACGAGCCGGTATCGGCCCTGGACGTATCGGTGCAGGCGCAGATCCTGCAACTGCTGGAACGGCTCAAGCGCGACCGCGGCCTGTCGTTCGTGTTCGTCTCGCACGACCTGGGCGTGGTGCGCCACTTCTGCGACACGGTCTGCGTCATGTACCTGGGCCGCATCATCGAACGCGGGCCGACCGCGCAGGTGCTGGACCGGCCGCTGCATCCCTACAGCCGGGTGCTGCGCGACTCCTCGCCGGTGCCCGACCCGCGGGCGCGCATCCGGCTGGCGCGCATCGAGGGCGAGATTCCCGCGCCCACGCACCTGCCGCCGGGCTGCGCCTTCCATCCGCGCTGCGCGCGGGCGCAGGCCGATTGCAGGCAGCAGGTGCCGGCGCTGATGGGGCAGGGCGAGCGGGTCGTGGCCTGTTTCCATCCGCTGGAGGCCGAGCGGACGATGGGGTAGCCGGCGCCGCCGCGTTCAGCCCTGGCTTGCCGTCAATCGCGCGGTCAGCGCCGCCATGTCATCCAGCATCCAGAACACGCGGCCGCGGTTGGTCTCGTAGGCAAAGTCGCGCAGCGACTTGCTGTCCGCCAGATAGGCCGAAATGTCGCCCACCACCGCGCACTGCAAACGGTAGTTGACGAACTTCTGGATCAGCTCGCCGGCGATGCGCGTTTCCAGGCGGTAGAAATCGGGATGCACGCGCGCGGCGGGCAGCGCCAGCCATTCGGCCTCGTGCTCCCAGGCGGCGCTGATCAGGTCGTTGGTGTCCTGGCCGGTGGCCAGGGCGGGGCCGGCCGCGTCGAATTGCAGGACGCGCTTGCCGCCGATGTCGACGAGCGTGGGGGATGGCGTGCTCATGGCGTGGCTGCCTGGATCGGGAGGTGTAGTCTTGGGGCGATCATGATATCGCGGCCCGCGCAGCGCCTTGGCGGCCGGGGCTGCTAGAATGGCCGCCATTCCACCGGAGTATGACGACGTGATCCTCGCTGCCTGAAGCGACCCCATCCGCTGACGCGCCCGCCTCGCCCGACGAGCGGGCCGCGCCGTGCGTGATGCCGGGTCTCCACGCCGGGCCCTTGTGCCCGCCTGCCAGCCGCGCCCCGCGCGGCCCAGTCCGCATCACGACTCCGGAGGCTTCATGCCCGCAAACGATCCGTTCGACCTCATCGCCCACAACCAGGCCGCCTGGGACCAACTCGCCGCGCAGGACTGCGAGTGGTCGCGCCCCGTCACCCCCGACATCATCGCCGCCGCCCGCCGCGGCGTTTGGGCCGTGCGCCTGACGCCCGGCCCCTTGCCGGCCGGCTGGCTCGACCAGGTGAAGGGACTGTCCATCCTGTGCCTGGCCTCGGCCGGCGGCCAGCAGGCGCCGGTGCTGGCCGCGGCCGGCGCCGACGTCACCGTGTTCGACCTGTCCGCGCGCCAGCTGGAACAGGACCGCGCCGTGGCCCGCCGCGACGGCCTGGCGCTGACCGCCGTGCAGGGCGACATGCGCGACCTGTCGGCCTTCGCCGACCAGTCCTTCGACGTGGTGTTCCACCCGATCTCCAACCTCTACGTGCCCGACGTGCGGCCGGTGTGGCGCGAGTGCTTTCGCGTGCTGCGCCCGGGCGGCAGCCTGCTGTCGAGCTTCTACAACCCGGTGGTGTTCGTCGGCGACCGCGATCCGCGCTATGCCGCGGACGGGCTGATCCGGCCGGTGCATGCCTTGCCGTACGCGGACATCACGGCACTCGACGCCGCGGCGCTGGATGCCAAGCGCGCGCGCGGCGAGGCCCTGGTGTTCGGCCACACCCTGCAGGACCAGATCGGCGGCCAGCTGGACGCCGGCTTCCTGCTGGCGGGCTTTCACGAAGACCGGCAGCCGCGGCCGCGGTTCGTGATCGACGGGTACGTGCCGACGTTCCTGGCGACGCGGGCGGTCAAGTCCGTGGCTGGGTGATTTCCTCGATCATGGCGCGGGTCTGGTTGCCGGGCAGATCCAGCACGTAGGCCTCCGACGGGACCCGTTCCTTCATCCACTCGCTGGCCAGCGTGCCGATGTGCGCGAACTGTAGCGTCGTCGCCTGGGCCAGGCGCGCTTCCAGGTCCGCGCCGTGCGCATCGGCCCGGCTGTCGAAGTAGTCGGTGGTGTTGTCGGCTCCCCATTGCAGCGGGCGGGAGGTCAGTCCGTCGGGATACACGGCCCGGTTGTTGACCTGCCGGCTGAAGTAGGGGATGTCATGGCTCTGGTAGGCCGTGTACATGGCGGCCTGCAACGGCGCGCGTTTTTCGCTTTCTGGCGGGCAGAGCGTCACGCCGTCGAGGAGCCGCTTCAAGGTCGATAGTTCGGTGGCGCCGTTGTAGAAGTCTGCCACCGCCGCGGACGTGGTGCTGCGGAAGGTCTCATAGCGCAAGTCGCCGAGGATGGTGCGTTGGTCCTGCGTGCTGATGGGATGGTAGCGCAGGTGGAAATCGGGAATCGCGGCATGAAACTCCGCCAGGCCGCCGTTGGCTTTCAAGGCGGTCAGGCCGGCGGTCACGCCCGTGCCAAACTGGCTGTGGTAAAGCGAATAGGGGGTCGGTCCGTTTTCGGTCTGCGGCGGGACGCGGTTGTGCAGGTAAGTCATGCCGCCCTGATCATCCGGCGTGCGCAGGATGATCAGGCTTTCGATGACTTCGGTGGTGGGTTCGGCGGTATGGAAAACGCCGTCCACGATGTTGTAGGGACTGCACAGCGGATTGTTGTCGGTGGCGCGGGAAAAGGTGTCGTTCAGGATCATGGCCCGCATGAGTTTTTCGAACGTCTTTGCCGCATCCTCCGTTTTCGGCGCCTGTTGCGGGGTGGCGAGTCCCTCCGTGGACGTATCGGCTTGCGCGGTGACCGCGGTGGACGGGCCGGCCTCCGGTGACTTCGGCGGGGGCGGATCGAGCGTCAGCAGGGTCGTCAGGTGCTTGATGGCTTCGGGCACCAGCGCGAATTCGAGGTCGGTGAAGAAGAAGCGGCCTTGGCTGACCATGATGTTCTCGTGGTGCAGGTCGCTCGCGCCCGCCAGCATCAGCGCGGCGATGGCCCGGCCCAGGTCGCCGAAGACCCGTCCGGCCTCTGCGGAGTCGATCACGTGATCCTGGGCCGAGCTGTGCGGCAGGAACTGCACGTAGCCATAGTCCAAGTCCTCATGGGACCGCGGCAGGAAGCGATAGGTCATGTCCTGCGCGCCAGCCATCTCCAGCAGGCTGCGGCGCGGCGGGCCGTCGCGCGCCTCCAGATCCTTGCCCGAGAGCGCTTCATCGATGCGCACGTCCCGGGGCTTGTAGACCACTTTGCCACCGCCCTCGAACGTGAGGATCGCGACCCGGTTGCCTTGCTTGTGCGGATCGCTGTCCGTCAGCGTGAGACCGACCAGTTTTCCCGCGCTGGCGGTCTCGAGGAAGCGGGGGCCGATCGCGCCGTGATCGCGTTCCAGGCGTTCCAGCAGGGTCTTCATGCAGGTGGTGAAGCCCGCCGCCTCCCGATTCAGGTGGACGTCCATCGCGGGCACCATGCGTCGCAGCGCGTCGACGCCGCCGTCGGCTTCGAGTTTGGCCAATAGCGGCGCCACGGGTTGCTTGTCGAGGTTGCGCCCGCCGCCGGTACGGCTTTGCGTGTCGAATTGGTAAAGCGCGCGGACCACGTATTCCTCGAGCCGCTGCGCCAGTTTCGCGCCCAGCTTGCCGGCGAGCTCCAGCCGTTCCGTGCCATCGGCCTGTATCAGTTGCGGCAGGATGGCGCGCATCGCCCCCTTCAGCGCGGGTTCCACCGCTTCACCGCGGGCGCCGCGCGGCAACGCGATGTCTTCCATGACATAGTTCAGCGCGGCGTCGATCTGCAGGTCAGAGGGGTTTTCCGCCTTGATCGCGTTCAGCGCCGCCATCCGATCCTGGGCATGGACCTGGGCCGCCTGGATGGCGCCGGTGATGCGATTCGCGGTGAGGGCCTGCACCGGTTCGTCGCGTAGCGCGGCCATGCCGGAGCTGGGGCCGTACTCGGTTTGCAGCGCGTCGCGGAAGGTGTTGAGCACCTCCTGGTTCTGCTGGGCCACGCGGTTGCTGAAGAAGGTCGACAGCTTTTCCACGGTGACGTGAAACAGCCACGTCAGGTTGTTGCCGGGGCGTGCGTTCTGCAGTTTGGGGTCGTCCGGCGTTTCATGCCCGACGATGATCCGGTCGGCAGCAGGGGCGGTGTTGACGATTCCCTGGAATTGGTCGAGACCGATACCCATGGTGGGCTCCTCAGGCTTGCAGCCAGTTGCCGGGCGCGGCCGGCGCTGCCGTGTCGGTCGCTGGCGCTTCGAGCGTGGCGCGCCAGCGCAGGGCGATGTCGATAAAGGCTGCCAGGCTCTCGGCCAGTCCAGGCGCGTTGGCGAGGGCCAGCGGCTGGCGGGTGCTGAGGATCGCGACGTCCGCCTGACGCGCCAGGCCCAGCGTGTAGGGCGAGGTGCCCGCGCCATTGGCGCGGAGCAGTTGGCGGAACAGCTCCGCGCGGCGCTGTTCCGGGATGATTCCCAATGGCGCGAACAGCGTCAGGTCCAGTCCTTGCGCGTCAATCGCCAGATTCACGGGCAGGTTGTTGTCGATGACCAGCGTGCACGTATCGGATTCCGACAGGGGCAGGGCATCCACGCCCAGTACGCCGGCCAGTTCCGTCAGCAGTTCCTTGAACCGTTCGGTGGGATTCATGCGCCTCTCCTGGATGGGGCCGCGCCGCAGGGCGGGCCGCGCCCGACGGGCGTCAGGCGGTGTCAGGAGAATGAGTAACGGGAACGGCCGGAAGGTTCCGGGCTTCGTTCAGCCCGGTATCGGCCGGTCGCTGCTGCCGCGCACCACCAGCGACGGCGCCAGCCGCACGCTGGCCGGGGCGCCGCCGTCGATCTTCTGCAGCAGCAGTTCCAGTCCCAGCCGCCCCATCTGGTGCATCGGCGAATGGACGGTGGTCAGGCCGATGGGCAGGGCGCCCGCCAGCGGCGTGTCGTTGTAGCCCACCACGGCCACGTCGCGGCCGGCCTCCAGGCCCTGCTCGCGCGCCGCGCCCATCACGCCCACCGCGAGGAAGTCGTTGACCGCGAAGATGGCGGTGGGGCGGTCCGGGCCGGCCAGCAGGCGCGCGCCGACCTGGCGGCCGGCGTCGGTGTCGAATGGGCTCTCGATGCGCCAGTCGGCGGGCACCTCGACGCCTTGCCGCGCACAGGCGGCGAAAAAGCCCGCCGAGCGGTCGCGGCCGGTGCTGGCGAACGGTTCGCCCACCATCACCGCGATGCGCCGGTGGCCCATGGCCAGCAGGTGCTCGGCGGCCAGGCGGCCGCCCTCGATGTCGTCGCAGGTCACGGCGCAGTGGTCGTCGGCGTGGCGGCTGACCAGCACGAACGGCACGTCGCGCTGCGCCAGCTCGGCCAGCAGCGGATTGGGCGCCGCGCCGTCGTGGCTGTGGGCGTCGCCCAGGATCAGGCCGTCCACGCGCCGCGCCAGCGCCATGTCGATCAGCTTGCGCTGCTTGTCGGGCTCGTCCTGGGTGTTGGAGACGAAGGTCAGGTAGCCGTGCTCGGCGGCGGCCTCGTCCACGCCTTCGTAGATGGTGGCCAGCACCATGTCGGACAGGCGCGGCACCAGCACCCCGATGGTGCGGCTGCGGCGCGTCTTGAGGCTGGCCGCGTGGGGGTTGGTCCGATATTGCAGTTCGGCGGCCAGCGCCCGGACCCGCTTGACCGTGTCCGGCGCGGCGGCGGCGCGCGCGTCGTCGTCGGAACCGTTGAGGACGCGGGACACGGTCGACACGTTCAGACCGAGCTGCCGCGCCAGGCTTTGCAGCGTGACAGGGCGGGATTTGTTCATGGGGCTGGAGGATACACGCCCGAATACCGTCTTAGGGCCTTTCGCGGCAACCTAGGGTTTACACGGTGTCGATTTTTGTTTTCCGACCCCTTAGCATTGCGCAACCCAAACGTTTGGGTAAATCGACTGGATTGATCGCAATGACTCTTGAATCCCGGAACTCGCGGTTCCGTTACCGAATTTTCACCATGGTCGTGCTGCTGGCACTGATCAACTACATCGACCGCGGCGCCATGTCCTACGCCGCCGCCCACATCACCGGCGAATACGGCCTGGATCGGGGCGACTGGGGCGCCGTGCTGGGCTACTTCGGCTACGGCTACATGGTCGGCGCGCTGTTCGGCGGCATGCTGGCCGACCGCTTCGGCCCGCGCAAGGTCTGGATCGTGGCCGGGGTGACCTGGTCGATCTTCGAGATCGCCACCGCCTGGGCCGGCGACTTCGGCCTGGCCTTCCTGGGCGGCTCGGCGCTGGCGGGCTTCGCCACCATCCGCATCCTGTTCGGCGCGGCCGAGGGCCCGGCGTACTCCATCATCAACAAGACCATCGCCAACTGGGCCACCCCGCGCGAACGCGGCTTCGTGGTCGGCTTCGGCCTGCTCAGCACGCCGCTGGGCGCGCTGTTGACGGCGCCGGTGGCGGTGGGCCTGCTGAGCCTGACCGGCAGCTGGCGCGCCATGTTCTACATCCTGGGCGCGGCCGGCCTGATCGTGCTGGTGCTGTTCATGCGCATCTTCACCGACCGGCCCGACACCAACCCGCGCGTGTCCCCGGCCGAACTGCGCGAGATCCAGGCGGCGCGCGCCGAGCAGGCGGCCGGGCAGGGCGCCGACGCGCCGGCGCTGCCGTGGTGGAGCTTCTTTCGCAGCAAGACGCTGCTGCTGAACACGCTGGGGTATTTCTCGTTCAACTACGTCAATTTCCTGCTGCTGACCTGGACCCCCAAGTACCTGCAGGACACCTTCGGCTACAGCCTGTCGTCGCTCTGGTACATGGGCATGATTCCCTGGACCGGCGCCTGCGTCACCGTGCTGCTGGGCGGCCGCATTTCCGACATGCTGGCCAGGCGCACCGGCAACCTGAAGATCGCCCGCAGCTGGTTCGCCGCCGGCTGCCTGCTGGCCACCACGCTGTGCTTTCTGCTGGTGTCGCAGGCGCAGTCGGTGTTCGCCGTGATCGCGCTGATGACGCTGGCCAACGCGCTCAACGCCATGCCCAACTCGGTCTACTGGGCCGTGGTGATCGACACCGCGCCCGCCAGCCGCGTCGGCACCTTCAGCGGCCTGATGCACTTTTTCGCCAACATCGCCTCGATCCTGGCGCCGACCCTGACCGGTTACCTGGCCGTGCGCCACGGTTATTCGGTGATGTTCGTGGCCGCTTCGGTCGCCACCGCGGTCGGTATGATCGCCATGTTGCAGGTGCGCCCGGGCGTCGGGCCGCGCCTGCCCGCCAGCCGCCAGGGAGCCGCGCAATGAACCCCCAATCGAATTCCGCCCCGGCCCTGGCCGTCGAACCCGGCTTCTTCGCCGGCCGCAGTCTGGCCGATCTGCAGGACGCCATGCGCCAGGGCGCGCTGGACGCCGAGGCGCTGGTGCGCCACGCGGCGGCCGCCATCGAGCGCCTGAACCCGGTCGTCAACGCCTTCGTGCATGTCGACGTCGAGGCCGGCCTGGCCGCGGCCCGCGCGCTGGACGCCGAGCGCGCCCGGGGCCAGGTGCGCGGACCGCTGCACGGCATCCCCGTCGCCATCAAGGACAACGTCGACACCGGCGACATGCCCACCACCATGGGCGCGGCGCACTTCCTCGGCCACCGGCCCGAGGCCGACGCCGAGTGCGTGGCCTTGTTGCGCGCGGCCGGCGCCATCGTCATCGGCAAGACCCTGACGCATGAATTCGCCTACGGTCCCACCGGCGACCGCAGCGTGCAGGGCGCCTCGCGCAACCCCTGGCGTACCAGCCAGATCACGGGCGGCTCCAGCGCCGGCAGCGCGGCCGCGGTCGCGGCCGGCATGGTGCCGGTGGCGCTGGGCACCGACACCGGCGGCTCGGTGCGCGTGCCGTCGGCGTTGTGCGGCCTGGTGGGCTTCAAGCCGACCCACGGCCGGGTCTCGGCGCGCGGCTTGTTCCCGCTGTCGCCCAGCATCGAGGACGCCGGCGTGCTGGCCAATCACGTCGAGGATGCGCAGGTCTTCATGCAGGCCCTGACCGGCGGCGCGATCGGCCTGGGCGCCGATCCCGGCCCGGCGGCGCCGCGCATGATGTGGGTGCCGAACGCGCCGTTCGCCATCGACGACGCGGCGGTCACCGCGTGCGCGCGGGCCGCGGCCGAGCGCTTCGGCGGCGTGCTGCAGGATGGCGCCGAGGTCACCCGCCACGCCCGCGCGCTGCAGGCGGCCTTGGGCGCCGTGCAGCGTTCGGAAGCCTATGAAGTGCACGCCGAACGGGTCGAGCAGGAGTCCGGCAAATACGATCCCGAGGTGCTGGAGCGCCTGCGCGCGTCGCGCCCGGTGCAAGGCTGGGAGTACGTGCGCGCGCTCAAGACGCGGGCCCATTTGCGCACGGTGTTCGCCGGGATCTTCGAACGGGTGGACGTGCTGGCCTTGCCGGCGGTGGCGATCACCGCGCCCGCGCTGCAGCAGCGCAGCGTGGCCGGCCCCGGCAGCGCCGGGGTGCGCGAGACCCTGCTGGGCCTGACCAATCCGTGGAACCTGCTGGGCCTGCCGGCCATCGCCCTGCCGGCCGGCTGGGTCGACGGGCTGCCGGTGGGGCTGCAACTGGTGGCGGCCGAGGGCGCCGACGAGCGCCTGCTGGCGCTGGCGGCGCGCCACTGGCGCCGGCCCTAGACGCCGTTGTCGCCCTGCACCGGGCCGATCGACGTGTCGATATCGACCGCGCGGCGCTTGCCGCGCAGGTCGAACGCGTCCTGCTTGCCGCCCGGGTCGGGATCGCGGATCCAGAGCTGCGCCGCCAGGCCGGCCTTGGCGCTGTAGCCGCCGAACCAGTCCACCACCCGGCCCACGTAGCATTGCGGGCCGACCCGCACCGTCAGGTCGCCGACGGTCTCGTAGCTGTAGTGGCCGGGCCCGTAGCCGTTGTAGGTCTCGCGCTCGTCCAGGCTGGTGCCGGCCGGCACCGGGCACAGCGGCTTGTCGCCAGGGGCGTCGCCCTTGGCCGGGCCGGGCGGCAGGCCGGCCAGCGCATGGGTCAGCGCCGCGTGCAGCGTCTCGTCCAGCGTCCTGACCGCGCCCGTGTCCGGGCGCTTCTGCTGCCGCGGCACCGACAGGTCATAGTGATAGCGCACGGTCAGCGTCGGCGCATCGCCCACGCGGCGCAGCGGCCTTAACAGATACAGGCGGTCTTCGCCGTAGTTGCCGACCCGATAGGTGGCGTAGACCCGGCCGCGCAGGCGGATCCAGTCGCCCGACTGGTTGGCGCCGCGGCCGTTGATCGTGTACAGCGAGCCGCCGGCGTCCGGCGCGTCGTTGGCATCGGCGGGAACGAAGCGCGCGCCGTCGCGGCGCAGCGCGCCGACGTCGGAGAACAGGCCGGTGCCCCCGATGTAGGTGTCGACCACCAGGTCGCGCTGGCCATCGCCGTCCAGGTCGAGCAGGGTGTACGAGACGTTGCCGCCTTCGGCGTCGTTGTCGCCGTCCAGGCCGGACGCCAGCACGGCGCGCCATTCGTCCTCGGTCACGCCCGCCGGCCGCTCGGCGGGCAGGCGCGCCAGGTCATCGCCGTCGGCGGCGCGCACATTGGAGAAAGTGGTGGCTTCGGTCTTGACCGAGAGCGCCGCCAACGCGGACTCCAGCGGCATTTCGGGATCCTTCAGGCGGGCCGCGGCCACCGCCTGGCGCAGGTCTTCCAGCGCCAGCCTGTCGGTGGCGTCGGGCGCGTAGCCCTGGGCGCGCCGCAGCTGCCCCTGCAATTCGGCCAGCCGCGTCTCGTATCGCTGGCGCAGGCAGTCGCCGTCGGCGCCGCACAGGTTGCGCTGCTTGAGCCAGCCGCGCTGGGCCTGGCGCAGGGCGTCGGCCTGCTGCGGCCGGGCCGCGCGCAGCTTGCCGTAGACCGCGCCCAGTTCGGCGTCGAGCTGGTGCAGCGCGCTGTCGGCGCACAGGGTCTTTTCGGTGGGCGTGCGGGCCTGGCCGCAATCCATGCCGGCCGCCGCGGACGCGGCGAAGGGAGTGAACGCGAGAAGCAGGGCGGCGGGCAGCCCGCGCAAACGGACGACGGTCACGGAGAATTCCTGTCAGGGATGGGCCGCGGGCGGCCAAGGGCGCATCGTACCGGGGCGGGGCACAGGGTAAGTACGGATGTTTTCCTTTGCTTACATTACACTGTGCGGTGTAGCGCAGCCGACGACCCTGGGCGAGCGCGTTGCACCTCCGTCCCGACCCGCCGTTTTTTCCTCCGCCGCGATGATTGATGATCTGGTTCAACTGGGCAAGCTGGTCAGCCTGGGCCTGGCGCTGATGCTGCCGTTGGCAAATCCCCTGACCTCCATGACCATGCTGCTGTCCCTGGGGCAGCACATTCCCTACAAAGAGCGCGAACGCCAGATCCGGCAGGCCGCCTGTTATGTCGTGGGCATCATGCTGGTCACGTACTACGCCGGCGCCTGGATCATGGCTACCTTCGGCATCTCGATCCCGGGCCTGCGCATCGCAGGCGGCCTGATCGTCGTCAGCATCGGCTTCAGCATGCTGTTTCCGTCGGCCACCGCCGCGGCCAGCGATGAGCGCGAAGCCGACGTGGCCGCCGACGTGGCCGTCCACCGGCAGGTGCCCAACATCGCCTTCGTGCCGCTGGCGCTGCCGGGCACCGCCGGCCCGGGCACCATCGCCATGATCATCAGCGCCGCCTCGACCGTCGGCAGCGAGACCGCCAGCCAGTACCCGGCGTGGACCATCGCCGTCACGCCGATCATCGTCTTCGCGCTGCTGGGCCTGCTGTTCTGGATCTGCCTGCGCTCGGCCGGCCGCATCGTCGCCCTCATCGGCAACGGCGGGGTCGAGGCCATCTCGCGCATCATGGGCTTCCTGCTGGTGTGCATGGGCGTGCAGTTCGTCATCAACGGCGTGCTGGAAATCGTGAGCCAGCATGGCGCCGGTGTCTGACCCCGCGCGGCCTGGCCGGGCCTGGCGCTGCCTGCGGGTGCTGGGCCGGGGCGCGCTCAGCCTGCTGATGCTGTGCTCCATGGCATGGGCCTGCCTGGCGTTCTGGTACCAGGGGCCGGCGGCCGTCTGGGGCAAGGCGCTGCTGATGCTGCTGTGGGTCGCCCTGGGGCTGTATGCATTGCTGCGGCTGTGGCATGGCGCCGGCCGCCTGCGGCGCCGGCCCGCGCTGTGGGCCTACCTGCTGGCATTGCTGGCACTGGCGGCGTGGTGGCAGAGCATCGCCCCGTCCAATGACCGGGTCTGGGCCGATGACGTCGCCCGGACGCTGCGCGGCAGCGTCGCCGGCAGCATCGTCACGCTGGACAACGTGCGCGACTTCAAATGGCGCTCGGACACCGACTACACGCCGCGCTGGGAAACTCGCGTCTACGACCTCGCCACGCTGCAATCGGTCGACATGGCCCTGTCGTACTGGGACGGTCCGGCCATCGCCCACACGCTGGTGTCCTTCGGCTTCGCCGACGGCCGCCATGTCGTCTTCTCGGTCGAGATCCGCAAGGAGCGCGGCGAGCAGTTCTCGGAACTGGGCGGCTTTTTCAAGAAGTTCGAACTGAGCGTGGTGGCGGCCGACGAGCGCGACGTGCTCTACGTGCGCGCCGGTCCGCGCGCCGAGAACGTCTATCTCTATCCGGTGAAGATGCCGGCGGACGCGATGCGCCAGCTGTTCCTGTCGTACGTGCGCACGGCCAACGAGCTGGCCGACACGCCGCGCTTCTATCACACCGTCACCGCCAACTGCACCACGCTGGTCTACCGCATGGTGCGGGCCATCGTGCCCGGCCTGCCGCTGGACTACCGCATCCTGTTGTCCGGCTACTTGCCCGAGTACCTGTACGACCAGGGCGGCCTCGATACCAGCCTGCCGCTGCAGACCCTGCGCGAACGCGGCTTCGTCGGCATCCCGCCGATCCTGGGCGAGGATTCCATCGGCTTTTCTCGCACCATCCGCCGCCACCTGCGCGCCGGGAGCGCGCCATGATCTCGCTGCGCGCCGCGTTGCTGATCCTGTTGTTCGGGGCGCTGCTGTTCCTGGCGATGCGCACGCCGGGCGTGCTGGTCTACGACTACCTCGCGCAGCGGCTGCGCGGTCGCGGCCAGCCGCCGCAGGACGTCCACAAGCAGGATCCGTCCGCCGCTCCGCGTCCGAACCAGGCGCGTCAGCCGGGGTAGGCGCGCGCCAGCGCCTGGCCCGCCAGCGACACCAGCGGCGGCAACGCAAAGGCCCACAGGCCGATGCCGACATGCAGCAGGGCCGCCGCGCCGCAACCGATCGCGAACGCCAGCACCGCGCGGCCCATGCGCCGCATGCGGCGGCCAGCGGCCGCGTCGGCCTCGCCGCGGACGGTGTCCGCCAGGTCCAGCATGATCTGCGTGGTGGTGCCCGTCATCAGCGTCGACGGCGGCGCGGCGCCCAGGTGCACCCGATGCACCGCATTCTGGATCGACATCGCCAGCACCAGCGTCATGCCGGTGGCGAACAGTCCCCAGCTGTCGCCCATCGGAAACGGCCCCAGCGTCACGGCCAGCGCCGCCGCCACGCACAGCAGCAGCGTCTTGACCGTGAGCAGCCGCATGAAGGCCGGCTTGCCGGCGTCGCGCCGCGCCTGGCCATACAGGCGCGCCAGGAACACGCCCAGGCAGAACACCGGCAGCGCCGCCAGCTTGGTCCAGGCGCCCGAGGCGCCATTGCCCAGCGCGTAGCCGATGGTGACGAAGTTGCCGGTCACGTGCGCCGAGAACAGGCCGTGCAGCGCGATGAATCCCAGGGTGTCGACGTAGCCGCCGTTCAGGCTCAGGAGCAGCGGCAGGCGTTCGTCGGCGGGGGCGGCAGGGGGGCTGGCGGAGGGGGCGGCAGGCGTGGACATCGACGTTCCATCAGGGTGACGGCAAAGTGCCTACCGTTGTATCGCAGTTGTGCGATTCACGCACACTCAGAACCAGTACTTCGCCGCATAGATCACGGTCATGACGGCGCCCGTGACAATGACGAACCCCCGGACTGCCGAAGCGGGCAGGACACGTATCAAGTGGCCGCCCAGATAGCCGCCCGCCAGCGCGCCGGCCAGCATGCAGAGCGTGGCAGGCCAATGGACCGAGCCCTGCGCGATAAAGATGACGATCGCCGCGGCGGTGACAAACGTGGCCAGCAGGTTCTTCAGCGATTTGATGGCGCGCAGGTTTCCGGGATCCGTGATTGAAATCACCGCGGTCAGGATCACGCCCAGCCCGGCGCCAAAAAAACCCCCATACACGGAGGCCAGTGTGATCGGCAGCACGCCGCGCGCGCGACTCTCCTGCGCTTGGCCGCCGCGCCGGCGCGCGCTCCAGGCCTGCACCTGAGGCGCAAAGGCAAACAGCAAGGTGGCAAACGCGATCAGGGCCGGCACGGGCAGGATGAAATAGGCGGGGGGGATGGCAAGCAGGATGAATGCGCCCAGCGCGCCGCCCGCGGTGGCGGCGATCGACAGCAGCCAGAAGCGCCGATCGGGAGCGGGCAGATTCTCGCGATCGGCCAGCGCCGCCAGGATATGGCCGGGCGATATGGCTACCGCGCTGGAGGCATTGGCGATGACGGGCGGCAGGCCCGCCGCCACCATCGCGGGAAAAGTAATCAGTGTGGCGCCGCCCGCCAGCGCATTGATGACGCCGCCTAACGCGCCCGCGCCGGCCAGCAGTGCCGCCATGCTCCACTCCATACCCACACCTTTTTGGTTAAGCGGAATAATGGTCCATATATTGGACCTTTATATTGGGCCTATATATCGGACGAAATTTATTATTGCCTATTTTCTGCGTGGGTATAGAATGCTCGAAAATAAAAGAATAAATAATGGTCCATTATATGGACTTCAAAAAAACTCCGGCGACGCCTTTTAGCCGCCCCGCAAGATCGCTGTCAACTCCCAGGATGGCGCATGCGGCCGGATCTCCCTCGGTTTTGCGTGCCCCGTCCTGATCGCTGGTTTCCAACCCCGTCCCGGGGTTGTTGCGTGTTCACCTGTCTGGCCCGTCGGGCCATCACCGCTGAATCAGGAGGGAATATCGATGGATGTGAGCTTCATGGCGTTTTCCCGGTTGGCGTTCGGGCATTGGGAGGGGCAGCCCTTGTATGCCTTGGCCGACCTGGGGATTGCCCAGCGTTTGTCCGAACCCCGCACATGCGCCGAGCTGGCGCTGGAACTCGGTTGCGAATCCGAGCCGCTGGAACGCCTGCTGGACTGCGCGGTCGCGCAAAAACTGCTGACGGGCGACGGCGGGCGCTACGCCAATACCGATCTCAGTGCGCGCTTTCTCACCGAGGACAGTCCCGAATCCCTGTTGTGCTGGCTCCGCGTCATGGCGCGCTGGAAGCAGCCCTGGGCGCAACTGGCCGAGGCGGTGCGGCGCGGCGAGGCGGTGGACAACCAGTCCAAATGGCTGGGCGAAGACCCCCAGTTCATGCGTGACTTCATCCTGGGCATGCATCAGTTCGCGTCCCGTTCGGGAGCTGCATTTGCCGAGGCATTGAAAGCGGCGCCCATTCGCCATCTGGTGGATGTCGGCGGGGGCGCAGGCACGTATTCCATTGCCTTGTGCGCGGCGCGGCCCGAGGTGACCGCACTGGTTCTGGATCTGGCGCCGGTGGTCGAGATCACGCGCGAAACCGTGTGCGCGGCCGGCCTGGCGGACCGCGTGAGCGCCAAGGTGGCCGATTATCGGCAAGACGGTTTCGGCGAGGGCGCCGACGCACTGCTCTTTTCCAACGTGCTGCATCAGGAGAGCGCGCCGGTGTGCCGATCGATGCTGGACCGCGCCAGGCAGGCATTGCGTCCGGGCGGGACATTGCTGGTGCAGGGCTACTTCCTTGCCGAGGACCGGCGCGCGCCGCTGTTCACCACCTTGCACAACCTGTCCGCGCTGGCGCTGTGGGACGGCGGGCGCAGTTGGACGGTGGGCGACATGCAGGCGCAGATCGCGGCGGCCGGGTTTGAGCGCCAAGCCGTGCTGCGCCAGGAAAGCAGCGGGTTCTGCCTGCTGTCGGCCGTCAAGGTCTGACCCGTTATCCACCTATTGAACCGGAGCCTATATGTCCACACAGACCGTCACCGATACCGAAGCCGAAGTGATCGCCTGGCTGAAGGAAAACCGCGATGCGCAGGTCGAAGGCATCAAAGAGAAGAACCTGATCGAAGAGCGCATCCTGGACAGCATGCAGTTCCTGGACTTCATCATGTTCCTGGGCGAACTGGTGGGGCGCGATGTCTCGACCGCCATCACCGTCGACGACCTGCGCACGGTGGATGCCATCGTCAATTTCGTCCAGGTACAGCGCTAGCCCGAGAAGGAAGGCATCATGACATTCGACTACTCAAGAATCGGCCGCCTGATGACGCTATCCAAAGGGCGTTCGCACGATCCCTACGAGCGTTTTGAGTGGCCCGCCCATATTCCGGATGACCAGCCCTGGTGCAGCAATGACTTGCTCACCACCTACGGAACGCCTTTGCAGGAGCAGTTGGACGCCGCGCAGCGGATACGGCTCAGCAAATGGGAGGCGGTCAATTTTTTCAGCCTCAACGTGCACGGCATCAAAGGGGTGCTGAGCTTTGTCAGCCGCTGCATCTATGAAGAGCGCTATGCCGATGTATCCGAATACCTGCATGTCTTCATGGGCGAAGAGAACTTCCATATGTGGTATTTCGCCAAGGCCTGTCTCGATTATGCGGGAAAGATATACCCGTCGATTCAGTTGCAGGGCGATGCGCAGGCGCCCACGCCAGAGTTGGACGACCTGTACATGTTCGCCAGCACGCTGATCTTTGAAGAGTTCGTCGACTACTACAACCATAAGGTCGGCACCACGGACGGCATTACCGAGATCCTCAAGCAGATCAACTACCAGCATCATGTGGACGAGTCTCGCCACGTGTCCTTCGGCCGGGAAATGGTGCCGCGCCTGTACCAGATGGCGCTGGAGCGCGGGGGCGATCCTGACGCGACGCGCGCGGAGGTGGCGCGCACGGTGACGAATATGTTCCGCTACTTCATCAGCCTGATGTACAACCCGGCCGTCTATGACGATGCCAAAGTCTACGAGCCGCTGGGATTTCGCAACGGCAACGCCATGCGCAACGCGCTGCGGTCGCATCCGGCGCGCAAGGCCGTCCACGAGCAATGGTTCAAGCGTAGCGCCGCCTACTTCACCAAACAGGGGCTGGTGACGGACTTGAATCTGGCCGCGCTATAGGGCGGAGGCACACCATGGCGCAGATTGCCAGCAGTTCCCGGGTGAAAGCGTTTTTCGGCGCGCGCTTGCCCATCCTGCAGGCCGGCATGGGCGGCGTGGCGCAGCCGGAATTGGCGGCCGCCGTGTGCGAGGCGGGCGCGTTCGGAATGATTGGCCTGTATCGCCACACGCTGGACGAGATCGGCCTGTTGCTTGCGCAGACCGCCGCGCTGACCCGGGCGCGCTTTGGCGTGAATCTGGTGCCCTTCGTGCTGGACGCGGACGCGTTGCTGGAGCGGTTGGCCTTCTTGGCGGACTGTCCGGAGCAGCCGATCGTGACCTTCTTCGGTCTGCCCGGCGCCCCCGTGCTGCGGGCCTTGCCGGCCGGGATGGAGTATGGCGTGCAAGCGGGGACCTGGGACGAGCTGCAAGCGGCGTTCGATGCCGGCGCGCGCTTTGGCGTGTTGCAGACGACGGAGGCGGGCGGCCATCACCTGGGTTCGACCGCGCGCGCGCAGGCGCTGGACCAGGCTGCCGGCCATGGCGTCGACAAGCGCATGGTGTTCCTCAGCGGCGGCATCAGCAACCCGGTGGAGTTGCGCCAGGTGATGCAGGCCGGATTTTCCGGCGTCCTGTGCGGCACGGTATTCGCGGCAACCCGGGAGTCCGCCGCGCACGAGCGCTACAAGCAGGCAATCGTGAACGCCACGCCCGGCGATACCGTGGTCACCGACCGCTTCAGCGTGGGGTGGCATACCCATCGCCACCGGGTCATCCGCAATGCCAGCTGCAAGGAATCGCTGCCGGCGAGCGTCATCGGCTCCGCGAATTACTTTGGAAAGCGTTATCCCATTTTGCGTTACAGCGTTGCGGTACCCACCGTCCACACCGAGGGTCTGATCGAGGACATGGCGTTGTATTGCGGAACGTCCTGCAAGGACACGCATTCCATCCGAACCGTGCGCCAGGTGCTGGCTGACTTGACGGCGTAAGGCGGGGTCGTGTCCGCATTCTTCTAAGTGCTTTCAGGGATTTTCAGGAGATTCTGTCGTGATCATCGAAAAGCAATGGCATCAGGTAAAGAACGTGCTGCAGGGCAAACTCGACGACATATTCTCGATTGCGCCCGACGCTACCACGGAGTTCGACAGCTTGCTGGCCCATGAAGAGATCAATGCGCTGGGCTATGTGCGCAATTTCCCGCACCTGACCTGCGTCATGTGCTCGATAGAAGAGGGGGAGCTGCTGGGGTTCGCGCGCGGCCAGCGCAAGCTGGACCAGGATTTCAAGGCGCTGTCCGCCGACGTGGCCTTGTTGCCGGCGACCTGCTACAAGGTCTACCTTGGGCTGCAAGGACAGCATCTGGAAGGCGCGCGGGTGGAATCCTGCATCGCGCGCTGCTTCCGGCACGAGGACAAGGCGCTGGATCGTTACCGTGCCTTCAACTTCACCATGAAGGAATACGTGTACCTGGGCACGGCGGAGGGCGCGCAGGCGCACCTGGAAGCCGGTTATGACCGCCTGTTCTCCCTGTTCGCGCAACTGGGAATCCGCGCGGGTTGTGAAGAAGCCAACGATCCCTTCTTTGATTCAGGCAGCGCCGTGGCGCGCCTGTCGGCGCTGACGCCCACCAAGCGCGAACTGGTGTTCGACGGCCACGCCGTGTCGTCGCTGAACTATCACCGCAACTACTTTGGTGAAAAGTTCGATATCCGCCTGGCCGGCAACTTCGTGCACACCAGTTGTGTCGCGTTCGGCTTGGAGCGCTGGATCTCCATGTTCAAGGATCGTTTCGGCAATGCGGCGCAGGCGCTCGCCGCGCTGGAGCGCGCCTAGATGGGGCATCCGACCGTACAGGCGCAGGCATTGTTCCAGACAGGCCAGCAGTTCCAGAAAACCTGGGTGGTCGATGCCGCCGCCAGCGCATTGAGCTATGGCGGAGATCTGGATGTGCTGGCCACCCCGGTGATTGTCTATTGGATCGAGTCTTATGCGACGGAGTGCATCCGGCTGGCGGGCGACGGGCGTTGCGGGTCGGTCGGGCATGCGGTCAGTGTGCGGCACGTGGCGCCCGCGCATCCGGGTAGCGCGGTGCGGCTGACGATCACGGTAGAGGCCATGTTCGGCAATTCCCTGCGGTTCAGCGCGCGCGCCGTGGCGGGCGAGGCCGACACCCTGATCGCGACCGGCTCGCATGACCGTACCCTCGTCGAACTTTGACGTCACGGTGATGTTGGGCGCGCTGGACCCCGCGCTGTCCGGGCGGGCCAGGCGCACACGGTTGGGCAAGCCGTACCTTCCCGGTCTTGCTGGTTTCGGCGTGAGCGACAGTTCCGGCACGCAGGCGCGGCTATACGCCAATCGCAAGTACGTGGGCATTGACATCGAGCATCTGGATCGGCCCGATCTGGCCGCCCGCCAACACCGTCTGGCGGCCTGGCTGGCGCGGCGGGACCTCGTCGTCGTGGATTTCCTGGCCGGCTGGGTCGCCCGCGAGGCTTGCGCGAAAAGCGTGGGGCTGGGGCTGCTGCATGCGCTGCCGCGCCTGTCCATCACCTGGGCGCGACCGCTCGATCAGGGCGGGGCGCAAGAGATCGGCCTGGTATTTGGCCGCTGGAGATTCGTCGCGCGGTGCGAGCGGGTCGGCAGGGTGCTGCTATGCGTGTGTTACCGGCAGGAGTATGGCAAGCCGCGCATCTCCTTGCTGCGGCCTTGAATCCATGGGCCGATCCGCCCAAACAAAACAGCGCCAAACAAAAACAGCGCCCTAAGGCGCTGTCTTGGACTTACTCCAGATTTCGCTGGAGCTTGAATTGGTGGAGCGGAGGAGGATCGAACTCCCGACCTTCGCATTGCGAACGCGACGCTCTCCCAGCTGAGCTACCGCCCCAAATCAAGCAAGACCGCAAATATACAGGAATTCCCGCGCGCCGCGCAAGCTGGCGCGCAAGATTTTTTGCTCAATCGAACGTCAGCGTGGCCACCACCGGCGCATGGTCGGACGGTTGCTCGTTGCGGCGCGGTTCCTTGTCGATCACGCAGGCGGTGCAGCGCTTGACCAGCGGCGCCGACAGCAGGATGTGGTCGATGCGCAGGCCGGCATTGCGGCGGAACGCGAACTGGCGGTAGTCCCACCACGAAAACGACTTCTCGGGCTGCTCGAACAGGCGGAACGAGTCGGCCAGGCCCAGGTCCACCAGGTGCTGCAGCGCGTGGCGCTCGGGTTCGGACACCAGCACCTGGCCTTCCCACTTCTCGGGGTTGTGCACGTCCTCGTCGGCCGGGGCGACGTTGTAGTCGCCCAGCACCGCCAGGCGCGGGTATTGCTTGATCTCGTCGGCCAGCCAGGCGCGCATGGCCTCGAACCATTCGAGCTTGTAGGCGTACTTGTCGGAGCCGACCGCCTGGCCATTGGGGCAATAGGCGCAGACCACGCGCACGTCGCCATCGGCGCTGGGGAAGGTCAGGGCCAGCACGCGCTGCTGCGGGTCTTCGTAATTGGGGATGTTGCGGACCATCGACGTGCCCGGCACGCGCGACACGATGGCGACGCCGTTGTAGGTCTTCTGGCCGGCCCAGACCGCGTGGTAGCCGGCTTCCATGAAGGCGGCCTCGGGGAACTTGTCGTCGGTCAGCTTCAGTTCCTGGATGCACAGCACGTCGACGGGATTGGCGGCCAGCCAGTCCAGCACCTGCGGCAGGCGCACGTTGAGGGAGTTGACGTTCCAGGTGGCGAGTTTCATGGGGAGAATGCAGTTTGTTGTTTCAGAGGGTTGGGGGGGATTCTCTAGGAAATCTTGGCTTCCGGCTACTGGCCCGGCGACTACCGAACCTTCTTGAAAATCGACCGAATAGGTTTTTTCTTGCCGGCGATGGCGTGGTTTCGCGTGTCATCGACATGTGCTTATGGTCCTCTCCCGCCGACTCTGCGGGGACGGCTGGGTTCCAGCGCGGCTCGGGTTTTCGATTCGGTCGTGGCTCGTCATGCGGGCCTAGGCCGGATGTTCGGCCTGGACGACCAGGCGTACGCCCAGTGCCTTGCATACCTTGGCGATGGTGTCAAAGCGCGGGCTGGCGCCGGCACGCAGGGCCTTGTACAGGGATTCCCGGCCAATACCGGCGGTCTCGGCAATTTGCGTCATGCCGCGAGCGCGCGCGGCAACTCCCAGCGCCTGGGCAAGCTCATCGAAGTCTCCGTCCTCGATCACCTGCGTCAAGTAGGCGGCGATGTCCTTGTCGTCGCGCAGGTAACGCGCAGGGTCGAAGGTGGGCAGTTCGGAAACCTTGATCGTCTTCTTGCTCATGATGGGTCTTCCTCGTCGTTTCTCAGGGCCCGCGCCAATTCCTTGGCGTGCTTGACGTCACGGCGTTGTGTGGTCTTTGTGCCGCCGCCCAGCATGACGATCAGCACGTCGCCCTGCTCGATGTAATACATGCGCCAGCCAGGGCCAAAGAACTCGCGCATCTCGCTCACGCCCTCTCCGACCGGTTTCACATCGCCCAGCAAACCTCGCGCGGCCTTTTCAAGCCTGCGGATCAGGCGGGCTCGCGTAGCTGGGTCTGTCAGGCTGTCGAACCAAGCGTCGAACGCTGGCAGCGGCTTTATGTGGTACATGATTAGTGTATTCGATCGGATACTTTCTCGGCAAGCGGATCGGCGACGTGATGCCGGTGCGTGACGTATGCAACATGCTCGCGGGTGGTGCCCGGATGCGTCGTGTGCCACTCGAAGGCGCGGCGCATGAGCGGGCCGGGGCGTTGAACCTTCGGGCGATTAGTGTCGTGCCAGCAGTCTAGCAAGGGGGGGCAGGAGGGCTTGGCGAGTCGACCCTTCGTTGTGTCCGAAACTACGGGAAACGTCGAGGGGTAGCGCTTCACGCATGGTTCACTGCTTTCTGCAATCTGTGTGAACCAAAAGTGCGTTCAATCCGAACCGGAAAGCCATCGCGTTCGTATAAATTATTATCAATTTGTATAATTTTCAAAACGCCAATATCCGACCCCAATCGGAAGTTCCGCAGTCCTGAAAGAGAACAAAACAATGGCAGAACAACAGCAGGGCCGGCAGCCTGCAATATCTCAAGCACCGCTAATATTGCGGTTCTGGCGCGCCGTCGAGGCGTGCGTCCCGCAAAAGGCCGAGAAAGCCAACCCCGCCCACCTCACCGAGCCTGTCTACCGATTACGCGCGGACGAGTCCTTGCCCTGGTTCGATCCGAAACACCAGGCCAAACGCATTGCGCCGCGCCTTGCCTGGCGCTACACGCTGCAGGCGGGGCTCTACGATATCGAGCGGTTTGCGGCATCGCTGGAAGTCAAGCTTGGTTCGCACGAGGATGTGTTCGACGAGCGCCGTCCCAGTGGCCAAGCCCGCCTCTTTGACTTGGCTTTCGACGAAGACGGCTATCCTCTGCCGCAGAATTTCGTGTTGTCCCTGGCGTGTTGGGCGGCAGGGCAGATCCTGCATTACCCTGACGGCATCGCGGTGCTGGAAGACGGCGGCAGGATCGTCACGACCGGCTTGCCAGAGGCCAATCCGGAGATACCGAGTCCGAACAGCGGCTATGCGGGCTTTGACATGCTGGTTCGCCGGCTTATCCAGTGGCTCGTCGATGCTACTGCCGCGGCCAGACAGGAAAAGGCGCCGCCCACCCGTGCCTGGGTCGATGCGTTGAGCGGGCGCGTTGCCGCCCTTTGTCTACTGCCCGAGGGGATGATCTCCTCGACCCACGCCGCCAAATGCGTCCAGGTCAAGAGAGCCGAAGCGACGGGCGATCAGGGCGCGTCCGATCCCCAGCCGGGAGATGATCTGCTGAACAGTTTCTTTGTTGGCGATCTCAACGCGCTGAGCCATGCCTGGGTCAATGGCGATGTCGGGAAAGGGCTGGCCGAGTATATCCAGGCGGTGGCCAGGGTGGATCCCGCGCGCGTGGATCTGCGCGAGGCGCATGGGGTGGCGACTGCTTTCGCGGCGTTGAATCCCGCGGCTTTTCCTGCGGGAAGTTGGCCTTCGGATCATCCGCTTGCATTCAGCCAGCAACTGGCCGTCAATGAACTGTGGCGCCAGCTCGAAGCCAAGCCTGGAATCTTTGCGATCAATGGACCGCCGGGCACGGGCAAGACCACCTTGTTACGCGATGTGGTAGCGGCGGTTGTCACTGCGCGCGCGGCGCACCTGGCGCGGCTGGGAGGGCAGGCCTTTGCCGGGCGGACGAAAAAGAAACTAGGTGAATTCTGGTGCAACTATCGACCGTTGCACGCTGACCTGAGCGGGTTCGCCATCGTTGTGGCCTCGGCCAACAACGGCGCGGTGGAGAACATTTCGCTGGAACTGCCTGGCATCAAGGCCGTACCTGCCGATACGACCGGGCGCAGCGCGCATCCGGATGGTTATTACAAGTGCCTGGCCGGCAACGTCCTGGGCAATGCCGCCTGGGGGCTCCTGGCCGCACGCATGGGATCGAAGGCCAACCGTGGCGCGTTCATGAACAGCTTCTGGTGGAGGAATCCACCTGGCGTCCATTCCAGGAAAAATCAGCCGGATGCACAAGACGATCCCACGCAAGCGGCGCTTCTGGCTCGGTGGGACGCCAATCCCTTTGCCGAGGGTGGGGAAGGGCTACGCTATCACCTGAGCCGGATCATCGAGGGCGGGCGCAAGCCAGAGATGAGTTGGACACAGGCCGTGGCCCGGTTCGAACAGGCGCGGGAGGCCGAACGTCAATGCCGAAGCGCCTTGGAGGCGGGTGCGAAACTTCCGGAGGTTGTCCTCAAGGCGCGCGCCCAGGCCGAGGAACTAGAACGTGGCGTGCAAGCTATCCAGGGCGAACTCGCGACGCGACAAGCCGCGCTGCCGACGCTACAGGAGCGCGTCGACAATCTGCAAGCGCGGATGGCCGGCGTGCTCAAGCAGTGTGCTGCGGCGCAGGCCGAATTGGCCAGCCACGATCGGGCCAGGCCAGGATTGCTGATCTGGCTTTCGACCTGGGGGCGCTCGCATCGCGAATGGTGGAACAGGCGCAACCAGATCGATGCTCAAGTCAGGCAATCCAGGGCCGATCACGATGGCCTGGCCGCAGAGTGCAACAAGGCCAAGGCCACGCACCAGGAAGCGGCCGGTGGGGACGAGAAGCTGAGGGCTGCCTTGCGGCAAAAGCAGGTCGCTCATCAAGAGGCACTGCACAGGCTTGACGCGGCTGGACATGCATGTCGGCAGGCGATGCAGCGCTTGGGGGCGTACTGGCCGCAATCGAGCGCCGATGATGCCGTCCGGGAACTGTCCTCGCCCTGGTCGACGCCGGCTTGGCGCCGCGCGCGGCAAGATCTGTTTCTGGCCGGATTGGATGTGCATCGTGCTTTCATCGAATCCCATCCTCAGGAGATCATCGACAACCTTGGCTTGGCCTCGAACTGGCTCCAAGGTAAGGGCATGCCCGAAGACATGGCGCGCGTGGCGCTTGGGAGCCTCGCCCTCGTGGTTCCGGTGATCTCCACGACCTTCGCCTCGATTCCTCGCATGTTCCATTCGCTTGGGCGGGAGTCGATCGGCTGGCTTTTGATCGACGAGGCCGGCCAGGCATTGCCTCAACAGGCCGCTGGTGCCATCTGGCGGGCGGCGCGCACTGTCGTGGTGGGCGATCCCAACCAGCTTGAACCCGTACTGGGCATGCCGGCAGCGGTCGAGGGCGCACTGGCTCGGCACTATGACGTACCTCGGGATTGGTGGCCCAGCTTCACATCGGCGCAGCGCCTGTCGGATCAGAGCATGTCGATGGGGACCTGGCTGCCGGGCAAGGAGAACGGGAAAGTCTGGGTCGGCTCGCCGCTGCGTGTACACCGCCGTTGCGATGATCCGATGTTCTCCATCAGCAACGGCATTGCTTATGACGGGCTGATGGTTCAAGGGAAATCGCCGTCCGCCCATTCGTGGCCGCGTTGCCATTGGATCGACGTCCGCGCGCAAACCAGTGCGGGCAATTGGGTGCCTGAGGAAGGGGAGGCTGCGAGGAAGCTGTTGCGGTCTTTACAGGCTGAGCACCAGGTCGCGCCCAAGGACATTTTCCTGATCTCGCCGTTCAAGGATGCGGCGATGCAACTGCGCGCGATGGCCAGGATGCTTGGACTCGATCCTGCCAAGACCGGGACGGTGCACACGACCCAGGGCAAGGAGGCCGAAGTCGTTATCTTGGTGCTGGGCGGCAATCCTCAGCGCCCGGGGGCCAAGGATTGGGCTGCGCAAAGCCCCAACCTGCTCAATGTGGCGGTCAGCCGGGCCAAGGCCCGGCTGTATGTGATCGGCGATCGTGCCGCTTGGAGCCAACGCCCTTATTTCCGCGTCCTGGACCAGCGCCTTGGTGTCGGCCGCGAGACGCCCTCGCATTAACCACATTCGTCGACGCGCCGCGCCCGTCACCCCTTCACCAGCCCCCCATCCACGATCAGATTCTGCCCCGTCACCGCGCGCGACCACGGGCTGGCGAAGAACAGCACCGCGTCGGCGAACTGTTCCGGCGTGGTCACTTCGCGCAGCGGCGTGCTGGCGGCGATCAGGTCGAACACCGCCGCCGGCGTGGCGGCCGAAGCGTCGGTGGTGCGTAGCAGGCCGCCGGACACCATGTTGACGCTGATGCCGTCGGCGCCCAGTTCGTGCGACAGCGTGCGCGTGAAGGCCAGCAGGGCGGCCTTGGCGGCGGTGTAGTCGTGGTACGGCACCACCGGGTTCTGGACCAGGTTGGTGCCGACGTTGATGATGCGGCCGCCGCCGGCCGCGCGCATCGACGGCAGCACGGCCTGGGTGGTGTTGAGGGCGGCGCGCACGCTGCCTTCGAGCTGCGCGTTCATGCGCGCCCAGTCGAGCGTGTCGGCGTGGGGGCGGGCGTCGCCGTCGAACTGGAAGGCGGGCAGGGCGTTGTTGACCACGGTGCCGACCGGCCGGCCGAAATGCTCGCTGGCGCGCGCCACCATGGCGGCGACCGCGTCGGCGTCGCGCACGTCCGCCTGCACGGCCAGCGCGCGGTCCGGCGCGGTTGCCGCCAGTTCGCGGGCCGCGGCTTCGCTGTTCAGGTAGTTGATGACGACCCGCGCGCCCTCGCGCAGGAAGGCGCGGGCGATGGCGGCGCCCAGGCCGCGGCTGGCGCCGGTGACGATGACGAGTTGCTGGTTCAGGTCGAGGGTGGGGCTGGGCATGGCGGGAATTCAGTGAATCAATGTTCCGAGCCGCTGTTGAGCATGCGGCTGCGGGCTTTTTCGATATGGGCGCGCATGATGTTGCGGGCGCCCTCGGCGTCCTGTTCGCGGATCAGACGGTAGATCTGGCGGTGTTCGTCGATGGCGGCGCGGGTGCGCTTCCAGGGTTCGCTATGAACCAGGTGGCGCATCATGTTGACGGCATGGCTGACGTCGTACTCCAGCGACTTGAGCACCTGCACGAAGCGCTGGTTGCCGGTGGCCGCCGCGATGGCGCGGTGAAAGCCATAGTCATGATGGTGGGCGATGGCGCCGGCGGCGTCGGCGGCTTCGTAGCCGGCCAGCATGCGGTCCATTTCCAGCAGGTCGTCGTCGGTGCGGCGCAGGGCGGCCAGGTAGGCGCATTCCGGCTCGATCACCATGCGCAGTTCCAGCCCCTCCAGGATATGGCCGACCCGGCGCGCGGGATCGACCGCCGGCATGCCGCCCATCAGGTCGGGCTTGGCGCGCACGTAGCTGCCCGAGCCGCGCACGGATTCGACCAGCTGGTCTTCGCGCAGCCGGTCCAGCGCCTGCCGCACCACCGGGCGCGACACCTCGAACAGCGCCGCCAGTTCCAGTTCGGTGGGCAGCTTGGCGCCCGGCCCGATCTTGCCGGTGGCGATGGCATAGAACAGGCTCTCGTAGACGCGTTCGGCGAAGCGCTCGGCGCGTACGTAGCCCAGGCCGGACGCCACTTCGGCCAGCACGTCCAGCTCGGGCCGCGGCCGGGTGGCCGCGCTCAGCAGCTTGTCCAGTTGCGGATCGCGCACGTTGCTCATGGCGGGGCTCCAACGGCGCGGACGCCGGGTTTGTTATCGGTCATGACAAATCGAACAAGACGCCCTGGCGCACACGGCGATGCAAGGGCTTGAAAGCCTAGGGATAACCCCAGTCCGGCCAAAAATATCCTGAAGCTTGGGACGAAAGCTGTCAATTCAATTGACAAGTTGTTGAGGGCTCCCTTACCTTGGATCCATCCCGCAACCGGCCAACCGGCCGCTACTTTACTCCGCACACCGTGACCCAGAAGAACTTTATCGCCAACCAGTGGGTGCCCGCCGCCAGCGGCGAAACCATTCCCGTCCTGAACCCGTCCGATGGCAAGGCCTTCGACGCCATCGCGCGTTCGGGCGAGGAAGACGTGGACCGCGCCGTGGTCGCCGCGCGCGAGGCCTTCGAGGGCGAGTGGGGCCAGATGGCGCCCGCCGCCCGCAGCCGCCTGCTCATGCGCATCGCCTTCGCGCTGCTGGAGCGCCAGGAAGAACTGGCGCAGCTGGAGTCCGCCGACGCCGGCAAGCCGATCAAGCAGGCCCGCGCCGACGCGGCCGCCGTGGCCCGCTATTTCGAGTTCTACGCCGGCGCGGTCGACAAGCTGCATGGCGAGACCATTCCCTACACCCCCGGCTTCACCGTGCTGACCGTGCGCGAGGCGCATGGCGTCACCGGCCACATCGTGCCGTGGAACTATCCGCTGCAGATCTTCGGCCGCAGCGTCGGCGCCGCGCTGGCCGCGGGCAATGCCTGCGTGGTCAAGCCGGCCGAGGACGCCTGCCTGTCGCTGCTCAAGGTGGCCGAGATCGCCGCCGAGGTGGGCCTGCCCGCCGGCGCGCTGAACATCTGCACCGGCTACGGCCACGAGGCCGGCGCCGCCTTGTCGGCGCACCCGGGCATCGACCACATCTCGTTCACCGGCTCGCCGCAGACCGGCAAGATGGTGGCGCACGCCGCCGCCGAAAACCACGTGCCGGTGACGCTCGAACTGGGCGGCAAGTCGCCGCAGATCGTGTTCGACGACGCCGACCTGGACGCCGCCATGCCGGTGCTGCTGGCCGCCATCATCCAGAACGCCGGCCAGACCTGCTCGGCCGGCAGCCGCGTGCTGATCCAGCGCGGCGTCTACGAGAAAGTGCTGGCGCGCCTGGGCGAGGCCTTCTCGGCCACCGTCACCGGCCCGGCCGCGCAGGACCTGGACGTCGGTCCGCTGATCAGCGCCCGCCAGCATGACCGCGTGCGCGGTTTCCTGGCCGAGGCCGAAGCCGAGGGCCTGAAGGTCGCCGCGCGCGGCAAGCTCAAGGACGGCGCGCCCGACAGCGGCTTCTACCAGCCGCCGGTGCTGTTCCGCGACGTGCCGCCCAAGAGCCGCCTGGCGCAGGAGGAAGTGTTCGGTCCAGTGCTGGCCGCCATGGTGTTCGACACCGAGGAAGAAGCGCTGGAGATCGCCAACGGCACGCTCTACGGCCTGGTGGCCGGCGTCTGGACCCGCGACGGCGGCCGCCAGCTGCGCCTGGCGCGCAAGCTGCGCGCCGGCCAGGTGTTCGTCAACAATTACGGCGCCGGCGGCGGCGTGGAACTGCCGTTCGGCGGTTCGCGCCAGTCGGGCTACGGCCGTGAAAAGGGCTTCGAGGCGCTGTACGGCTTCACCACCCTGAAGACCATCGCCATCCGCCACTGATCCGGCGGCGGCCGGGCGTGCCGCCCCGACAGGGGCGGGCGCCCGGTGGCAAAATATCGGTTACCTTTGATGTTTTGCCAGGGGCGCCACGCCCCGTATCCAGGATCAGCATGTTCACCGGTATTGTTCAAGGCACCGCGAAGATCGCGAAAATCGCGGATCGCGAAGGCCTGCGCACGTTCACGCTGGCGTTTCCCGAGGGCTTCTGCCAGGACCTGGCGATCGGCGCCAGCGTCTCGACCGACGGCGTCTGCCTGACGGTCACCGAAATCCTCGACGCCAACCAGGCCACCTTCGATGTCATGCTGCAAAGCCTGGCCATCACCACGCTCGGCAGCTACCAGGAAGGCGACCGCGCCAACGTCGAGCGCGCCGCCAAGGATGGCGCCGAGATCGGCGGCCATCCGCTCTCCGGCCACGTCGATTTCACCTCGGAAGTGGTGATGGTGAAGTCGTCGGACACCAATCGCCTGATGCGCTTCAGCATCCCCGAGGCCTTTCGCAAGTACGTGTTCGCCAAGGGCTACATCGCCATCAACGGCGCCAGCCTGACCGTGTCCGAGGTCAACCGCGCCGAAGGCTGGTTCGAAGTCTGGCTGATCCCCGAGACCCGCCGCATGACGGTGTTCGAGGACAAGCAGGTGGGCGACCACGTCAACATCGAGATCGAGCGCAGCACCCAGGTGGTGGTGGACACGGTACGCGAGACGGTCCAGGAAAGCCTGGGCAAGCTGCAGCCGCTGCTGGAAGCCATCCTCAAGGAAAAAGGGCTGACGCTGGAAGATTTCGTCAGCCCGCAGGGCAAGCTCAAGTAAGCCGGGGCCGTCCGCTTCCCGTTCGTGTCCGGACCCGCCGCGCGCCGAGCCGCGTCAGTGCGGGCGGCGCGCTGCCGTCAGAACGAGAACGCCGGCCCCAGCGGCTTGATGCGGATGCCCGGTTGCAGCCGGGTCCAGGGCAGGTCGGCGGGATCGGCCTGCATCGGGCCGGGGGCCTTGGCCACCAGCACCTCGTGCGCGATGGGCTGGAAGTCGGCGCGGAAGTGCACCGAGCTTTTCACCACCAGGATCGCCATCTCCTCGGGCTGCACGCCGCCGACGCGGAACAGGTTGCGGTCCAGCATCTGCGACTTGGTGGCGCTGACCACCACGCGCACGCCGCCCAGCCGCAGGCCGGCCACCGCCTCCAGGTCCACGTCCATGCCGTTCATCATCGGGCCGTCAAAGCGCAGCTTGCCGGACGACAGCGTCTCGACCACGAAGTCGCCTTCGAACGGCGCGTCGCCGGCCACGCCGGACTGCCCGCCCAACCGCAGCCGCACCGTGCTGCCGAGTCCGGCGGCGGTGGCCTGGCGCACCGCCTCGGGGTCATAGAACAGGCCCAGCGCGGCGTTCTGCGCGTTGGCCTGGACCAGCGCGCGCAGCATGCCGGTGGTGTTGGCGTCGCCGCCCGCGCCCGGATTGTCCTGGGTGTCGGCGATGACCACGGGGCGCGAGGCGCCGGCCGCGAGCGCCTGGGCCCGCTTGACCGCATCGGCCGGCGCCAGGAAGTCGGGCGACCATTGCGGTTCCAGTTCCAGCACGCGCTGGTACAGCGCCTCGGTCACGCGCTCAACCGCGTCGGCGTCGGTGCCATAGGCCCACACTACCGGGCCGCATTCGGGGAAGTCGGCCGCCGGAAAGCCCGGCGCGAACGAGATCGAGGCCACGCCCGGCGTCTGCTCCAGGCGTTCCAGTTCTTCGTACACGCCCTGTGACGGCTGCAGCATCGTGCACATGCCGTTGATGGGGATCAGGAAGGGCAGGCGGCGTTCGGCCCGCACCCACTTGTCGCCGGCCGCGATGCGCGCGGCCAGCAGGCGCGCGGCATGCTCGCCGGTCACCGCCATGTCCACGTGCGGGTAGGTGCGGAAGGCGGCCAGGCCGTCGGCCTCGCGCAGCATCCGCGCGGTGACGTTGGCGTGCAGGTCCAGGCTGCCGACCACCGGCACGCCGGGGCCGACCAGGGCGCGCACCCGCGCCAGCAGTTCGCCTTCGCCGTCGTCCAGATGCTCGGCCACCATGGCGCCGTGCAGGTCCAGGTAGATGGCGTCGAAGCCGCCGGCGCGCGCCGCGTCGACGATCTCGCCGGCGATGCGTTCGTAGGCGTCGCGGGTGACGTGGGCCGACGGGCTGGCGCCGGCCCAGATCACCGTGCGCACGGTGTGGCCCTGCGCCAGCGCGGCGTTGATGAAGCCGCCGGCGGGGATGTTGACCTCGCGCAGCGCCAGCATGTCCTCGCCGCGCACCATGGCGGGAAAGCCCTCGCCGCGCACGAAGTTCTCATAGGCCGCCTTGGACGGCGCGAAGGTATTGGTCTCGTGCTGGAAGCCAGCCACCAGAATGTGCATGATCGATTCCTTGGAGCGTCAGGCGCGCGCGGGCGCGGATTGGGGAGGACGGTTCACCAGTAGCAGCAGGGCGCCGGCCACCAGCAGGGCGGAGATCGCGTACAGACCGCCGGCCAGGCTGCCGGTGGATTCCTTGATCCAGCCGATGATGGACGGACTGAGGAAACCGCCCAGCAGGCCGATGCTGTTGATCAGCGCGATGCCGCCCGCCGCGGCTTCCCCTTGCAGGTACTGCGACGGAATCGCCCAGAATACCGTGTAGGCGGCCCACATGAAGCCCGTGGCGAGCGTGATGGCCGTCAGGGATAGCGCGAATTGCGTCGGCGCCGCGGTGGCGATGCACAGCGCCACGCCGGCCAGCAGCGCCGGCACCAGCGTGTGCCAGCGGCGCTCGCGCAGGCGGTCGGAGCTGCGCGCGAACCCCAGCATGAAGACCGCCGCGGCCACGTATGGGATCGCCGAGTACAGGCCGATCTGCATGGTGTCCTGCACCCCCGCCAGCTTGAGCAGCGTCGGCAGCCAGAAGCTGACCGCGTAGATGCCGCAGATCAGGCAGAAGTAGGTCAGCGCCATGCCGTAGATGGCCGGGTCGCGCAGCACCTGGGCGAAGGCGTGCTTCTTGTGCGCGCCGCGGCTGTCCAGGTCGGCGGCCAGCAGCGCCTTTTCCTCGGCGCTGAGCCAGCGCGCCTCGGCCGGCTTGTCGTCCAGGTAGCGGAAGGCGATGACGCCCAGCAGCACACAGGGCAGGCCTTCGAGCAGGAACATCCATTGCCAGCCGTCCAGCCCGTGCGCGCCGGAGAAGGCCGTCATGATCCAGGCCGAGACCGGGCCGCCGACGATGCCGCCGATCGGGCCGGCCAGCATCACCACCGCCATGACGCCGGCCATGCGCGATTGCGAGTACCAGTAGGTCAGGTAGAAGATCATGCCGGGGGCGAAGCCGGCCTCGAACACGCCCAGCATGAAGCGCAGGACGTAGAAGCTCCATTCGCCCTGCACGAACAGCATCGAGGCCGAGGTCAGGCCCCACAGCACCATGATGCGGCTGATGGTGCGGCGCGCGCCGATGCGCGTCAGCAGCAGGTTGCTGGGCACCTCGAACATCACGTAGCCGAGAAAGAAGATGCCCGCGCCCAGGCCGTAGACGGCATCCGAGATGCCGATGTCCTGCTGCATCTGCAGCTTGGCGAAGCCGATGTTGATGCGGTCCAGGTAGGCGAACACATAACAGAGCAGCAGGAACGGCAGCAGGCGCCAGGTGATCTTGCGATAAAGCGGAGCCAGGCGCGGATCGGCGCCTGGCGTGGCCTGATGGGGCATTGCGTTGTCTCCTCGCGGGCGGGTCTGCGCCCGCCGCGGTGGTTGGGATGGCGGCGGTCCCCGGGGTGGGTCCGCGCGGCGTCCATATTGCGAGCACGCAGTGTTCGAAACAATGACCTGGGTGATAAATTATCGTTGCCTTTAGGGCAACGGAAAACAAAGGGGGAGCGATGGCCGAAATCAGCCAGACGCGGCTGAAGTACTTCAATGAGGTCGTGGCCTGTGGCTCGATCCGCGGCGCGGCCGACAAGCTCGGCACCGCGCCGTCGGTCATCAGCCGCCAGATCCAGCTGCTGGAAAAGGAACTGGGCGTTGCGCTGTTCGAGCGCCGCGCGCGCGGGCTGACGCCGACCGAGGCCGCCGACATGCTGCTCGAATACCACCGCGCCTGCCGCGCGCAGCAGGAGCACCTGAACACGCGCCTGCAGGAGCTGCGCGGCATGCGGCGCGGCAACGTCCACCTGATGATCAGCGAGGGCTTCATCGACAGCCTGATGGAGCACGTGGTCGGGCCGTTCTGCATCGAGCATCCGCGCATCAACGTCAGCGTCAATGTCGGCTCGGTCAACGAGGTGGTCGAGGCGGTGGCCACGGATGCCGCGCACATCGGCCTGGCCTACAACCCGCCGGTCGATCCGCGGCTGCGCTGCCGCGCCAGCCGCAAGCATCCGGTCTGCCTGCTGGCGCTGCCGGATCACGCGCTGGCGCGGCGCCGCGCGCCGCTGACGATTGCCGACATCCTGCCGTATCCGTTCGCGCTGATGTCCGCGCCCTATGGCTTGCGCCAGGCGGTCGACCTGCTGGAATTCACCGAACGCATCCATCTCACGCCCAGCCTGACCACCAACTCGCTGCGCGTGCTCAAGCAATACGCGATCAGCGGCGCCGGCGTGACGCTGATGCCGAACCTGGGCGTGCACCACGAACTGGCCAGCGGCGAACTGGTGGCGCTGCCGATCGCGCATCCGATCCTGAGCGCGCCCGAGTGCCAGATGCTGCTGCGGCTGGGGCGGCCGTTGTCGTCGGCGGCCAACGAGGTGGCGCGGCGCATCGAACAGCGCCTGCCGGCGTTCGCGGCGCCCTGATGGCGGCATGTGTCCGCAAGGGGCGGCGGGCAATGCCGGCCGGGCCCGGCTAAGGGCGGATTTCGTTACGAATGGCGCCGGATGATTCTTTGAAGTTCCAGCATTCATGCGCTTTTTCAGGCATTTTTCTGCTGTAGGTCAATGAACAAGCCATTCTTCCCATGGAATCGCCATGTAACGGGCGTTTCAGGGCAATGTCAGCTACAATGGCAGCACTTTCGGAGGTTTCTATGTCGGTAATATCCGATATCAAAATACGCCCCCTGGAGCGCGGCGACCTGCACTTCGTGCACAAGATCAACAATAACGACGTCATCATGCGTTATTGGTTCGAAGAGCCTTACGAGGCCTACGACGAACTGGTCGCCCTCTATGACCGCCACTTGCACGACCAGAACGAGCGGCGCTTCATCATCGAGCACGACACCGGCCAGCCGGCCGGCCTGGTGGAACTGGTGGAAATCGACTACATCCACCGTCGCGCCGAATTCCAGATCATCATCGCGCCCAGCTACCAGGGCCGCGGCTACGCCAAGGCCGCCACCCGCATCGCGGTGGGCTACGCCTTCCGCGTGCTGAACCTGCACAAGGTCTACCTGGTGGTGGACAAAGACAACCGCGCCGCCGTGCACATCTACGAGCGCTGCGGCTTCCAGATCGAAGGGCTGCTCAAGGAAGAGTTCTTTTCCAACGGCACCTATCGCGACGCCTACCGCATGGCGCTGCTGCAGCACGACCATCTGCGCGACGTCGGCCCGGGCGCGCCGGACGCGCCGGTGCTGCGCGACTGGCCGCAGGAAGAGCAGACGGGCTGAGGGACGGCTCGTCGATGAAAAAACGCCCCCACGCCGCGCCTTCGGCTTGCTGCCCCCCAAGGGGGCGTTTTTCATCTTGAGGCGGCTCGGCGATGAAAATATGCCCCCACGCCGCGCCTTCGGCTTGCTGCCCCCCAAGGGGGCGTTTTTCATCTTGAGGCGGCTCGGCGATGAAAATATGCCCCCACGCCGCGCCTTCGGCTTGCTGCCCCCCAGGGGGGCGTTTTCATCTTGAGGCGGCTCGGCGATGAAAATATGCCCCCACGCCGCGCCTTCGGCTTGCTGCCCCCCAAGGGGGCGTTTTTCATCTTGAGGCGGCTCGGCGATGAAAATATGCCCCCACGCCGCGCCTTCGGCTTGCTGCCCCCCAAGGGGGCGTTTTTCATCTTGAGGCGGCTCGGCGATGAAAAAACGCCCCCGGGGAGAATTCCCCGGGGGCGTTTTCACGTCATGGCGCCGGCGGTTCAGGCCGTCTGCGGCGCGGCCCGCAGCAGCCGCAAGCCGTTGGCCACCACCAGCAGGCTGGCGCCGACGTCGGCGAACACCGCCATCCACAGCGTGGCGTTGCCGGTCATCGCCAGGGTCAGGAACACGGCCTTGATGCCCAGCGCCAGCGCGATGTTCTGGATCAGCACGCTGTGGGTGGCGCGCGACAGGCGCAGGAAGGTGCCGATCTTGCGCAGGTCGTCGTCCATCAGCGCCACGTCGGCTGTTTCGATGGCGGTGCCGGTGCCGGCCGCGCCCATGGCGAAGCCGATGTCGGCGCGGGCCAGGGCCGGGGCGTCGTTGATGCCGTCGCCGACCATGCCGACCTTGCCGGCGGGCGCCAGCTTGCTCTCGATCGCGGCCAGCTTGTCTTCGGGCAACTGGTCGCCGCGCGCTTCGTCGATGCCGACCTGGCGCGCGATGGCCTGCGCCGTGGGCGTGTTGTCGCCCGTCAGCATCAGGGTGCGCACGCCCAGCGCGTGCAAGTCGGCGATGGCGGCCGCGCTGGTGGGCTTGACCGTGTCGGCCACCGCCGCCAGCGCCAGCACGCGCTGGCCGTCGCTGAGCGCGATGGCGCTCTTGCCCTGCCGTTCCAGTTCGTCGAGGCGGGCTTCCAGCTTGGGGTCGGACACGCCCAGTTCCCGCATCAGGCGGCGGTTGCCCAGCTGGAACGCCACGCCATCCACCTTGCCGCTGACGCCGCGGCCGGGCAGGGCGGTGAAGTCGTCCACGTCCAGCAGCGCCTTGCCGGCGTCGCGGGTGGCGTTGGCCACGGCCAGCGAGACCGGGTGGTCGGAGCGGGCCGCCAGGCTGGCGGCGACCAGCGCCGCGGGTTGGCGCGTCAGGTCGGAGACGTCCCAGTCCTGCAGGTCGGTCTGCACCGGCTTGCCGTGGGTCAGCGTGCCGGTCTTGTCCAGCGCCAGCCACTTCAGGTTGCGGCCTTCTTCCAGGTACACGCCGCCCTTGACCAGGATGCCGCGGCGCGAGGCCGCCGTCAGGCCGCTGACGATGCTGACCGGCGTGGAGATCACCAGGGCGCAGGGGCAGGCGATGATCAGCAGCGCCAGCGCGCGGTAGATCGCGTCGAACCAGGGCTGGCTCCACAGCAGCGGCGGCAGGACCGCCACCAGCACGGCCACGCCGACCACCACGGGCGTATAGATGCGCGAGAAGCGGTCGATGAAGCGCTGGGTCGGGGCGCGCGCGCCCTGGGCCTGCTCGACCGCGTGGATGATGCGCGCCAGCGTGGTGTTGCCGGCCGCCGCGGTGACGCGGTAGTCGAACGAGCCGGCCGCGTTGACGGTGGCGGCGTAGACCGGGTCGCCTTCGGCCTTCTCGACCGGCAGGCTTTCGCCGGTGATGGGGGATTGGTCCACCGCCGAACGGCCGCTGACGATGATGCCGTCGGCGGCGATGCGTTCGCCCGGCCGCACGCGGACCACGTCGTCGACCTGCAGTTGCGCCGCCGGCACCGATTGCCAGCTGCCGTCGGCCTGGCGCACGGTGGCGGTTTCGGGCGCCAGGTCGAGCAGGCCGCGGATGGCGTTGCGGGCGCGGTCGAGCGAACGCGCCTCGATCAGTTCGGCGACGTTGAAGAGGAACATCACCATGGCCGCTTCCGGCCATTGTCCGATCAGCACGGCGCCGGTGACGGCGATGCTCATGAGCGCGTTGATGTTGAGGTTGCCGTTGCGCACGGCGATCCAGCCCTTGCGGTAGGTGCTGATGCCGCAGGCGAGGATGGCGGCGACCGCCAGCGCGGCGGTGACGCCCCAGTGCATGCCGGCAAAGTGCGAGGCTTCCGACAGGCCGGCAAGCACGCCGGCGCCGCCGATGGCCCACCAGTTGACGCGCGCGGCGGCCGGCGCCGGGGTGCGCGCGGCGCCTTCGGCCAGCGGTTCGGGCGTCATGCCCAGCGACTTGATGGCGGCGGTGATGCGGTCCAGCGCGCCCTCGGCGTGCACCACCGTCAGGATGCGCTGCATCAGGTTGAAGTCCAGCGCGTGCACGCCGTCGACGCTGTCGAGCTTCTTGCGGATCAGCGTTTCCTCGGTCGGGCAGTCCATCTGGCCGATGCGCAGGCGGGCCAGCAACTGGCCCGGGCCGGCTTGCAGCACGGCCGCGCCGCCGGCGGACATCTGGATGTCGCCGGCATCGTGGCCGCAGCAGGGCGAGGCGCCGTGGGCATGCGCCGGCGCGCGGGCATGGCCGTGGCTGTGGTTGTGATCGTGGCCGTGATCGTGATCGTGATCGTGGTCATGATCGTGGCCATGATCGTGGTCATGGCCGGCGCCTTCGTGGCGATGGCCGTCGGCCGCGGCGGCCTTGCCTTGCGCGGGGCCGCAGCATCCGCCGGCGGCGTGGTCATGCCCGTGGGACGCAGCCGGGGCCTTCGTGCCGCAGCAGGCGTCCGGTTGTCCGGAAGCGGTGGGATCGGTGTGTTTGTTCGTTGCGCAAGACATCGTGGTTGCCTTTTCGTAAGCCGTTGACCGTATTCCACACCTTGGAGTTACTATAGGGTCAACCCCTTAATCCATCGGATGCGTCCGGGAGGCATGATGCGTATCGGCGAATTGGCCACGGCGGCCGGCACCACGGTCGAAACCGTCAGGTATTACGAGAAGGAAGGGCTGCTGCCCGCCCCGGAGCGCGGCCTGAACAACTACCGCAGCTACGGCCAGACCCACCTGGAGCGGCTGCGGCTGATCCGCAACTGCCGCGCCCTGGACATGACCCAGGACGAGATCCGCGCCATCCTGTCGCTGGCGGACAATCACCAGACTGGATGCGGCCCTATTAATGAACTGTTCGACGAGCACATTTCCCACGTGGACGAGCGCATCGCCGAGCTGACCCAGTTGAAGACGCAATTGACCGATCTGCGCCAGCGCTGCCTGTCGGCGCGGCCGGATACGGAAGATTGCGGCATCCTGCACGGCCTGTCGGAAATGCAGGTCGAGGAACGCCAGGAGCGCCATACCCACCTGGGTTGACGCCGCCAGTCGCCATGCGCCGGGCAGGGGGATAGCCGTCCCCGCCGCGGCCATGGCGTAATATGAGAACCCTTCTCTTTCCCATTTGGGAAGCCGCCAGAATTCCGTTACTTGTGCCTCACTCCATGACCCAGACCGCCATCGCCACGCCCTTGCACGCCATCACCTCGCGCCGTTCCGTGAAGTTCCTGCGGGGCCCGGCGCCCAAACCCGCCGAACTCGAACAGATCCTGCAGGCCGCGATGTCGGCCCCCGACCACGGCGCGCTGCGTCCGTGGCGCTTCGTGGTGATCCAGGGCGAGGCCATCGGCAAGCTGGCCGACGTGGCGCTGGAGGCCGTCAAGCGCAGCGGCGATCCGCGCATGACGCCGGAAAAGGAAAAGTCGGTGCGCGAGTGGATGGCGAGCGTGCCGCTGTTCGTCGCCGTGGCGCAGAAGATCGCCCACGACAACACCAAGATCCCCGAGGCCGAGCAACTGCTGGCCACCGGCTGCGCCACCATGAACATCCTGAACGCCGCCCACATGCTGGGCTACGGCGCGTTCTGGAGCACCGGCATCGGCACCTACGTCGAAGACGTGCAGGCGGCGCTGGGCCTGGATTCGCTCGACTACCGCTTCCTCGGCTTCCTGGCCATCGGCACGCCGGCGTGCGCGGTGCCGCCGGCCAACCGCCCGGACTACCGCGAGTTCGTCACCGAGTGGACCGGCCCGCTCTGACGCGCGCCGTGGCGCGATAGAAAAACCGGCCGCTGGCCGGTTTTTTATTGCGTGTCGCCTACCGTTGTGACGCGATGGGCCGGAAGGCCGCGCGCACGAGTTTCTCCAGGCCCCAGCCCGCGAAATAGAAGAGGGCTAGCGTCGGCAGCCCGATCAGCAGGTAGCCGCCGACCCAGGACAGCTCACCGAGCAGCCGGTCCAGGTTCAGTTCGTGCAGCAACGCAAGCTGCAAGGCCAATGGCAATTGGAGCAACACGAAGCGGCCCTTGTCGTCGCCGTCGGCGGACAGTGCGCCGGCGATGCAGAGGATGACGATGGCGAGGTAAAGCGCGGCAAACACGATGCCGGTCCAGCTGAACCCTTTCGAGGCAGTCAATCGAGGCACGTCGGTTTCCAGGGGAATCGGAAGCCGCAAGTATAGAGGTCGGCCAGATGCGGTCCAGCAAGCCAAGCCGCCCAGCCAAGCCACCGATCCACGCCACCGAGCCACCACACCGGGCCAGGCCGACGTTGCTCGCCATCCGGCTGCACCGGGCAGGCTTGCGCGGCCATCAATAAATGACAATAATTCTTATTGTTGATTAGCCGCCCTCCCATTCCCCGCCATGTCCCATTCTGCGCAGCCGACGCCGCACACCGCCGCCCAGCTGTACGAGGCCCATCATCCGTGGCTGCTGGAATGGCTGCGGCGCCGGCTGGGCTGCCGCCATGACGCCGCCGACCTGGCGCACGATACCTTCCTGCGGGTGCTGGCCGGGCGCCAGACCGAGCCGATCCACGAACCCCGCGCGTTCCTGACCACGCTGGCGCAGCGCACGCTGTATACCTTCTGGCGCCGCCGCGAACTGGAGCGCGCCTACCTCGACAGCCTCGAATCCCTGCCGCAGGCCTGCGCGCCCAGCGAAGAACAGCGCGCGCTGGTGGTCGAGGCCCTGATGCAGATCGACCGCGCCCTGCAACGCCTGCCGGCGCGCACCCGCCAGATATTCCTCCTGAGCCAGTTGCACGAACTGACCTATCCGCAGATCGCCGAACAGCTCGGCGTGTCGGCCATCACCGTCCGGCGCGGCATGAAGCAGGCCATCACGCTGTGCGTGGCCGCGCGCCTGGCCGCATGAGCGCGCCCGCGCTGCCGGCCGCCGTCGAGGCGGCGGTCGACTGGATGGTGCTGCTGTCGTCGGGCGAGGCAAGCGCCGCCGACCGCGCCCGGTTCGAGGCCTGGCACCGGACCGACCCGCGCCACGCCGCCGCCTGGGACATGGTCACCGGCGCCCTGGACAGCACCTTTGCGCCGCTGGGCGAGGGCGCCTCGTCCCGGGCGGCCGGCGCGGCGCTGCTGGCGCCGACCTCGCGCCGCCGGGCGCTGCGCAATGCCTTGATGCTGGCGCTGGCGGCCGGCGGGCTGGCCGCCCTGGTCGATCGCCAGACGCCATTGCGGACCCTGGCCGCCGACCTGCGCACCGGCACCGGCGAACGCCACGTCTATCCGCTGCCGGACGGCAGCGTGGTCACCCTGAACGCGCGCTCCGCCGTCGACCTGCAATTCGATGACCGCGTCCGCGTGCTGCGGTTGCGCGAGGGCGCGGTCTACGTGCGGGTGGCGGCGGACGCCGAGCGGCCCTTCATCGTCGCCAGTCCCGATGGCGAGGTGCAGGCCTTGGGCACGGTGTTCGGCGTGGCGCGCGATGCGCGGGGCAGTGTCGCCTGTGTGATCGAGCACAGCGTCGAGATCCGCGCGGCGGGCCAGCGGCGCACGCTGGCGGCGGGCGAGGGCGCGCGCTTCGGCGCGGACGGCATCGGCGCGCCGGACGCCGCGCTGGCCGAGGCCGCCGCCTGGCACGACGGCATGCTGGTGGTGCGCGACCAGCCGCTGGGCGAGGTGGTGGCGGCATTGCGGCCATACCGGCGCGGCTTTTTGCGCATCTCCCCCGAGGCCGCCCGGCTGCGGGTGCTGGGCGCGTTTCCGCTGGACGACACCGACCGCGTGCTGGAATCCCTGCGCCAGACGCTGCCGATCGAGGTCGCCAGGCTGGGCGGCTGGCTGGTCAGCATCGACCTGCGCGCCGATGCCGCCGAAAAAAAATGATCGCTCGCGGCGGGCTCGCTGGACATACCTCCTGAAGCACCCCCTTGTCGCAGGAGATTCCATGTTCCCCGTTCGTCCCGCGCCGCAGCTGGCGGCCGCGTTCCTCATCGCCCTGGCCGCGCCGGCCGGCACCGCCCTGGCGCAGGCCGGCGCCCAGACGGGCGCGCCCATGGCGCAGCGCTATGACCTTCCCGCCGCGCCGCTGGCCGAGACCCTGACCCGTATCGCGCGCCAGAGCGGCCACGCGGTGTCGGTCGATCCGGCGCTGGTGGCGGGCCGCCAGGCCCCGGCCGTGGCCGGCACCTACACCGCCGAACAGGCCTTGCGCCAGGCGCTGGCGGGCAGCGGCCTGGAGTTGCGCATCACCGCCAATGGCACCTTCAGCGCGCGGCCCCTGCCGCAGGCGGGCGATGCCACGCTGCTGGAGCCGGTGCGCGTGACCGGCGCGGTCGAATCGCCCTCCGGTCCGCTGCATGGCTACGCCGCCCGTGTCAGCGCCACCGGCACCAAGACCGACACGCCCATCATCGAGACGCCGCAGTCGATCACGGTGGTCGGCGCCGAGGAAATCGAGACGCTCAAGGCGCAGAGCCTGCAGGACGCGCTGGGCTACGTGGCGGGCGTGAGCCGCGCGGAAGGCCAGGATCGCACCTCCGACAGCCTGTTCCTGCGAGGCTTCCGCACCGACCAGGGCAATTTCTACCGCGACGGCACGCTCTACACCGTCAACGTCTACAACGGCCGCCAGGAGCCCTATGGCCTGGAACGCATCGAGTACCTGAAAGGCGCCTCGTCCATTCTGTACGGAGCCGCGCCGCCGGGCGGCGTCATCAACACGGTCAGCAAGCGTCCCACCGTGGAACCGCTGCGCGAGCTGAATGTCGACCTGGGCAGCTTCGACCGCAAGCAGATCTCGGGCGACTTCGGCGGCGCGCTGGATGAGGCTGGCGTCTGGTCCTACCGGCTCACCGCCTTGCGGCGCGACAGCAATACTTTCATCGACCACGTGCCCGACGACCGGACCTATGTCGCCCCGGCGCTGAAGTGGCAGCCGAGCGCCGCCACCTCGCTGACGCTGCTGGCGGAATATCAGAAGGACCGCACCCTCTACGCCTACGGCCTGCCGGCGCAGGGCACCGTGCTGCCCAACATCAACGGCCGCATCCCCCGCGACCGCTACCCCGGGGAACCCGGCTTCGACAAGTTCGAGATGGAACGGTATTCGATCGGCTACCTGTTCGAGCACGCCTTCAACAGCCAGCTGACGCTGCGCCAGAACGCGCGCTATTTCAACGCCAAGAGTCACTACGCCATGACCAGCCTGTGGCAGCTGGCCTCCGACCAGCGCCACACCGCCAGCCGCAACGCCTTGCCGCGCTGGGACCGCTCGTCGGCGATCAACGTCGACACGTCCCTGCAGTACCAGGTGGGAACCGGGCCGGTGCAACACACGCTGCTGGCGGGTTTCGACTACACCTTGCCCAAGCACGAAACCGAACGCTATTTCGCGGCGGCAGGCAATCTCGATCTGTACGATCCCCAATACGGCGGGCCAATCGGTCCGGTATCGCCCAACCTGGGCGTCTCCGCCAAGTCCGATTCGAAGCGGCTGGGCGTGTATGTGCAGGACCAGATGAAGATCGCCGACAAATGGGTCGTGCTGCTCGGCGGGCGGCACGACTGGGTCAGCGCCAACGAACGCAATTTCTTCACCGGCGAGACCTATGCCGACAACGAGAAGAGCAAGGCCTTCACGGGCCGCGCGGGCATCGTCTACCTGGCCGACAACGGCCTGGCGCCGTTCCTGAGCTACAGCGAATCGTTCGAGCCGACCGGCGGCCAGGACCGCCAGGGCAGCCGTTTCAAGCCCACCACCGGCGAGCAGTACGAAGCCGGGGTGCGCTACCAGCCGGCGGGGTCGGACACCATGCTGTCGGCGGCGGTGTACCAGCTCACCCGCAAGAACGTGAACGTGGCCGACCCGTTCGATACCAACTACGAAATCCAGGCCGGCCAGGCGCGCACCCGCGGGCTGGAGCTGGAGGCGCGCACCCGCGTCGGCCGCCACGCCAACCTGATCGCCGCCTATGCCTACACCGATGCGCGCACCCTCAAGGCCAGCCCGCTGCAACCGGACGAGGTCGGCAAGCGCCTGAACTCGGTGCCGTTCAACCAGTTCTCAGTCTGGGGCGACTACGGCTTCGGCGCCTTCGGCCTGCCGGGGCTGCGGGTCGGCGCGGGGGTGCGCTACGTCGGCAGCACGCGCGGCCTGGCGCACGGCACGGCGGTCGAGGTGCCGTCCTTCACGCTGTTCGACGCCATGGTCAGCTACACCACCGGCCCCTGGCGGTTCGCGCTCAACGCCACCAACCTGGCCGACAAGACCTACATCGGCAGCTGCACCTATGGTTGCTTCTACGGCGAGCCGCGCCGCGTGATCGGCACGGCGACCTACCGCTGGTGATAGCGGGCGGGCAGGGGCGTGCAACCCCCTGCCGCGCGCGCCGGCCGGACCCCGAACCGCGCGGCCAGCAAGGCCCGGCGCGGCCCCTGTCTCGGGGCCGCGCCCTGTGCTACTCTGGCTCCCGGCCGTGCATGTTTATCCCTTTGCACAGGCCGACGATGGCAATGTCCGAGGTCACCCCCCCGGGCAGTGTCTTGGTGAGAAGAATGCGCATGACACGATCAAGCGTGGAGACAATTCATGAGCCAATATGGGCCGCTGAAGTTGCACGTCCCCGAGCCTACCGGGCGTCCGGGTTGCAAGACCGACTTTTCCTACCTGCGCCTGTCGCCGCCCGGCGAGGTGCCCAAACCCCCCATTGATGTCGCCGCGATCGACACCGGCAGCCTGGCCTACAGCCTGGTGCGGGTCATCGACGACGACGGTCGCGCCGTCGGGCCGTGGGCGCCGGAGATCAGCGACGAGCTGCTGCGCCGTGGCATGCGCACCATGCTCAAGACGCGCATCTTCGACGGCCGCATGCTGACCGCCCAGCGCAAGAAGAAGATCTCCTTCTACATGCAGAGCCTGGGCGAAGAGGCCATCGGCTCGGCCCATGCGCTGGCGCTGGAGCAGGGCGACATGTGTTTCCCGACCTACCGCCAGCAGAGCATCCTGCTGGCGCGCGACGTGTCGCTGGTGACCATGATGTGCCAGCTCATGTCCAACGAGCGCGACCCGCTCAAGGGGCGCCAGCTGCCGGTCATGTATTCCGACCGCGAGAACGGCTTCTTCACCATTTCGGGCAACCTGGCCACGCAGTTCATCCAGGCGGTGGGCTGGGGCATGGCCTCGGCCATCAAGGGCGACACGCGCATTGCATCCGGCTGGATCGGCGACGGCGCCACCGCCGAGGCGGACTTCCACACCGCGCTGACCTTCGCCCACGTGTACCGCGCGCCGGTGATCCTGAACGTGGTCAACAACCAGTGGGCCATCTCGACCTTCCAGGCCATCGCCGGGGGCGAGGGCGCCACCTTCGCCGGCCGCGGCGTGGGCTGCGGCATCGCCTCGCTGCGGGTGGACGGCAACGATTTCCTGGCGGTCTACGCCGCCTCGCGCTGGGCCGCCGAACGCGCGCGCAGCAACCTTGGCCCCACCCTGATCGAATGGGTGACCTATCGCGCGGGCCCGCACTCCACCTCCGACGACCCCTCCAAGTACCGCCCCGGCGACGACTGGAGCCACTTCCCGCTGGGCGACCCGATCGAGCGCTTCAAGAAGCACCTGATCCTGCGTGGCATCTGGTCCGAGGCCGAGCACGACGCGGTGCGCGCCGAGCTCGACGCCGAGATCCAGGCGGCGCAGAAGGAAGCGGAAAGCTACGGCACCCTGGTGGACGGCCACGTCCCCAGCGCCGCCAGCATCTTTGAAGACGTCTACAAGGACATGCCGGAGCACCTGCGCCGGCAACGTCAGCAGCTCGGAGTGTGAGTCATGGCTATCGATAACAATGGGGGTCCGGCGTCCGCGCCGATGACCATGATCCAGGCTTTGCGCTCGGCCATGGATGTGATGCTGGAGCGTGACGGCAACGTGGTGGTGTTCGGCCAGGACGTGGGCTATTTCGGCGGCGTGTTCCGCTGCACCGAGGGCCTGCAGGCCAAGTACGGCAGCTCGCGCGTGTTCGACACGCCGATCTCCGAAGGCGGCATCGTCGGCGTGGCGGTGGGCATGGGCGCCTACGGCCTGCGGCCGGTGTGCGAGATCCAGTTCGCCGACTATTTCTACCCGGCCTCCGACCAGATCGTGTCCGAGGCGGCGCGCCTGCGCTACCGCTCGGTGGGCGAATTCATCGCGCCCATGACCATCCGCATGCCCTGCGGCGGCGGCATCTACGGCGGCCAGACCCACAGCCAGAGCCCCGAGGCGATGTTCACCCAGGTCTGCGGGCTGCGCACGGTGATGCCGTCCAACCCCTACGACGCCAAGGGCCTGCTGATCGCGTCCATCGAGAACGACGATCCGGTCATCTTCCTGGAACCAAAGCGCCTGTACAACGGCCCGTTCGACGGCCACCACGACCGTCCCGTGACGCCGTGGACCGGCCGCCCGGGCAGCGTGGTGCCGACCGGCTACTACACCGTGCCGCTGGACTCCGCCGCCATCGTGCGGCCCGGCAACGCGCTGACGGTGCTGACCTATGGCACCACGGTTCACGTGTCGCTGACCGCGGCCGAGGAAACCGGCATCGACGCCGAGGTCATCGACCTGCGCAGCCTGTGGCCGCTGGACCTGGAGACCATCGTCAACTCGGTCAAGAAGACAGGCCGCTGCGTCGTGGTGCACGAAGCCACGCGCACCTGCGGCTATGGCGCCGAGCTGATCTCGCTGGTGCAAGAACACTGCTTCCATCACCTCGAAGCGCCCGTCGAGCGCGTGACCGGTTGGGATACGCCCTACCCGCACGCGCAGGAATGGGCGTATTTCCCCGGCCCGCGCCGGGTCGGCGAAGCGTTCAAACGCGCGATGGAGGTGTGAGATGGGGATTCATGTCATCAAGATGCCCGACATCGGCGAAGGCATTGCCGAGGTCGAACTGGTGGGCTGGCACGTCAAGGTGGGCGACACCGTCGCCGAGGACCAGCCGCTGGCCGACGTCATGACCGACAAGGCCACGGTCGAGATCCCGTCGCCCGTGGTCGGCCGCGTGGTCGCGCTGGGCGGGGAAGTCGGCCAGGTGATGGCCGTGGGCGGCGAACTGATCCGACTGGAAGTGGAAGGCGAAGGCAACCTCAAGGGTGACGCGGCGGCGCAGAAGCCGCAGGCCGCGCCCGCGCCGGCGGCAAGCGCGCCGGCC
>NZ_CYTU01000029.1:0-73561 GCF_001299375.1 Achromobacter sp. 2789STDY5608621 | reverse complement strand
TATCCGTGGAAACGCCTGCTCCGACACAGGTTAGCTGCTCCGTGATGACGGACACATTGACCACCACCGGGGTGACGCTTCGGCGTGGGAATTCGTCCACGTCGACGCCGTGGAATGTCGTGGTCAGGTATCGAGTTATAGGGCGATAGGGGAAGAAGATGGATATGTACTACAGCGAGGAAAAGAAGGGGTTCTATTCACTGGAGGTGCACGGCCAGGGCGGCATGCCATCCGACGCTGTGAAGCTGGCGCCAGGCGAATACGAGGCGTGGGGCGAGAGTGGCGGCGAGATTGCGGGGGTCACGCCCAATGGCGTCATCCTCATGGCAGAGCCTCGGCCGCCGGTCTCTCTCTGATCGGTTTGATTTGCAAATAGATGCCCGCTTCGGCGGGTTTTTTTTCGTCCACACAACGGGAGGCAGCAATGCGAACCCATCAAGGGAGTATTCGAATGGAACCGAGTTCCACCGGTTTGGGTGGCTTGGCGGCCTTGAAGGTCGCAATGGCTTACGGCATTCCCGCCGCGGTGACCGCAATGCTCGGGCTGCTGATCATGCCGCCCCGCACCGCGCGGGAGTTCACCGTTCGCACCGTTTGCACGGTCGCGTGTTCCTTCATGTTTGGGCCGGCCCTGGCCGGCGCAGTCATCGCGTGGAAGCCTGGCCTGATGGATGCCATGACTTGGTTGGCCCACCATGGCGCCGGATCCGACGACGCGCTGCTGGCGAAGTTCTACGTCCTGGGGCCGAGCATGCTGCTCGCAGGTCTACCAGCGTGGTGGGTATTGGGCGCGTACATGCGGTGGATGGCGAGCATGCGCCAAAAGGGGCTTTTGGAATGGCTGGCCGAAGCGCGGGCCAAGTTGCTGGGGCTGCGGTCGGGTGGGGAGGGCTGATCATGAATCTTCAAACGATCAACGATACAGCGATCACTCCGGCACTGGCGCTGCTGCCGGCGCGTATGGACACGCCGGACGCGCGCGTCATGCTGCTGGCTATTGGCCTGCAGGAAAGCCGCTTCGTGCACAGGCGCCAGATCAGCGGACCCGCCCGCGGCTTCTGGCAATTCGAGAAGGGGACGCGCGCCAGCCGCGGCGGGGTGTGGGGCGTGTCCCTGCACGCGGCGAGCAAGGGCCATTTGGCGGCCTTGTGCAAGGCTCGCAGCGTGGCTTGTGATCCGGACGCGATCTATGCCGCGCTGGAGTATGACGACGTGCTGGCCGCCGGCGTGGCGCGGCTGCTGCTCTGGACGAACCCGAAGGCGCTGCCGGCTATCGGCGATGCTGACGCGGCCTGGGCGCTGTACCTGCGCACCTGGCGGCCGGGCAAGCCGCACCCGCACACCTGGCCGGATCTCTACCGCCAGGCCGCCACGCAGGTGCAGCCGTGAACCCGTTCTGGAAGATGGCGCTGCCCTGGGTCGGCGGCGCGGCGGTGGTGATGGTGCTGGGCGCCGGCGTCGTGCTGTACGGATCCAGCCGATTCAACGCCGGCGTGGCCAAGGCCAACGCCGATCACACCCTGGCCGAGCTGAACGAGTTCAAGACCCAGACCGGCCGGCTGGCCGGCATCGCCACCACCTTCGAGGCGAGCGTGGCGGAGCTGCGCGCCGCCGAGCCCAAGGTCATCGAGAGGTACACCCGTGTCGAAGTCCAGAGCCCTTTGCCTGTTGGCTGTCGTATTGACGCTGGCCGGCTGCAGCACATCAACGAAGCCGGCCGCCTGGCCAATACTGCCGGCCAACCTGGCCCAGCCGTGCCCGCCGGTGCCCGAGGTGACCAGCGATAGCTGGGACGACTTCGCGCGCAGCTACATGGCGCTGGCAGTGCAGTACGGCCAATGCGCGGCGCGGCACCGGGCCGTGGTCGAGGCGTGGCCGAAGCCCTAAGCCGCGTCTGCCCGCTTGGCCGACCAGAACCAATGCATATGCTTGGCGCGCCGGGCCTTCTGGCGCCGGAAGGTGATGCGCACCAGGCCGGCGTGGCCTGCTTCGATCTCGACCGGGTAGTCGCGGTCCTCGGCGGTGGCCGCTGGCGGTAGGGTGAGGGCGGCCTGGGCCACATACTGGCCGGGCACCTGCTCCAGGATTCCGTTGTCGTCCATGGTCAGTCCAGTTTGTTGGCGATGTCCGTGGCGGACGCCCTATAGTAAATGAGTAGACTGCGCGGATCCCGGTGCCCGACCATCTTGGCCAGCTCCAGCAGTTCCAGCTTCTTGGACAGGCGCGTGATCGCGGTGGCGCGGGCGTCGTGGAACGTGGGCCCGTCGACCTTGGCCAGCGTCTTTCCCTGCCGGAAATAGGCGTCACGCAGGCCGGCGTTCACCGTGAACACCTGTTCCGGGTGTATTCCCTTCATCGCCTCAAGCAGCGCGACGGCGCGCCGGGATAGCGGCACATCGCGGGCGTCTCCATTTTTGGATCTGGGCAGGTGCAGCATGCGCCGTTCCAGGTGCACGTGCTTCCACTCCAGCGTCAATATTTCCCCCGAGCGCATGGCCGTTTCCAGGGCCAGCAGGAACGCCACCGCGGTCTGCTCGCGCTTGTCCTTGGGCGCGCCGTCTGCATAGCCCAGTGCGGAAACGATATCCTCGATCTGCTTGTCGGTGAAGATGATCTTGCGCGCTGGGTTGTCCTTCGGTTTGATGACGTCGGGCCAGGGGTCGTGATCCACGTACCGCCACTCCCCCAGCTTGGCCCGGGTCCAGATGGCACGCAACAGGCCGATCTCGCGCAGGACCGTGGCGCCTTGAACCTCGGCCAGGCGCCGATCGCGCCAGTCCGCCAGCTCGGCCGGGCCGATATCCTGCATCACCAGCTTGGCCACCTTGTCCTTCTTGATGGAGGCGATTCTGGCCTTTTCCCACCTGGCGCCCGCCTTCTCCGGGCTGACCTCGTCGGCATACCGCTGCATGACGTCGGCCAGGGTCCAGCGTGTCACCTTGCCGGCGCGAGCATTCGCCAGTTCCAGTTCGCGGCGGTTGGCCCAGTCCATGGCCTCGCGCTTGGTGGCGAAGGTGGCGCTTTCACGGTGTCCATTGCGGGCGACTTCGGCCCGCCAGGACGTGCCGCGCTTTCGGAATGTGGGCATGGCGTAATCTCGGGCGTAGGAATGGCGTACGAGATTAGCAAAAATTGTGGTTTAGTGTGGTTTGGTGTGGCGTAACGAGTTCTGGTCGGCACCCAGAATCGTCTATGAAGGTGGCGTTGCGTGGCGTAATGCGGCGCGATGTGGTGGGATGGGGTGGTGCCCGAGACCGGAATCGAACCGGTACGGCCTTGCGGCCGAGGGATTTTCGTACCACTTCGGCTTTCGCCGCCGGCGCGCGGAGCGCCGTTCGTGGTCTGGAGCACGCCTTCACCATAGCCTTGCGGCCTTAGGTGCCCGCCGTCTGCTCTCTACACCTTCCCGGTTCTTTCGATCCGGGCTTGGCTCGGCGTTGGCTCGGAACAAGTCCAGGGCATTCGCCGAGTTTGACGGGCTACACCTCTGGAGTTTCCTCCGGAGGGCTCAAATGGATTCAAGTCCCTTGTGTCTACCAATTTCACCACTCGGGCATTGGGGTTCCGACAGGAAACCGCAATGGGATACCTGGTGTGCCGCGCGAGCGCGCTGCGGTATCCGGCGGGCGTGACTATACCACTCGCGGGCGGGCGGCCCGTCATGCAAGACCGCCCCTGTGGAAAACTCAGCCGATGAAACGCACCGTCTGCCGGGCGCGTTCGTCCACCTCCAGGGTGAAGACGTCGGGCCGCGCGTAGTGGCCGACCACGTCGAAGTCGTAGCGCGCGCGCACCAGCTCGTCGACATCGATGCTCGCCGTGAGCAGGCCGGTCTGGCCGTGCAGCGGGCCTGCCAGGACGTCGCCCAGCGGGCCGACGATGAGCGAGCCGCCGTTGATGAGCGGGCGTTGCGGATCCCAGCCGGGCACGTCCAGGCCCAGCTCGGCGGGCGAGGGCTGCACCTGGCAGGCGCTGATGACGAAGCAGCGGCCTTCGTGGGCGATGTGGCGCATCGAGCATTGCCAGATGTCGCGTTCGTCGACGGTGGGCGCGCACCAGATCTGCACGCCCTTGGCGTACATGGCGGTGCGCAGCAGCGGCATGTGGTTTTCCCAGCAGATGGCGCCGCCGATGCGGCCCGCGGCCGTCTCCAGCACGGGCAGGGTGGAGCCGTCGCCCTGGCCCCAGATCAGCCGTTCGGTGCCGGTGGGCATCAGCTTGCGGTGTTTCGCGGCCAGGCCGGTGGCGGGATCGAAGTACAGCGCGGTGCAGTACAACGTGCTGCCGGCCCGTTCGATCACGCCGATCACCAGGCTGGCGCCGGTGCGTTGCGACAGCGCGGCCAGCGCGTCGGTCTCGGGGCCGGGCACGTCGATGGCGTTCTGGTAATAGCGGGCGTAGGCGTCGCGGCCTTCGGGCAGGCGGTAGCCCAGGCGGGTGCCGAAGATCTCGCCCTTGGGGTAGCCGCCCAGCAGGGCCTCGGGCATGACCACCAGCGCGGCGCCCGAGGCGCTGATCTCGGCCTCGAAGGCCAGGATCCGTTCCAGGGTGGCGTCCTTGCCTTCGGGCGAGGCGCCGATCTGCAGCGCGGCGACGGTGGTGGCGGTCATGGGGGTTCCTTTTTCACGGGGGAGGGGAGTCGATGCGTCCTAGTGTCGGGGGCGGCCTAAAATCAATCAATCCTGCCTGGCGATAAATGATATGAACCAGATCGATATCGAGTCGACCGACCTGAACCTGCTCAAGGTGTTCGAGGCGATCTACGACGAGGGCGGCGCGGGCCGCGCCGCGCTGCGCCTGGGCGTGACCCAGTCGGCGGTCAGCGCGGCGCTGGCGCGGCTGCGCGTGCTCTATGCCGACCCGCTGTTCGTGCGCACCGGGCGTGGCCTGTCGCCCAGCCTGCGGGCGCGCGAACTGCGGCCGATCATCGGCGAGGCGCTGGACAAGTGCCGGCAGAGCCTGTCGCTGGCGCGGCCGGGCGCGGCGGGGTTCGGCGGGCGCTCGGTCACGCTGGGGTTGTCCGATGACTTCGAGATCGCGCTGGGACGCGAGGCGATCGCGGCGCTGGCCGTGGCGGCGCCGGGACTGAGATTGATCTTCCGCCAGACCCACAGCCGCCTGGTGGCCGACATGCTGATGGCGCGCGAGGTCGACCTGGTGATCGCATCCGGCGGCCTGACCGCGCCGACCTTGCAGCGCGTGACCGTGGGGCAGGGCGGCTATGCCTGCCTGGTTGACCCGGCCAGCCTGGCGCCGGGCCAGGACGCGTTGTCAGTGGAGGATTTCACCCGGCGTGCGCACGTGCTGGTGTCGTCGGGCGGCTTTATCGGCGTGGTCGATGAAGTGCTGCACGACCTGGGCCTGAACCGGCGGGTGCTGGCGGCGACCACGCATTTCTCGGCGCTGGCGTTCCTGCTGCGCGGCGGAGAGGCGCTGGCCACCCTGCCGGCGCATGCGGCGCGCGGGCTGGCCGAGGTCGCGGGCCTGCGGCTGCTGCCGTGCCCGATCGCCATGCCGGGCTACGCCATCGAAATGGGCTGGCGCGCCGATGCGCTGCGCGATGAGGCGGTGGCGGTGGCGCGCCGTTGCCTGTTGGGCTTGTTGCAGGGGTTTGGCTGGGTGACCGCGCCGGCGCTGCCCGAGTGAGTGCCGCCATGGCGTCGGCCTGGGTATTCCCGCCGGCGCCGAATCCGGCGCGGCATGCCGTCCGCGATGGCTACTTGCGGCCGAACAACCGCCCCAGCAGGCCGCGTGGCGCGCTGGCCGCCCGTTCGGCCGCCAGGGCGTTGTCCAGCGACAGTTCCTGGTATTGGGGTTTGCCGTTCTGTTGGTAGGCCGCGGCCGCCTGGCGGAATGCCGAAGCGGATTCCGCGTGGCGTTTCATGGCGCCGTAGATCTCGCCGCGCGAGAACAGGGCCCAGCTGCGGAACTCCGGGTCCATCGCGATCAGGCGGTCGCAGGCCGCCAGGGCGTCGTCGTGGCGGCCCGCGGCAATCAGGGCGTTGACGGCGTCGGCCTGCAGCATGCTGTTGTCGGGCCAGCGTTGCAGCGCGCGTTCGGCATCGGCCACCGCCTCCGCGCCGCGGCCCAGACGGGTCAAGGCGTCGATGCGCACGCGACGCCACTTGAGCCACTCGGGGTCCAGCGAGATCGCCACTTCGGACAGGGGCAAGGCTTCGTCGTAGCGGTCCAGGCGAGCGAGCATGTCGGCGGCGTTGCCGGGCAGGAAGTCGCTGTCCGGCGCCAGTTCGTAGCCGCGCAGGTAGTACGCCAGGGCCTGCTCCCACTCGCCCTGGTCGCGCTGCGCGTTGCCGGCCACGAACAGCAATTGGGCATCGCCGCTGGTCATCGGATCCAGGCCGCGCAGGGCCTCCTGCGCCAGCTCGGGGTGGCGGCTGCGCACATACTCGCGGGCCTGTTCCTTGCGGCCCTCCCAGCCATTGTCAGACAGCGCATCCAGCTTTTGCCACAGCGGGGCGGCCTCGCCGGCCCGGCCCAGGCGGTGCAGCGAGCGGGCCTTGCCTTCCAGCGGCCAGTCCCAGTCGGGTTCGCGGCGCAGCAGGCTGGTCCACTCTTCCACCGCATCGGCATCGCGGCCCAGCGCCTGCAGGCATGAGGCGCGGTTGTGCTGGATGGCGTTTTCCTCGCCCAGGATCGCGCGGGCCCGGTCGAACATGGCGATGGCCTTGTGCAGGTCGCCGAGGCTGCGATAGGTGTTGCCGGCGTCGTACATGAAGCGGCCGTTGCCAGGGGCAAGCGCGACCGCGCGTTCGAAGTAGGGCACGGCTTCGCCGTGGCGTCCGGCATTGGCCAGGTTGGACGCGATGTAGCAATGCGGCGCGCCGGCCTGCGGGCGCCGCTGGATCGCGCGGGTCCAGCAGTCGATGGCATCCTGCAGGCGGCGGTCGTTGATCAGCAGGTAGGCTTCGGCCAGCAGCAGCCCGAAATGTCCGGAAGTGCGCTGGCTGGCGTCGCGCAGCAGGCGCCAGGCCGCTTGCGGGTCGCCCTCGTCATAGCGTGCAGTGACCTGCACCGCGATGGCATCCGGGCAATGGGGATCGAGCGCCAGCGCCCGCGCCAGGTCGGCGTCGCGCGCGGCCGCGGCCCCGCGCCTGGCATGGCAGCGGGCGCGCAACGCCCACATGACGGCGGTATTCGGCTGCTCGCGCAGCCCTTGCTCGCACAGCGCGAGCATGCGTGGCGTGTCGTCGCCGTCCTCGGCGCGCAGGATGGATTCGATCAGATTGGACATGCGGATTCCTCGGGCGGCAGGCAGGCGTCAGGGGGCGGCGGCGCCGGCGGCGTGGCGGCAGCCATAGTGGCGGTCGCTCGCGGCGATGTCGTCGCTGCCGCATTGCCAGCGCCGGATGCCGCCGCCTTTGCGTTCGGCGCGCAGCTCGGGCAGGTAGACCAGATGCTTGCCCGCCAGGGGCGAGGCGTCATCGGCATTTGCGGGGCCGGCAATGGTGAAGCGCAGCACGCCATTGACGGGGTTCAGCTCCAGGTTGGAAAAGCCGCTGGAGGCCAGCGATTCGCGCGTCACGCCCAGGTCCTGCAAGGTCGCGGCGAACTTGCCGGTGCCGCGGTAGTGGTTTTCCGCCAGCATCCGGACCGGCTGCGATACCCGATCCAGGCGCCGTACGTCGGCCATCACGGGGTTGTCGGCGTCGCGCGGACCGAGCGTCAGCGCGGCCAGCACGAAGCCGGCCAGCACCAGCACCACCGCGCCCGCGGCGAACAGCAGGAACTTGCCGGCGCCGGTGATCGAGCGCGTCTGGCCCAGGGCCGCCTGGATTGCCCGCGGATCGGCCCGGCTCGAAACGACGTAAGTGCCCGCGGCCCAGTTGTGCATGGCGCGTTCGCCGAACATGGCCTGCTGGATATGGTGGAACACGCCGGGCAGGGCCAGGTTCAGGGGGAACTTCATCAGGTGCCGCCACAGGGACCGCAGCAGGCCGGGACTCTGCCCGTTGCGCGTGACCACGCGTTGCTTGAACAGCTGCTTGCCGGGCGAGCCGGAACCCCAGGCGTCCATCAAAGCGGGCAACAGCAGGCCGAGCAGGCCCGCGGCCAGGGCGAGCGCCAGGGGGCGGGGTTGCTCCAGCAACGCTTCATAGCTGAGGGACGCGGCGGCCGAGAAGGCGAACATGGCGGCGATCATGGCGGCCGCATCGATCACGCTCGCGGCCAGCCGCGACCAGATGCCGGGGAGGGCGGGGACGTTGGCGGCAGCCATGCTGGGCGTGGTCGGCGCGGGCAGGGGCGCGTGGCAGCTGAAGCACTGGGTGTGGGAGGCCGGGTTCTGCCAATTGCATTTGGGGCACTGCATGATGCGAGTCTTATTCTGGTTGCCGATCAAACGGAGAGTGTCCTGCGTCGCGCGGGTGCGCCGCGCAATGGCCAGGCGCAGTGTATCGGACCCGGCGGATGGACGGCTCGGGAAAACCCCGATCCCGGCCCGAGCCGCCAACGCGGGACACTGGCGGCCATGAAGCGTCCGTTGCCCACCCCCGCCCATCCCCGCGATATCGACCCGGTTTCCCTGCGCCTGTTCCTGGCGGCGCTGGAAGAGGGCAGCCTGGCTCGCGCCGCGGCGCGCGAGAACATCGTGCCGTCCGCGGTCAGCAAGCGCATGATCGAGATGGAGGAAATGCTCGGCGTGCCGCTGCTGGCACGCGACGTCAAGGGCGTGCAGGCCACGCCGGCCGGCCAGGCGCTGGCGGGCCATGCCCGGCTGGTGCTGCAGCAGATGGAGCGCATGCGCCGCGAGATGGCGGGCTTCGCCACCGGCGTGCGCGGGCGCATCCGGCTGGCGGCCAGCGTGGCGGCGTTGTCGGGCGACCTGCCGGCGCAGATCCAGTCGTTCCGCCGCGCGTATCCGCAGATCGAGATCGCGCTCGAGGAAAGCACCACCCAGCAGGTCTTCCAGGAAGTGCTGGCGGGCCACGCCGATGTGGCGGTGGGATCGGACTTTGGCCACGATGGCCTGCAGGTATTCGCCTGCGGCTATTGCGAGCTGGCCGCGGTGGTGCCGGCGCAGCACCTGCTGGCCGACAGCGAGGTGCTGGACTATGCGCAGTTGCTGCCCTACGAACAGATCGAGCTGAACCGTGACAACGGCATCAGCGCGGTGTTCGAGCAGGCCGCGCGCGAGGCTGGCGTGGCGCGCCGCATCAGCGCCCGGGTCAGTTCGCACGAGACCATCTGCAACCTGGTGGCGCGCGGCATGGGCGTGGCGGTGGTGCCGATGTACCTGAAGCCGCGCCATGCCAGCCAGGACATCCGCTTCATCGCCTTGTCCGGCCCCTGGTCGGGCACGCCGCTTTGCATTGCCGTGCGCGAACTCGATACGCTGCCGCCCGCGGCGCGCGCGCTGTTGGCGCATCTGGGGGCGGCGCCCTGGCCCTAGGGCTTACCCGGACGTTCCGAAACGAGAATGCCCCGGTGCTGAAAGACCGCTTTCGCGATGCCGCCGCGCCCGCGATGATGGCTGCGTACCGGCCCTGGGGCATGCGCCCGGGCCTCCACGCCGCAGGCAGAGGAAACGTCGATGAGCGCAGCGCCCGCTTCACCCTTCATGGACCACAGCGAATTGCCCTTGCGCGGCATCAAGGTGCTGGAGCTGTCCCACATGATCATGGGGCCGGCCGCCGGCCTGGCGCTGGCCGACCTGGGCGCCGAGGTGATCAAGCTGGAGCCGATCGACGGCGACCGCACGCGCCGCCTGAAGGGATCGGGCAGCGGCTATTTTCCCGTCTTCAACCGCAACAAGCAGAGCCTGTCGATCGACCTGAAATCGGCCGAGGGACAGGCGCTGGCGCGGCAACTGGCGCTGCGGGCCGACATGGTGGTGGAGAACTTCCGCGACGGCGGCCTGGCGCAGTACGGGCTGGACTACGCCTCGCTGTCGGCCGAGAACCCGCGGCTGATCTACGTGTCGCTCAAGGGCTTCCTGTCCGGCCCCTACAAGCACCGCACCGCGCTGGATGAAGTGGTGCAGATGATGGGCGGCCTGGCCTACATCAACGGCGGCGCCGACACGCCACAGCGGGTGGCGGCGTCGGTCAACGACATCCTGGGCGGCACCTTCGGCGTGGTGGGCGCGCTGGCCGCGCTGCACGACCGCCACGTCACCGGGCGCGGCCGCCACGTGCGCTCGGGCCTGTTCGAGAACAATCTGCTGCTGGTGGCGCAGTTCATCGCGCAGTACCAGCTGACCGGCGCCGCGCCCAAACCCTTCGGCGCGGAGCGCAAGCCGCCATGGGGCGTGTACGACGTCTTCGAGACCGCCGACGGACGCGTGTTCGTGGCGGTGGTGGGCGATGCCCAATGGCGCAACTTCGCGCAGAAATTCCTGCCGCCGGAATGGGCCGCCGATCCGCGCCTGGCCACCGCGGTGGACCGCGAGGCGGCGCGTTCGTGGCTGGTGCCGGGCGTGGGCGCGATCCTCAAGACCTGGAAGACCGACGCATTGTGCGCGGCGCTGGAGGCCGCCAATCTGTCGTACGGGCCGATCCGCCAGCCGCACGACCTGCTGCACGATGAGCACCTGAACGCCGGCGGCGCGCTGCTGGCCACGGCCTTGCCGGACGGCGGCGAAATCGCCGCGGCGGCGCTGCCGATCGAATTCGATGGCCTGAAGGCCGGCAAGCGGTTCGATCCGCCGGCCCAGGGCCGCGATACCGAAGCCATCCTGCGAGGGCTGGGGCTGGATGCCGCGCGCATCGACGCCCTGCGCTCGGCGGGCGTGGTGCATTGCGAGGACAAAGCATGAACCGGCCATAGAGCCGGTCCCCGTCGAGGCGGCGCCAGACCGCCAAGACATCCATCAAAGAGGAGACAATCCGATGATCCGCAGACTCTTGGCGGTGGCCGCGATGGCCGTCGCATGCGTGGCGCACGCGCAGGACTATCCCAGCAAGCCCATCCGCATCATCATCCCGTCCACGCCGGGCGGCGGCACCGATTACATCGGGCGCCTGATGGGCAACAAGCTGCATGAACTGAATGGCTGGTCCGTGGTGCCTGAAAACAAGCCGGGCGCCGGCACGGCGCTGGGACTGGCCGAGGCGGCGCGCGCGCCGGCGCAGGGCTATGACCTGGTGATCGGGCAGTCCGACAACGTCACGCTGATTCCGCTGCTGATGAAGGTGGCCTACGACCCGGTCAAGGACCTGGCGCCGGTGGCGCTGGTGGCGACCACGCCGATGGTGCTGCTGGTGTCCGACAGCTCGCCCTTCAAGACCTTGCCGGAGGTGATCGAGGCGGCCCGCAAGGCGCCCAACACGCTGTCCTACGGCACCTCGGGCACGGGCGGCGGCGTGCACATCGCCATGGAGATGCTGCAGCACGCGGCCGGCTTCAAGATGCAGCACGTGCCGTACAAGGGCTCGGCGCCGGCGCTGGCCGACCTGATGGGCGGCCACCTGCAGTTCGCTGGCTCGTCGATCTCGTCGGCGGCCTCGCTGATCAAGGCCGGCAAGGTGCGCGCGCTGGCGGTGACCTCGCCCAAGCGCAATCCCGCGTTGCCCGACGTGCCGACCGTGGCCGAGCTGGGCTACAAGGATTTCAGCGTGGTGACCTATTACGGCGTGCTGGCGCCGGCCAAGACGCCGGCCGCCGTGGTGGCGCGGCTGAACGCCGATTTCAACAAACTGCTGGCGCGCCAGGACGTGCGCGATGCGCTGGCCTCGCAGGGGCTGGAGGCCGATCCGGTGTCGTCGGAAGAGTTCGCGGCCCTGATCCGTTCGGACATCGGCAAGGCGCGCCAGACCATCGCCACCGCGGGCATCGTGGTGCAGCAGTAACGGCCGGCGCATTCGACCAGGGAAATGCCATGGAACAGGAAGTGAGGTTGTGCGAGGTCGGGCCGCGTGATGGCCTGCAGATGGCGCGCGGCATGATGGCCGCCGACGACAAGCTGCGCTGGATCCGGCAGCTGGCGGCGGCCGGGCTGCGCGAGATCGAGGTCGGCAGTTTCGTGTCGCCCCGGCTGGTGCCGCAGATGGCCGATACCGGGCAGCTGCTGCCGCAAGTGCTGGGCATCGACGGCCTGACGGTGTGCGCGCTGGCCTGCAACCTGAAGGGCGCCATCGCGGCCTACGAGGCGGGCGCGCACGTGATCGCCATCCCTGTGTCGGTCAGCGACACGCATAGCCATGCCAACGTCGGCAAGGGCACGGACGCGCAGGTCGAGGCCGTGGCCGCCATCGCCGACTGGCTGCGGCCGCAGGCGCGGCCGGCGCGGCTGGATGTGGCGGTCGCCACGGCCTTCGGCTGCTCGATGGAAGGGGCGGTGCCGGTGCGCCGCGTGGCCCAGGTGGCCGCGGCGGTGATGCGCGCCGGCGCCGACGAGATCGCGCTGGCCGATACGGTCGGCTACGCCCATCCGGCGGGCGTGCGCGAGGCGGTGCGGGCGGCGCAGGACGCGGTCGGCGCGCGGCTGGTGAAACTGCATCTGCACGACACCATGGGGCTGGGCCTGGCCAACGCGCTGGCCGGCCTGGACGAAGGCATCCGCGCTTTCGACGCCTGCCTCGGCGGGTTGGGCGGCTGCCCGTTCGCGCCGGGCGCGTCGGGCAACATCGTCACCGAGGACCTGGTGTTCATGCTGGAGAGCATGGGCTATCGCACCGGCGTGGACCTGCCCCGGCTGCTGGCCGCGCGCGCGTTGCTGGCGGCGTCGCTGCCGCGGGAGACCTTGCGCAGCGGGGTGGCGGCGGCGGGCATTCCCAGGACCTATCCGGCGGCCATGGCCGCCTGAGCGCCGCGCGGGAGGGAAGATGAGGCAGCGGTATCATGAGCCGTCCTCATTCAGGCGGCCCGCCGCCGCGCATCCATGGCCATCGTCTCCACCCCGCTGCTCGACCGCCTGCTGACCGACGGCGTCATCCGCCAGGAGCATCACGACGCCGCCCGCCAGCGGCTGGGCGACGCCACGGCGGAGCCCTGGAGCACGCTCGGCGAGGCGCTGTTCTGGCTGGTGGACGAGCACATCGTGTCCGACGAGGACCTGGCCGCCATCGGCGAGCTGTCCGTGACCGAGGCCGCCTTTGCCAGCAACGCCACGCGCAAGCAGGCGCTGGCCGAAATGGACGCGCTGATGCAGCGCAAGCTCGAGGAATACGAACGGCAGATACGCCAGGTCGCGCTCAAGCGCGCCTTTCCCGGTCCGCGCTGGGCCTGGCTGGGCGGCGGCGCGATCGCCGTGGCCGCGGCGGCCTGGTATCTGTTCGCGCCGGCCACGCCGCCGCAGTGCGATGACGGCGATGTGCAGAAAACCCTGCGCGCCAGCCTGTTCACCTCGCGTCTCCAGCAGATGTCCCGCAACCCGCTGGCCGGGGGCGTGGCGCCGGCCGACCTGTACCTGGCGACGTTTTCGGATGTGAAGGAAGTCGGCTACATCAAGCCGGAGCGATCGCGCGGCTGCACCGCGACGCTGAAGGTCGGCGAGGCCGCGTCGGCCCTGGCCTACACCATCGGTCCGAACGACAAGGGCGAGATGATGATCGCCGGCGCGGATCCGCGCGTGGTGCGGGCCCGCTACGGCCAGCTCGATGCCGACGGCAAGCCGCGCGCTGTCGGCCAGCCGGCGGGCGCGGCAAGGCTCGCCGCCGCCTTCGAGCAGGGGGCGGCGGCCTTCGACGAGCTGACCCGGGGCGCGGCGCGCAAGGCGGCCCAAGACAGGCAGCGCGAGCGCATGGGCCTGCCGCCGGAAACCGACACGCGCACCGTGCGCAATATCCAGCCGCTGGGCGACTGCAAGGACCTTGGCGGCGGCCGGTGGTCATGCCGCCTGCAGGGCGAGTACCGTGACCGGCTGATGTCGGCCATCGGCCGCGCCGACTGGCAGGTGTTCGAAGGCGATTTCGAGTTCTTGCAGGAGGGCGACGCATGGCGCGTGGGCGAACCCTTCACGCGCCAGTACATGGATGCGGTCGTGCGCGGCCGGGTGGCGGAGCTGAAAGGCGACGAGGCGGCGGCGCGGCTGGAGCAGATCCAGCGCCAGCGGCCGCAGGCCGCGCCGACGGCCGAGCCCGCGACGCCCGCGGGCGCCCAGGCGCCCGCCAGGACGGGCAGCCGCGAGCATCGCGGCGACGGCGCCGTCATCAATAAATAGGACTGGTCGTGGGCCCGGCGCGCGCTCAGGCCGCGACGGCGTCGCGTTCCCGCCGGCGGGCGAAGACGAATACGTGGTGGTACTTGTCGCGCATGGGATGGCGCGGCTGTTCGACGCCGTCGATCGGCGGCACGAAGGGCGCGAACAGGCCGAGCGCGTCGATATGCACCGGGAAGGGCGCGCGTTCGGGCGTGTCGTTGTAGCCCAGGATGAGCAGGCCGCCGGGCTTGAGCACGGCGTGGCATTGCTCCAGCATGCGTTCATAGCCGGCCTGCTCGTTCAGGCCATAGCCGATCAGGCCGTTGGCGATCACCACGTCGAAATAGCCCGGCTCGTAGAGCGCCGCCATCTCGGTGGCGCTGCCGGTCAGGTGGCGGCCGGGCACGCCGTAGCGAGCCTGTTCCGGATCCATGTCGAGCGAATGGAATTCCGGCTTCAGCAGCCGCGGATAGTGCCAGGTGTATTCGCCCATGCCCAGGAAGAGGCAGCGCCCCGGGCCTTGCGGGCCGTCCGCCTGGTGGTTGAGATAGTCGAAGATCTGCTGTTCCAGGAAGGCCCGGTTCGGCGCCCGCAGCGGGAATTGCACGCCGCAGCGCGCGGCCAGGGCCGGAGACAGCCGGAACAGGCCTGATTTGAATGCGTCTTTGAGTTTGGGCATACGGATCGCGCCTGGCTGTGTCGCCGGTTCTTTGACCGGGTTCGCCACCGCGAGCCGCCCGGAATGCGCCAGATAGTAGACGAAATCGTTTCTATTCAGGGGTTTTTCAGCTGTTAATGATATCTGCGCAACAGGGGCGCGAGCGGACGCGCCCTGGACCGTGATGGCGGGCGGGTGGCGCGGGTGAACCGAAGGGGATGGGGGGGCGGTCTTCTGGCGGAAGCGGTGGGATTCGAACCCACGAAGGGTTTAACCCCTTGCCGGTTTTCAAGACCGGTGCAATCGACCACTCTGCCACGCTTCCTGCTGCCGCAATGTACTGCGGAAGCGGCAATCCGGCCGCCAGGCAAACACTCTACCCGGCGAAAACACGACTTGCCGTAAAGGGCGCAATAATAATCCATTTGCTGCGAAGGAGGCACGCGATGCACGCTGTAGAAATCTCCCGCCCGGGCGGCCCCGAGGTCCTGGTCCCCGTCGAACGCCCCACGCCCGAGGCCGGCAAGGGCGAAGCCCTGATCAAGGTCAGCGCCGCCGGCGTGAACCGTCCCGACGTGTTCCAACGCAAGGGCAACTACGCGCCGCCTCCCGGCGCGTCCGACCTGCCGGGCCTGGAAGTGGCCGGCGAGATCGTCGGCGGCGACCTGGCCGGCAGCGGCTTCGCGGTGGGCGACAAGGTCTGCGCGCTGGTCGCGGGCGGCGGCTATGCCGAATACTGTGTCGCGCCGACGGCCCAGTGCCTGCCGATCCCCAAGGGCCTGTCCGACATCGAGGCGGCCGGCCTGCCGGAAACCTACTTCACCGTCTGGAGCAACGTGTTCGACCGCGGCCGCCTGGCCGACGGCGAGATCCTGCTGGTGCACGGCGGCGCCAGCGGCATCGGCACCACGGCCATCCAGTTGGCCCGCGCCATGGGCCACACGGTCTACGCCACCGTCGGCAGCGACGAGCGCGCCCGCGCGGTCGAGGCCCTGGGCGCGGCGCGCGGCATCAATTACAAGACGCAGGACTTCGTCAAGGAAGTGAAGGACGCCACTGGCGGCCGCGGCGTCGACGTGATCCTGGACATGGTGGCCGGCGACTATATCGCCCGCGACATGCAATGCCTGGCCGACGACGGCCGCATCGTCATCATCGCCCAGCTGGGCGGCGCGCAGGCCAACGTCGACACCAGCCAGGTCATGCGCCGCCGCCTGACCATCACCGGCTCCACCCTGCGGCCGCGCCCGGTCGACTTCAAGGGCGCCATCGCCCGCGCGCTGCGCCAGCGCGCCTGGCCGTTGCTGGAGCAGGGCGCCATCAAGCCGATCGTGCACGCCACCTTCCCGCTGGCCCAGGCCGCCCAGGCCCACGCCATGATGGAAAGCGGCGAGAACATCGGCAAAATCATCCTGACCGCGTAAGAAACGCGCGGTGTTCGGCGCGGCGCCGCGCAACAGGATACAATCACGGGTTTCGCCTGGAATTATTTCCAGGCCAGCCCGTGGGCGGGTGCTTTTCCCCCGGGTTCATCCACTCTGACATTTGCGCCATGACTTCAGTCGAACACCGCGCCCGCCTCGTGCTGGGCAACTGGAAGATGCACGGCAACCTGGCCGAGAACGCCGCGTTGCTGACCGAACTGCGCGCCGCGGATGCCGCCAGCCATTGCGAAATCGGCGTCTGCGTTCCGTTTCCTTACCTGGCGCAGGCTGCCTCGGCCCTGACCGGTAGCGCCGTGTCCTGGGGCGCGCAGGACGTCAGCGCCCACGACAAGGGCGCCTACACGGGCGAAGTCTCGGGCGCCATGCTCAAGGAATTCGGCTGCCGCTATGCGCTGGCCGGCCACTCCGAGCGCCGCGTGCTGCACGGTGAAACCGACCAGATGGTCGCCGACAAGGCCCGCGCGGCCCTGGCCGCCGGCCTGACCCCGGTGGTCTGCGTGGGCGAGTCCCTGGCCGACCGCGAAGCCGGCAACACGCTGGCCGTGATCGAGCGCCAGCTCAAGCCGGTGCTGGCGCTGGGCGCCGAGGCCGTATCGCGCATGGTGCTGGCCTACGAGCCCGTCTGGGCCATCGGCACCGGCCGCACCGCCAGCCCCGAGCAGGCGCAGGAAGTCCACGGCGCCATCCGCGCCGCCCTGGCCGCGCTGGGCGCGGCACAGGTTCAGGTTTTGTACGGCGGCAGCGTCAAAGCTGCCAATGCCGCCAGTTTGTTCGCCATGACTGATATCGACGGAGCCCTGGTCGGCGGCGCGTCGCTCGTGGCCGAAGAATTTTTGCGAATCGCCGCCATCTAAGTTTCCGTTCCGGAGTCTGTAATGCCCTTGATGCTCAAACTTCTGCTGGCCGTCCAAGTGATCTCGGCGCTGGCTATCATCGTGCTGGTCCTGCTGCAGCAGGGCAAAGGCGCCGACATGGGGTCCGCGTTCGGCAGCGGCTCGTCGGGCAGCCTGTTCGGCGCCACCGGCGCGGCCAACTTCCTGTCGCGCGCCACCAAGTGGGCCGCGGTGGTCTTCTTCGCGTCCACGGCCGGCCTGGCCTATGTCAGCCACAAGGGCACGAGCGGCCCCGCCGTCGAGTCCGGCGTGATGCAGAACTTCCCGGCCGACCGTTCCGTGCCGCAGGTGCCGGGCGCCGCGCCCGCCCCGCAAGGCGCCGGTGCCTCGTCGGTGCCGGGCGCTTCGTCCGTGCCGGGCGCCGCATCGTCGGTTCCTGGCGCCGGTTCGGCTCCGGCCCCGGTCGCCCAGCCGGACGCCTCGGTGCCGTCGGCCCCGGCGCCCGCCGCTGGCGACAAGCCGGCCGAGACGCCCGCCAAGTAAGCGTCCCGACCCCATGAAAAAGGCCGGCTATCGCCGGCCTTTTTTTATGGCGTTCCGCCTTGGAACGCCGAGGGTCTTGCGGGAGATGCGCTCAGGCGCCCGGCAGCATGTGGCGCGCCGAGACGGCGAGGATGCGCTCGGCGGATTCGCGCAGCTGGCGCGCTTCGCGGTAGGCCCGCAGGGACACGACGGCATCGTAGCGGCGTGAGCTGCGCGGGCCGGCGAGCAGCGTGGGACGGCGGGTCAGGATCGGGGATATCAGACGTTGCATGGTGGAGCCTTTCTACGGGCCTGAGGCCCTGTTGTGTATGGCTGGCATCGTAAGCCGGCCGGGCATGCGCGCCAACGAATTCCCTTTCATATGAATATCCGGGAGGAATTCCCCGGGCATGGCCCGGGTGTGCGCGCGGCGAAGCCAGTATTGCCGACCGACATGACAGATTGATGCCAGGCGCGGAGCGGCTTGTAAGGGCTTGTTGCCCGGGCGGGAACGGCGTGCCCGGCAGCGGCGGGGTGACCGGCGTGCCGGGACGAATTGACGCGAAACGGCAATTGCGTGATAGAATGTTCGACTTTCCAGGAAAGCACTGCTTTTCTGGGTGAAGTTAGCCGACGTGGTGAAATTGGTAGACACGCTATCTTGAGGGGGTAGTGGCGAAAGCTGTGCGAGTTCGAGTCTCGCCGTCGGCACCAAGGATTCCTCGTAAAAGGCCCGCTGAAACGCAAGTTTCAGCGGGCCTTTTACTTTTGCAGCGCGCTCTCGCTGCCTAGGGCGGAACGATTTCCACGTCCGCATCAAACCTTTCATTTATCTGTTATTGCGCCGTCATCTTTGACAGCGATCATGCCGGCAGGCTGGGTCGCGGGTGAGCCAGTCGATAACAGCGACATTGACAGGAAAACTGATGAGTTCTTCGGACCAGGACGATATCCCGTCCAACCCCTCCACGGCACCGCATTTCAACGAAGTGGTACGACGCGCCGTGTCGCGGCGCGGCTTTCTCAAGGCCGGCCTGGGCGCCGGCGCCGTCGGTTTCATGGGCGCGGGCCTGACGGCCTGTGGCGGCGATGACGACGATGATTCGTCCAATGGCAACCCTGGCAACCCGGGCGGCGAGACGCCCGCCAAGCCGGTGGAGCTCAATTTCAAGGCCGTGCCCATCAGCACCGCCGACACCGTGGTGGTCCCCGAGGGCTACCAGTTCGCCGTGATCAGCCGCTGGGGCGATCCGCTCTTCACCGGCGCGCCGGCATTCAAGGCCGACGCCAGCAACGGCGGCGACGACCAGGCCCGCCAGCTGGGCTACAACCACGACGGCCTGCACTTCTTCCCGATCGACGGCAGCGACAGCGTCAACGGCAGCAGCGTGGAAGGCCTGATGGTCACCAACCACGAATACACCACGCCGGAATACTTCTACCCCGTCGGCGTGCAGCCCGGCAACGCGCAGTGGAACCTGGACTGGGTGCGCAAGTCGCAGCACGCGCACGGCGTGTCGGTGCGCCACCTGCGCCTGGCCAACGGCAAGTGGGAAGCGGTGCTGGATTCGCCGTTCAACCGCAGCGTCAACGCCAACGTCGCCATGCAGCTGGTCGGCCCGGCCGCGGGCAACCGCCTGGTGCGCACCAACGCCGACCCGTCGGGCACGCGCTGCTTCGGCACCTTCGGCAACTGCGGCAACGGCTACACGCTGTGGAACACGTACCTGACTTGCGAAGAGAACTTCACCGACTACTTCGGCGTCGGCACGGCCGACCCGGCCACGGTGAACTACCCCGACGCCGAATACCAGGCGCACATGGAGCGCTACAAGGGCTCGGGCAAGACCTCCAGCAGCTCGTACCGCTGGGACCACTACGACAATCGCTTCAACTGGGCGCAGGAGCCCAATGAATACAACCGTTGCGGCTGGGTGGTGGAAATCGATCCGTTCGATCCGAACTCCACGCCCAAGAAGCTGACCGCGCTGGGCCGCTTCAAGCACGAGAACGCCGCGATGACGCTCGCCGACGACAAGCGCGTGGTGGTCTACATGGGCGACGACCAGGTCAGCGAATACATCTACAAGTTCGTGTCCGACGGCAAGTACGACCCGGCCCGCCCGGCGCTGAACCGCCTGTTGCTGGACAAGGGCACGCTGTACGTCGCGCGCTTCCTGGACGGCGCGGCGCAGGGCGACGCCATGGGCGTGGGCGAGTGGATTCCTCTGAAGCTCGACACCCCGGCGCAGGCCGGCGGCACGCTGGGCGCGCTGTTCAACCAGGACATGGGCGAACTGCTGGTCAAGACGCGCCAGGCCGCCGACGCCGTGGGCGCGACGCCGATGGACCGGCCCGAGTGGATCACCACCCATCCGACCACCCGCGAAGCCTACGTCACGCTGACCAACAACAGCTCGCGCGGCAGCGGCAGCGCGCGCTATCCGGGCGGCCCCAACCACCCGGGCGCCAATGACGCCAACCCCCGCACCGGCAACCAGTACGGCCAGATCGTGCGCTGGCGCGAGAAGAACGGCGACCCGGCGTCGCTGACCTTCGAGTGGGACATCTTCGTGCTGGCCGGCAACCCGACGCTGTACCCGCGCACCGACCTGCGCAGCGGCTCGGCCAACGTCACCGCCGACAACACCTTCAACAGCCCCGACGGCCTGGCCTTCGACAAGCGCGGCCTGCTGTGGATCGAGACGGACGGCAACTACTCCAACACCGGCGTCTACGCCGGCCAGGGCAACAACCAGATGCTGGTGGCCAACCCGGCCACCAAGGAGATCCGCCGCTTCATGACCGGCCCGGTCGGTTGCGAAGTGACCGGCCTGACCTGGACGCCCGACCAGAAGTACCTGTTCATCAACATCCAGCACCCGGGCGAAGGCCCGAGCGTGACGGATGCGCAGAATAACCCGCTGATGGCCTCGAAGTGGCCCGACGACGCCAGCGCCAGCCGGCCGCGTCCGGCCACGGTGGTGATTTGGAAGCAGGACGGCACGGCCGTCGGCAGCTGAAGCCGCGAGCGCGGCCGCGGACCTGTCCCGTGGCCGCCGGCATGCCTGATGATGTATCGGCCGGCGCCTTGTGCGCCGGCTTTTTCTTGCGCGGGCGTCTTGTCCGCCGATGGGGGACGACCGCGCGAGCGCGGGCCGCCGCTATCGCAGATGGTGGCCGAAGGCGATGGCCGCCACCACGAAGGTGATGGCGCCCGCCGCCGCCAGCCAGTTGGCGCGCCTGGCCGCCAGGGCATCGCGCCGCGCCATGCCGATCAGCGCCGCCACCAGCGACCACAGCGCCGTGAACGCCAGCAGGGTCAGCGTGTAGACGAAGTTCGAAAGATCGTAGCCGCCGCCGCCGATGGACCGATAGCCGGGGCTTTTGGGCCAGAGCAGGGCGACATGCCAGCCCGCGATCACGACGAACACGGCAAGCCAGATCAGGAATCGTCGGTCTTTCAGCATCGATGGGATCTCCGGGTTGGCACGCGCCTAGTCTGACACCGATGCGCCGGCGCCGAAACCCGGCGGTTTGCCGGCATCGCGGCATTACCGCATTACCGCATTACGGCGTCGCGGCATCACGGCATGACAGCATCACGGCGCCAGTCGCGACCAGTCCGCGGTGCCGGCCGACGGAATATCCATGCCCGTCCCATCGTCCACCCTGCACGCGCGCCGCGGATCACTGCGGCGTTCACGCCATGGACTAGGGTATTTTTTGTAATCATAGTTATATATAATTAATCATACGTATTTAATAGTTTTAATAAATTCACCAGATAGGCATTCCCGGCCAGGCCGGTTGCCGCAGGAGGTTTCATGCAGGATTCCCATTCCCCCTCACGCTCCCTGCGCAGCACGGGCGGTTTGATCATGCTCGGGTTCACCGTCGTCCTTTGCCTGATGGTGCTGCTGACCGTGGTCGGCATCACCCAGGTGAACCGGATGAATGGCGCGCTCAGCGCCATCAACGACGTCCATGGCGTCAAGCAGCGCTACGCCATCACCTTCCGCGGCAGCGTCCACGACCGTTCGATCGCGCTGCGCGACGCGGTGCTGGCCAATCCCGGCGAGCTGCGCGCGCTGGCCGCCGACATCGAGCGCCTGAAGCGGCAATACGATGAGGCCGCCGCGCCGATGGATGCGTTGTTCGCGCCGGGCGCGCAGGTGTCGCAGCAGGAGCGCGACACGCTGGCCGGCATCAAGGATGTCGAGACACGCACGCTGCCCGTGGTGCAGCGCCTGCTGGCGGCGCTGGAACGGGGTGACGCGGCGCAGGCGCGGCCCTTGCTGGATCAGGCGCGGCCGCTGTTCGTGCAGTGGCTGGCCGCCATCAACCGCATGATCGACCTGGAAGAGCGCCTGATGAAGGACCAGAGCGACATGGCGCGCCGCGTGGGGATCGACTTCCAGCAGCTGATGCTGGCCTTGACCGGCGCCGCCATCCTGCTGGGCGCGGGCCTGGCCTGGCTGATCGCCCGCTGCATCACCCGCGCGCTGGGCGCCGAACCGGCCGCGCTCAAGCGCATCGCGCAATCGGTCAGCGCCGGCGACCTGGCCAGCCCGATCGCGGTCAAGCCGGGGGACGAGAGCAGCATCCTGGCGACGCTGGCGGGCATGCAGCGCAACCTGGCCTCGGTGGTGGGCGGCGTGCGCCAGCATGCCGACGCGGTGTCGGTGGTGAGCGTGCAACTGGCCGAGGGCAATGCCGATCTGTCGGCCCGCACCAGCGACGAGGCCCGCGCCCTGCGCCAGACGGCCGACTCGATGGAAGAGCTGACCGGCGCGGTCAAGCGCAATGCGCACGACGCGCAGGAGGCCGGCGTCATGGCGGGCCAGGCCATGGACGCGGCGCGCCAGGGCAGCCAGACCATGCATGCGGTGGTCGATACCATGGAACACCTGTCGAAGGCGTCGGCGCAGATCTCCGAGATCACGTCGGTGATCGAGGGCATCGCCTTCCAGACCAACATCCTGGCGTTGAACGCCGCGGTCGAGGCGGCGCGCGCGGGCGAGCAGGGCAAGGGCTTCGCCGTGGTCGCCAGCGAAGTGCGCTCGCTGGCGCAGCGCTCGGCCACCGCGGCCAAGGAGATCAACACGCTGATCAGCCAGTCGGCCGAGACGGTGCGCCAGGGCGTCGAGCGCGTCGGCGCCGCGGGCGAGACCATGGACCTGATCCTGGACTCGATCACCCAGACCACCGCGACCATGCACGGCATCGTGCAGGCCTCGGTCGAGCAGACCGGGCGCATCGAGCACGTGGCGCGGGTCATCGCGCAGCTGGACGAGGATACGCAGAAGAACGCGCAACGCGTCGAGGAAGCGTCGGCCGGGGCCGAGGCGCTGCGCGAGCAGGCCGCGGACCTGCGGCAGGCGGTTTCCGCGTTCCGCGTGGGCGGCGCGGGGGCAAGGGCGGATGTGCGCATCGCGCCCGCGGGCAATGGGCGGCTGCTGCCGGCCTGATCGCGTCGCGGCCGCCGGCGCGGGCGGCCGGGCGCGCTACACGGCGGCCAGCGGTTCCGCCTGGTAGGCGCGGTGCAGCCGCTCGATGAAGGCGTCCGCCGGGGGCAGGGCGATGCCGGCGACCCGGCTGACCGCGATGCCCGGCGTCCAGGAATTCATGACCGCCGCGCCTTGCAGCCCGGCGACGTCGGCGGGCGCGATGGGGCGGGTCCGCTGCGGCACGCCCATCCGCGCCAGCTGCCGCTGCACGATGCCCATGGTGGTGCCGACCAGCATCTCCGCCTCGGGCCACACCACCGCTTCGCCATCCCAGAACGCCAGGTTCCAGATCGAGGCCTCGCTCAGGCGGCCCTGGCGGTCGACGAACGCGACGTCGTCGTAGCCGGCCTCGGCGGCCTGCCGCAGGTAGTAGGTCTTGGCGGCCTCGCCCACGTGCTTGATCGACGGCACCAGGCGTTCGTGCGCGACCGTGGCCAGCGCCAGCGGACCGGCCGGACCGTTGGCGGGCGGACCGGTGCGCACCAGCACCCGCGGCCGCGCGTCCGGGCCGGCCACGGTGAATTCGCCAGCGGGGGAATAGAGCGTGGCGGTCAACGACTGGTCGGCCGGGCCGGCCTGGATCGCCGCGCGCAGGCGGGCGCGGATCTCGTCGTCCGGCAAGGCCTGGCCGAACAGCGTCTGCGAGGCGGCGCGCAGCCGTCCCAGGTGCAGGTCCAGGCCGCGCACCTGGCGCCCGCGCACCTGCAGCGCCGTGAAATGGGCATAGCCGGCGAACGCCAGCGGCGCCAGTTCCGCCGGGGTGGCGGCCTGGCCATCGAGTTCAACGACAAAGGAATCGGCGTCTGCCGGCATGGGAAATCTCCAGGAAGGGGCGCCGCGCCGCGGATTGCCGGGCGGGCGAAGAGTCGGGATCGAGGCGCAGGGCCTGTGCGGTACGAGCACTATCCGCGATCGCGGCGGGCCTGGGAAACGAATGATTTTCAACCGATCTTCAAGCGGAACTTGAAGATTGGCGCGATGCGGGAGGGCGTTGGCATGCGCATGGCATGCCAGGCGAATCGGTGCACCATCCTTCCGGTCGAGCGGCATTCGCTACAAAACTGGAACAGTTTGTTCCGGGAAAAAGCGCCGTTTTAGGGCCCGGAAAGGTGGCCGCTCGCGGCCTCGGCCAGTAGAATTTGCTCACTCGTTACCCTCTATCTACCAGTCGAAAGGCATATCCTCATGAGCAACGCATACCTCGACGCACTGAAGAAGCGCCGTACGCAATATTCGCTGGGCCGCAACCTGTCCGCCTCGAAAGAGGAACTGGCGTCCCTGATCCAGGAAGCGATCAAGCACAGCCCCTCGTCGTTCAATTCGCAGAGCTCGCGCGCCGTGGTCCTGTTTGGCGCCGAAAGCGACAAGCTGTGGAACCTGGCCATCGAGGAAGTGCGCAAGGTCGCCCCGGCCGAAGGCTTCGACAAGACCGAAGCCAAGCTCAAGAGCTTTGCCGCCGGCGTCGGCACCGTGCTGTTCTTCGAAGACCAGGACGTGGTGCGCAGCCTGCAGGAGAAATTCGCGCTGTACGCCGACAACTTCCCCGTGTGGTCGGAACAGGCGGGCGGCATGGCCCAGCTGTCGGTCTGGACCGCGCTGGCCAACGCCGGCGTGGGCGCCAGCCTGCAGCACTACAACCCGCTGATCGACGCCGCCGTGGCGCGTGAATGGAACATCCCCGCCAGCTGGAAGCTGCGCGCGCAGATGCCGTTCGGCTCGAACGAAAACGGCTTCGGCGAAAAGGGCTTCATGGACGACGCCGAACGCTTCCGCGTGATCGGCTGATCCGGCGGGCGCCTGGCGCCCGGACCGAAAAACCCGCACGTCCCCGTCACGGGACCTGCGGGTTTTTTCATGGCATGCGTCTGCCCGGCATGGGGCGGGAAAACCCGCGGACCGTGGGCGAGCGGGCGCAACCGCGGGGTTGGGCGGACGGCGGGCAGGCATAATCCGGGGTTTTGTCCGTATCCAGAAAGGCCCTTCCGTGACCGACGCCGTACCCATCAGCCAAGCCGACTACGACCTGCCCCTCGAGACGCTGGAGGCCCATCTGCTGGCCCAGCGCCAGCGCGCCGCCGACGTGGTCAACGCGGCCACGCGCACCTGGACCTGGATACGCCACGGCGCGTTCCTGGCGTCGATCGTCATCGTCGGCATCGAGAAGCTGACCACCGGCAAGGTCGGCGCGCACACGGCGGTCTTCGCCAGCGTGATGCTGCTGATGGCGCTGAGTTTCATCGCCGCCGCCAAGACCCGCCGCATCATCAAGGGCCTGGGCAACGGCCAGCCGACGCCGAAGTGGGTGCTCAAGCGCATGATCCGCAAGACCATTTTCAAGGGCGCCGCGAGCCTGAAGGGATCGGCGCGCTTTTATCCGGACCGCTTCGTGCTGGACCAGAATGGCAGCCACTTCGAGTCCGACTATGAAAACGACAAGATCGAACTGATGGCGCTGACGCCGGATTATCTGCAGATCATTCCGGTGCAGCGCCAGGACGTGCCGGACGAGGTGTATTTCATTCCGCTGGCGCAGGTCAGCCAGCCCGAGGAATTGCTGAAGTTCCTGAGCGGCAAACCGAATTATGTGGATGCGGCCTGAGACGCCTATTCGTAGGCCTGCCTGTCCGCCGACCACTTGAACGTGCGCTTCCATTTGCCGCCTTGCTGGCGCAGCTGGAGGTCGAAATAGCCGCCGGTCTTGCCCGACAGGATCACCAGGGAATTGCTGGCGTCGGATTCGTCATGCTCGCGCGTGCCGTCGGGATTCCAGTCGCCGGCGATGGTCTTGACGAACGACATGGGCCGGGCGAACGCGACGCGCAGCGTCGCGCCGTCGATGCGGAACAGATACAGGGCCTCGAAGTCGGCGCCGCCGCCCGCGTAGCCTTCGCTCCAGCCGGCGCGCAGGCCGAACGCGGTGCTGTCCGGCGCGATCTTGTAGGGCGCCAGGTCGAAGCGTTTCCAGCTTGCCGGGGCGGACAACATGGGGGCGCCGGCGTCCTGCATCGCCAGGTCGATGGGCGGGTCGATATTGGTGTCGCTCCAGTCGGTCGGCGTGGTCACAGGAGATTCGGTGCGCGCCACCAGCCTGGGCGCGGCGCCGGGCGCCGTGTCGAAGACGCCGACCCAGACGTCGGTCCGGTCTTCGTCTTGCGACAGGCTGTTGCAGTCGCCGCCGCCGTACTGTTTGAGCCGTTCCGCGCGCTCGGCGCTGGCCGCCAGGCACACCAGCGCCACGTAGGCGCCGGGGCGCTGCGGCCAGGCCTTGGCGCCGGCCACCAGCAGGCGCTTGGGGTTCTGGCCGGGCGCCAGCTGCCGCAGCAGGAAATCGCTGCTGAAGCCGGCCGGCAACTGCGTGCCCAGGCCATCGGGCCGGGGCGCGCCGCTCATCTGGCTGTCGTACATCTTGCGGGCGTCCTGGGTCTTGATGGCGCCGGGAACCTGGTCCAGCGATTGCACCCGGGTGTCGGCCAGGGCGGCCGGCGCGTGCAGGGCGAGGACCAGCGGGCAAAGCAGCAAAGCGGCGCGGATACGCATCGGCGTGGCCTGGCGATGAACCAGACGGTAGTGGAGTTGACCGATTATCGCTGAACGCCGCTGACGCGCGCCCGTCGCGTCAGTCCGTTTTCCAGCCCCACTTCTTGAAGATCGCGCGGCCCTCGGCCGAGGCCAGGAAGTCGACAAAGGCCTGCGCCTGCGGATTGGATTTGCCATGGCGGGTCACGACCGCGCCCGCGTCGCGGTAGATGCGGTAGGGCTCTTCCACCGCCACCACGTCGGCCAGCGTGGGGTTGGAGACCTGCCAGATGTTCCAGATCAGCCACGCGTCGATGCTCTTGTCCTCGGTCCACTGACTGCGCGCCTGCGCGCTGTTGCCGGCCTCGGGCAGCACCAGGTTGGCGCGGAACGCGCGCACGGTCTCGATGTCGCCGAGGCGGCCGGCCACGTCTTCCCACAGGCCGGTCTGGCCGGCGCCGGACACCGCCATGACCTTGACGCCGGGCTTGAGCAGGTCTTTGAAGCCCTGGATGCCCTTGGGGTTGCCCGGCCGCACCAGGATCGCGGACGGTCGCAGGTAGAGGGTGCGCGCATCGCGCAGGTCGAACACGCCGGGCAGGGTGGCGGCGAAGCCGCTCATCATGTTCTCGGCGCCGCTGAACAGCACGTCGGCGTTCTGTTTGGCCTGTTCGGCCCAGGCCGGCGTGGGGCCGGCGGTGACCTTGACCTGGATGCCGTGCTGCTTGCCGAAAGCTTCGGCGGCTTCCTTCATGGCGGGGGCGGGGCCGCCCGGGCCGTAGACGTTCAGGTCCTGCGCGGCCCAGGCGCCGTGGGCGGCCAGGGAGGCCAGCGCCAGCAGGATGCTGGCCAATCGCTTGTTCGACTTCATGCGGGAATGCTCCGGTTGTACCGGCCCGCGCCAGGACGACGCGCGGCCAGCGGATGGTGGCGGGCGGGGGCGGCGCCGCATCGGGCTGCGCGTCGCCTCGAAAGGGTGGACACGAGCGAGGGGGCGAATATTCCGCGCGGCGGGCTGGCGGTCGTCGCCATGGCGAGGGCGGGCCGCCGCGATCCTTGCGCGCCGGGCATCGGCTTGCGCGTGGCCGCAATAGTGTTGCGGCGGATGTGCGAGGAAAGTGTCTGACTGTAATACCGCGGATCAGGGAAAACCCGCATGACAGTAGGCGTTCAAGCTGTCATTTTCAGCGGGAAGACAGCTTGCCTGGCTGCCCGCGGCGTCGCCGGAATCGGACGTTTTGCGGCAAGATCTTGATACGTCCTGGCGTCCCGTCGGCCCTTTTCGTCCACGACGCGGACGTAGAATCCGGGTTTTCACCAGTGCCACACGCTTGATAGGAACAACCCATGAAAAAAACAATTCTCCTGGCGTCCGTCTGCGCCGCGCTGCTGCAGGCATGCGCGCCGGTTTCCTCTCCTGGCGAAGGATCATCCACCATGCCCACCACCGCGTCGTCGTCCCAGTCCGCCGTGAGCCTGCCGGCCTACTACTGGCGCCTGGCGTCCGCCACCGATGCCTCGGGCAAGGCCATTCCCGCCTTGCAGAAGGGCATCGAACAACCGCTGCGCCTGTCGTTCTCGGCCGATGGCATGAACATCCGCGGCGGCTGCAACACGCAGTTCGGCGGCTACACCTATAAGGACGGCGTGCTGCATGTCGCCAACCTCGCTTCGACGATGAAGGCGTGCGAACCCGGCCTGATGAAACTGGATGCCGAGATCGGCCAGCGCCTGAAGGGCGACCTGCGCGCCACGCTCAGCGGCGAGTCCACCGAACCGGCCCTGGAACTGGTGGCGCAGGACGGCAGCGTGCTGAAGTTCGTCGGCGAGCCGACGCCGGAAACCCTGTACGGCAGCGCAGGCGAGATCATGTTCCTGGAAGTGGCGCCCAAGCGCGCCGATTGCAGCCATCCCATGATCCCGCGCTACCAGTGCCTGATGGTGCGCGAGCGCCGCTACAACGACGCCGGCGTGCAACTGCCGCCGCAGGAAGACTGGCATCCGCTGTACCAGTCGATCGAAGGCTACGATCACCGCGACGGCGTGCGCACCGTGCTGCGCGTCAAGCGCTACGACTGGAAGAACCCGCCGGCCGACGCGCCGTCGAAGGTGTACGTGCTGGACCTGGTGGTCGAGCAGGACGCCTCGGGCAAGAAGAAGTAAGGCGGTCGCGCCCCGCGCGGGCGCGATGCGTCATGCGCCCGGCGGGTTCTCCGCCGGGCGGTCCGCGTCATCCGGCGACGCCTCGTCCGCCCGGCAGAACGCGATCTGGAAACTCCCCGGCAGTTCGAAGGCGACGTGGTGCCGCACTTGCGGCGCGATCAACACGCGCTGTCCGGCGGCCAGCACCACCTCGGTGTGCGGCGGGTCGTCCAGCGTGTAGCGCAGCACGCCGCTGTGCACGGTCAACAGTCCCCAGGTTCCCGCCTTGGTCGCATGGGCCGAGCGCAGCGCGGCCGGCAGATTCTCGGGCGTGAACATCGGACTGTCGCGGTAGGGCCGCACGCCCGCGGGCAGGGCGTCCGGCAGGCCGGGCGCGGTTTGCCGGTGCTGCCAGACATGCCACAACTTGGCGGCGATGCGTTCGGCCATGGCATCGGCGCGTGCCTGCAGCGCCGGCGGCCCGAGTTCCGCGGTGACCTCGTGGAACAGCGCCAGCCAACGCTGGAACAGCGGCCACGACAGGTCTGGAATGCGCGCATGCGCGGGAATCGGCGCGCCCTTGAAGCGGCGCGTCTCCAGCAGCAGGGCGGACCAGAAGTCACACAGCATGGACAGGTGCGCCGGCCAGTCGGTCACCCGCGCGTTGAAGATCGGCCCCAGCGCGGCATCCTGGCGCACGCGGGCGTAGAACCGGTGCACCAGGCGTTGTATGTCGTCCTCGGTGATCGGGGCGGCGGGCAGGTCGGGGGAGGCGGGCGGCATGACTGGGCAAGGAACAGGATCGCCGCATTGTCCGCCCGGGAGAGGGACGGCGCCGATGACGAATGTCATTGGCGGGCGGGGCCGGCATCGCGGCCCGCGCGCCATCCCGGGCGCGCCGGGCGTGCGCGTCAGAATGGCCGCTTGGCCGTGGTCGCCAGTTTTTCCAGATAGGCCGGCGTGTGCAGCACCCAGTCGCGGCGCTTGCCGCTGACGTGGCCCTGGGTCTGCCAGTCGTTCAGCAGCCGGCTCAGGGTTTCGGCGCGGATGCCCAGGTGCGCGGCCAGCTGGCGCTGGTTCAGCGGCAGCGTCACCGCGTCGCCCTGGCGCTCGCGCAGTCCCATCAGATAGTTGGCCAAGCGCTCGGGCGCCGAGCTGGACGTCATCCAGTCGACCTTGTTGACCTGGTCGTACAGGTTCTTGCTCAGCCCCGCCAGTAGCGCCAGCGCCAGGTCCGGCCATTGACGGCAGGCGTCGTGCAGCCGGCGGCGGCACAGCCGCCAGCCCTGGAAGGCGGTGCGCGCGCGCGCCTGCATCGGATAGCGGCCATGCGGCATGAACATGGCGGCGTGCGCCATCAGCGTGCCCGGTTCGAACACGCGGAAGACGCGTTCGTCGCCGTTGTAGCCATAGCGCATGACCTCGGCCTGACCGTGGCCGACCAGCAGGTAGTGGCGGGCAACATCGCCTTCGCCGAACAGGATCTGCCCGGCATCGGCATGTAGCGGCACGGCGTCGCCCGCCAGGTACGCGGCAACCTCGGCGGCCGCCTGGGGCGGCAGGCCGCGCAGCAGCGGATGGCGGGAAAGCAGGTCCGCCGCGACCGGGTCGGGCAGATTGATATTTGTCATTCTGGGTCTTTCGGCGTGAATGGGAGAATTTTAAACGATAACAATTCCCATTTGAAATCCAATGAAAAACACCCTGACGCGCCGCCATTTCTGCGCCGCGATCACCGCCGCGGCGCTGCTGCCGGGTTGGGGCGCGGCCCGCGCCCGCCCGCGCGCCACGCTGACGCTGGCCGGACCCGGCGCCGTGGTCAGCTACCCGTTGATGCACATGGCCGCGACCGGCGCCCTGGCCGGGCAGGCGGATTCGGTGCGTTTTCGGCTGTGGCAGAGCGCCGACCAGTTGCGCGCGCTGCTGGTGAACGGCGACGTCGACTTCAGCGCCGCGCCCAGCACGCTGCCGGCCCTGCTGCGCAACCGCGGCCTGCCGGTGCGCCTGCTGAACATTTCCGTCTGGGGCATTCTCTGGCTGGTCAGCCGCGATCCGGCCATCCAGTCGTTCGAGGACCTGGCCGGCCACGAACTGGCGGTGCCGTTCCAACGCGACCTGCCTGCCGTGCTGCTGGACACGCTGCTCGAGGCCCAGGCCGCGCGAGGCCTGGCGCCTGTCAAGCTGCGCCGCACACGCGACGGCCAGGACGCGATCGCGTTGATGCTCGGCGGCCAGGCCGAACACGCGCTGCTGGTGGAGCCCATGGCGTCGCTGCTGTTGTGGCGTGCGCGGCAGCAGGCCGGCGCGCCCGCGCTGCATCGCGGCCCCAGCCTGGAGCAGGCCTGGCGCGCCGCGTTTCCCGCGCAGCCGTCCCTGCCGCAGGCGGGCGTCATGGCCGCCGTCGGCGTGGCCGACGACGCGGCGCTGTGCCAGGCGGTCGACGCGGCCTATGCGGCCTCGGCGCGCTGGTGCATGGATCACCCGGCCGAATGCGCGACGCTGGTGCGAGAGCATCTGCCGCACATGCCGCAGGCCGCGCTCGAAGCCGCCATCCGCCAGACGCGCCTGCAGAGCCGCAGCGCGCGCGAGGCGCGGCCCGAGATCGAAGCCCTGTACCAGTTGCTGGCCAACCGCTATCCCCAAGCCATCGGCGGCGGCCTGCCGGCCGTCGGCTTCTACGGACCATGAGCGGCCCCTCTTCGTCGCGCCTGAACGCGCCCGTCCTGCGCACCTCGCGCGCCTGGAGCGTGGCCGGCGTGTTGCTGCTGGTGCTGGCCTGGCATCTGGCCGCGCGCCAGCTCGGGCCGCTGCTGATGGCGACGCCCTGGGAGGCGCTGCGCGCCATCGGCCCGCTGGTGCGCAGTCCGCAGTTCTTCGCCAACGCTGGCGTCAGCCTGATGCGCATTGGCGTGGGCGTGCTGGCTGGCGCGTCGCTGGGCTTCACGCTGGGCATGCTGGCCGGCCACAGCGCCCGGCTACGCGGCCTGATCGAGCCGTTGCGCTGGCTGTTGATGGCGATGCCGCCGGTGGTCGTGGTGGTGCTGGCGATGCTGTGGTTCGGGCTGGGCTCGTCGATGGTGATCTTCATCACCACGTTGATGATGGCGCCGGGCATGTACGTCAACACCGTCAAGGGCATGCTGCACGTGGACCGCAAGCTGATCGAGATGACGCAGGTCTACCGCTATGGCGCATGGTTGCGCCTGCGGCACCTGTACCTGCCCGCGCTCAGCGCGCCGTTGCTGGCGGCCCTGCTGATCGCCGCCTGCGGCGGCGTGCGGCTGGTGGTCATGGCCGAGGTGCTGGGGGCCGAGAACGGCGTGGGCTACGCGCTGGCCAATGCCCGCGGCACCTTCGACACCGCCGAGCTGTATGCCTGGGTGCTGCTGATCCTGGGCCTGGTGGCCTTGCTGGAGTTCGTTTTCCTGCAACCGCTGCAGCGCCGCCTGGGGCGCTGGATGGAGCCGAGCCATGCTTGAGCTGCGCGGCCTGTCCCTGCGCTACGGCGCGCAATCCGTGCTGCGCGATGTCGACCTGCGCCTGCGGCCGGGCGAGCGGCTGGGGCTGATCGGCCCCAGCGGCGCCGGCAAGAGCAGCCTGTTGCGCCTGGCCGCAGGCCTGGCGCGGCCCAGCGCCGGCGTCTTGCGCAACGATTTCCGCCACGCCGTGCTGATGTTCCAGGAACCGCGGCTGCTGCCCTGGCGCCATGCGCTGGACAACGTGGCGCTGCCGTTGCGCGCCGCCGGCCATGCGCCCGCCAGGGCGCGGGCGCTGGCGGCGCAATGGCTGTCCCGCGTGGGCCTGGACGCGGCGATGCAGGCGTGGCCCGGCGAGCTGTCGGGCGGCATGGCGCAGCGCGTCGCCCTGGCCCGCGCGCTGGCGCTGGGGCCGGACCTGTTGATGCTGGACGAACCCTTCAGCGCGCTCGATCCGGCGTTGCGGCGCCAGCTGGCCGCTTGTTGCCGCGACGAGCTGGCCCGCAGCGGCGCCGCCTTGCTGTGCATCAGCCATGACCCCGAGGAACTGCTGGGCCTGGTCGATCGTTGCGTGCTGGTGCGGCAGGGCCGCGTCATGCCGATCGAGCCCGATGCCGCCGGCGGCTTGTCCGCCGCGCGTTTGCGCGCGCTGTTGCTGGAGGCCGGCGCCGCGCCCTGACGCGGGCATCCCGGGCGTTCGCGCCGTTCCGATTTCTCCGTTCGCCGGCCTTGCCATGAACGTTTTCTTTCCTTGCCACGTGGAAGTATTCGCATGACGTCCCCCCTCCTGCGCCAGTTGGCGTCCAGCCTTACCCTGGGTGTGCTCGGCCTGTCCGCGGCCCATGCCCAGTCCCAGCCCCCCGCCGCGGCCGGCCAGGCCGTGCCGTCGCTGTCGCCGGTGATCGTGTCCGGCGAGTCCGCCACGCGCGGGCTCGACCCCGGCCCCCAGCGGGTCCGGGCCGAACAGCAGGCCGTGCCGGGCGGCGCCAACCTGATCCTGCCGCAGCAGGAGGTGCGCCTGATCACGCTGCGCGACGCGCTCGACTACCAGCCCGGCGTGGTGGTGCAGGAATTCTTCGGCGGGCTGGACCAGCCGCGCTTGAACATCCGCGGTTCCGGCATCCAGAGCAATCCGCTCAGCCGCGGCATCCTGTTGATGCAGGACGGCCTGCCGCTGAACGATGCGGACGGCTCCTTCGTCATCAGCCTGCTGGAGCCGCGCAATGCCGGCCTGATCGCCGTGCGGCGCGGCGCCAACGCGCTCTCGCCCGGCGCCACGACGCTGGGCGGCGAGGTCGATTTCCAGTCGCTCACCGGCACCCAGAGCGACCAGGTCCGGCTCGGCACAGGCAGCTTCGGCACGCGTTCGGTCACGCTGTCCAAGGGCTTCGAGGACGAGCGCCTGGATGGCCGCTTCAGCTTCGGCTACGACAAGTCGGATGGCTACCGCCATCACTCCGCGTCCGAACGTTCGAGTTTCCAGGGCAACCTGGGCTTTCGTCGCGGGACCTTCGAGAACCGCACCTATCTGTCATACACCGACCTCAAGTTCGACATTCCCCAGCCGGTGCCCAAGGCCCGCATGTATGCGGATCCGCGCGGCGTGCTGGGCGACGGCAATTCGCCGCAGGACCTGGCCAACAACGTCTACAACCGCGATCCGCACCGCGACACCAGCCAGTTCCGCATCGCCAACCGCAGCTATTGGGGCGGCGATGACCTGAACCAGACCGCCGGCCTTTATTGGCAGCGCACCAACGACGACTTCACCAATCCGCAGGTCGCCAACGTCACCGACGGCGACACCTACGGCCTGGCGTGGCAATTGGCCGGCAAGGCCGGCAGCGTCGACTACCGCATCGCGCTGGACTGGCAGCGCAGCGACATGGACCGCGACCTCTACGCCATCCGTCCGGCCGATGGCCGCCGCCTGCAGCGCTTCGGCAACTATGCGCTCACCGCCGAGAACCGCAGCGCGCTGGTGGGCCTGGACTGGCATGTCACCGGGCAGCTCAGCCTGGTCGGCGACCTGAAGTACACGCAGGCGGTGCGCGACGCCCGCGAGCGCGGCAGCGGCAAGACCCTCGACCAGGACTGGAACTACGCCACCCCGCGCCTGGGCATCGTCTGGCAGCCGGCGCAGACGCAGCGCTGGTATGCCAACGTCAGCCGCAGCAACGAGGCGCCGACCTTCTGGGAGATCGTCAACGGTGAAGTGCCCGCGCCGATGAACCCCGCCACGGCCGTGACCTCCATGAGCAAGCTCGACCTGCAGCGCGCGCTGACCTACGAGGTGGGCGGCGATGGCACCTTCGCCGTGGCGGGCCGCGACCTGCGCTGGACCGTGTCGCTCTATCGCAGCCGGGTCGAGGACGAACTGATGTCCGTCACCAACGCCAACGGCACGCCGGCCGGCACCTACAACTATCGCGGCCGCACCCGCCACCAGGGCATCGAGGCCGGCCTGTCCGGCAGCCTGCCCGCGCCGGGCGACGGCCTGCTGGACTACCGCGTCGCCTACACCTTCAGCGACTTCCGCTTCCGCGACGGCGAGTTCCAGGGCAACCGCATCGCCGGTGTGCCGCGCCACTTGCTGAGCGCCGAGTTGATGTATCGCAAGGGCGGCTGGCGCGTCGGGCCCAACCTGCGCTGGCTGATGAGCGACACTGAAACCAACCACGCCAACGCGCCGGGCACGCAGCAGAATGCCTATGCGCTGCTGGGTTTCAAGATCGCTTACGAGTATGACGCGCACTGGAGCGCCTTCTTGCAGGCCGACAACCTGACCGACAAGACCTACGCCAGCAGCTACGCCATCCGCAACAGCGCGACGGCGGCCATGCCGATCTTCCTGCCGGGCAACGGCCGGGCGTTCAGCGCCGGCGTGGCCTACCGCTTCTGACGACTTATCCGGGCACCGCCATGAACACCTATCCCTTGCTGTTGATCCTGCACCTGCTGGCCGCCTTCGTCTTCGTCGGCACGGTGACTTTCGAGGTGCTGTTCCTGGAACCGGTGCACCGGCGCCTGCCGCCGGAGGTGCGCAAGGCGCTTGGCGCCCAGCTCGGCCCGCGGGTGCGGGGGACGGTGCCGTGGGCCGTGCTGGCGCTGTATCTGGCCGGCCTGGGGCTGGCCTGGCAATACCGCGGCGTGCTGGCGCATCCGGCCGGCTCGCCGCTGGGTATCCTGCTGTCGGTCAAGATCGCGCTGGCCGTGAGCGTGGCGGCGCACGTCGTCACGGCGCTGGCGCTGTCGCGCAAGCGGCGGCTGACCCCGGCATGGCAGCGGCGCGTGCATCTCAGCGTGTTCTGTCACATGATCGGCATCGTGGTGCTGGCCAAGGCGATGTTTTATGTGACCTGGTGACACGCTATTGAGCGTATCTCCAGCAAGGGTCATAACGTTTTATCGTGCCACGACAACTCCCAGCGCGTTCATTGTTTCTGTGGTCATTAGACCGGTAGCTGGCAATGACTTGACTGTTTGAAAATGCTTGAGCGCGGCAGTCGTAGCAGGCCCTAATACGCCATTGATTGGACCCTCGTAGAGATGGAGCGAAGTTAGCTTTATCTGCACGCGGATGATTTGCAGTTTGAGTTTTTCGGAACGACTCAAATCCACAGTATCTTGCGATGCGCTTCCGCTTTTTTTTGAGGTGTCGCTTGCCGAGGGGTTGGCATTTGATCTTGGGGCTGATCCAGCACTTGGCACTCCGCCATTGCTTCCTGATGACGAGCCTGAAGGGGTGTAGAGTGGACTGGGTTTGGCAGGTGGTGATACCGGCGTGGCGGGAGCGGAGTAGTAGCCAGATGATCCGCGGCTACCGGAGCCGGAGTAATGTGAGCTATGGCTGGAGTGAGATCGGTGGCTTGAGTGCGATCGATGACCCGCAAACAGGTTGTCGTACCCAAAATTCAGAGGGCGCAGCGGCACAGCTTGCGGTTCATTGAGCGCATCTAATACGAGTTTTTCGGCAGACGGTGCCGCACTTATGGGTTTGGTTCCGATAGCGGTAAGTCCGGCGATAAATACACTAATGCTTTTTATGAAGCGACTCATGTCGCATATTCCTCGTTCAGAACTTTGATGACTTTGGACGGTTTCCAGCCGCGCTCATGCCAGGAAAAAAATCCAGAACAATCCTGCTTCATGTCACAGGTGTCGCAGGTGGGGGTGTAAACGTTTTTCCAGTCCGAGATACTACGGTGAGCATGTCGCCGTAGCGGCTTCGACAAAGCGCATAGCGGCGTATTCATGAATAGAAAGGGGATTGAATGGCGGGTTAGCTGAAGGGCTGCTTGTTGAATGACGTCTTCCCATTCAAGCAGATCTACCTCGCAGTGCTCGCGATTGGCAAGTGCAAAGCCAATGGGTTCGCACGCCATTAACGCCACTTCCTTGACGAACGGCAAGTTTCGGCCGATGAACATGCAAAGTTCTGGAAGTACCTCCAGAACAGGGCGAATTAACACTATCCGAAGTTGAATAGGTTGGTGGTACTGCTGAAGATTCAGTAGCCCTGCAATAGTCTGTTCGAAGGCGCCCTGTGCTTGAACCACGAAGTCGTGTAGAAAGTCCGCATGTCCATACAGCGGTACTAACCAAGTTGTTGGTGTGTTCAAGCCGTCTAGCAGGAGTTTGCTCTGATCAGAATTAGCGAGTAGTCGACCATTGGTCAAAATTTCTACTCGGGTGCTTGGGTGCTTTTTTGTAAGGGAATCCAGTACCGTTCTGAGATGGGGGCCCAAGAGCAGAGGCTCTCCTCCACTAAGGCCGAGTACTGTTGGCGAATTCTCCATATGTCGTATTACGTCAATCGCTTCCCGAACCATCCACGAGTCTTCTTGCGGGGTGGGGGGTTGTGAGCACATCAAGCAGTAGCTATTGCATCGGTTAGTCATCTGGAGACCATGATGCAAGTCTGATTCGCGATACAGGATGGAAGCTTCACATCGCTCTGGAGTGGCTGAGACAATGTCCCCGGACTGAAGGCCGATTGCATCCACCCACTCGACATTGGATAGGCCTGAAGCTCGATAGTGCGCAACTAGGTCTCGTTGTGACGGAGTGAGGGCCGGAATCAGAAATTGCAGATCGGGCTGCCATTGCGATGCCAATAGATCGGCGTCGACTATTCTCCACACATGGCGATCATTCGTTGCGTTCGGACCAAAAACTGCTTTCAAACGTCGCATTGAATCGCCTCCGTTGCAATGACAGGACGCGCCCATGAGTGGAACAAATCCAAGCGATCTGTGTCTGCTTCTCTTACTGCAGAAAAGAAATAGTCAAATAGCCATTGGTGCCGTTGACAATGCTCAGTGAGGTGAGGAGAGACGTCCATCTTGCCAAACTGGGCCTGAGCATCGACCGGATTTGGGGCGCAGAATGTTTGGTACGCGCAATTCCGACAATCGGACATCAACTCGACTTGACTGGAGGCAATCAGCATTTGTTGCACGTCGGAGTGCTTCAATGAGGCCAAGGTGGCCCCAATTGGGCCCAAACGAAGCGATGAATCTCCGCTTTCTGCCAGCATGCGGGCTTCGTCGCTCGGGTACACAAAGCCGTCGTAGTTGTAGACCAGGACACTCTGGCCCGCCCCCGTGGGGCTTTGAAGGTCGACATATCCCGAGTCGAAGGGAGACAGGATCTTGTTCAGGATGATCGACGCGTAGACTTCGCGCAAAGCGATGCCTTGTTTGTTCCAATAAAAAACACGGTCAAGCGCGCGACGGTAAAAATCATAGAATTGAGTGGGCTTATATCCAAGCAGTAGCTGGTTGCGCTTGGCAAAGCCATAGCTGCTGAGCGGTCGAACAAAGATCTCCTGAAATCCAAGTTTTACGTACTCATCGACTATGGCCTCCGGATGAGCGAGAGAGGCCTTGGTTGTCGTCATCAATGCCGCCACCGCATCCTTTCCCAGCCTGTTTCTCGCCAGTTCGATTCCCGCAACGGTGCGTTCATAGGAGTTACGGCCGGGAATAGGTCGATTGCGGTTATGCAGTTCAGCCGGACCGTCGATACTTGTGGAGAGAAATACAGAATGTTGTGCAAGGAAATCGCACATGTCCGAGGTCAGTTGGTGGAGTGTCGAGGCGATAACGAATCGCAACTGTCGCCCTTCTGTTCGGTTCCGTTGTTGAATACGTATTACGGCTTCCTGTACCAAGTCGAACCGCAGTAAAGGGTCGCCTCCCTGGAATTCGATCGTCAAGGTTGGAGCCTTGCTTTCAAAAATTCTGTCACATGCTGCCAATAGGTCTTTGTGCAATATCGTGTGGCCCGTATCTGTCAACGATCGACTAACTTGGCAGTATTGACAGGAGTGGGCGCATTGCAAGGTGGGAACGATAATATGTAGGCTGGGACCACTCGTGACGGTCTCACGTTTGGTTACCTGGCGCGAAGCCAACAGGCGACGAGTACCGCTTCCGCTCTGGCTTGCTATGAAGTAGCGCGCCTTCAGGTCTGCCTGCATCGACAGGGGGAGGTCAGACACTCGACCTTGCGCCAACAACTCGGCCTGTTCCTTGTTCAGAAAAACATAGTCACCAGCAGAGCTGACCGCCAACCACTCACCTGCGAGTGGCCTGGTCTGATAGGGCATTGTCTTTACGGCGTACATATTCACGCGCTTCTCCTAGCGCGGCTCCCATGGCCGGCACATCTAATTTTATTTAGCAACATAATTGCACATATTGGTTGCTAAATCTAATTGGAAATATCTTCTGGGAAAGTCTCTCGTTTTGGGTGCCACTGCGTTAGTGGCACTGATAGCAGGCTCAATCGCAGGCGCGTGATACCAGGCTACTTTTTTGAAACAACGGGGGACGGGACTCGCACTTGAAGTTTGGAAGTCGCTTATCTCCCAGCCTCTGATGCAATGTTGTAAATTGTAGTGATTCTCATCTCTGCCCGCGCGACCCCCCATGGCTGCCTCCGACCCCTCTCCGCAGCATCCCTTGCATACGCTCTACCAGGATCACCAGGGTTGGCTGCAAGGCTGGCTGCGCAAGAAACTGGGGTGCGCCCTGGATGCCGCCGACCTGGTGCATGACACCTACCTGCGGGTGCTGAGCCGGCGCGAACCCGGCGAGATCCGCGAACCCCGCTCGTATCTGGCCACCATCGCCCACGGGCTGATGGTCAACCACCTGCGGCGCAAGGACCTGGAGCGCGCCTACCTGGAAACGTTGGCGCAATTGCCCGAGCCGCTGGCGCCGTCGCCCGAGGCGCGCGCGCTGGCGCTGGAAGCCCTGGTCGAGATCGACACCATGCTCGATGGCCTGCCGGTGGCGGCGCGGCGCGCGTTCCTGCTGTGCCAGCTCGAAGGCATGACGCATGCCGAGATCGCCAGCACGCTGCGCGTGTCGGTGGGCTCGGTGCGCCTCTACATCGCGCGCGCCCTGCGCCAGTGCCTGGAGCTGGCGCCGTGAGCGCGAGCGGGGCGGAGCGCATCGATCCGCGCGCGCTGGATGGGGCGGTGGAATGGTTCCTGCGGCTGACGTCCGGCACCGCCAGCCAGGCCGACCACGAGGCCTGGCTGGCCTGGCGCCGCGCCGATCCCGAACATGAACGCGCCTGGCTGCGCACCGAGGCCCTGACGCGCCGCTTCGAGGCCTTGCCCAAGGGCGTGCTGCCGGTGCTGGGCCAGCCGCGCTCGGCCGGGCGTCGGCGCGCGCTGGGCAAGCTGGTGTTGCTGGCCAGCGCTGGCGGCGCCGGCTGGCTGGCGTACCGCGACGATGCCTGGCGCGGCTGGACGGCCCAATACCGCACCGCCGTCGGCGCGCGCCGCGAGGTGATGCTGGCCGATCACAGCCGCATCGTGCTCAATGCCGCGACCGCCATGGACGTGCTGTTCGACGCCCGGCAACGCCTGATTGCGCTGCACGCCGGCGAGATCCTGGTCGAGACCTCGCCCGATCCGGCGCCCGTCGCGCGGCCCTTCATCGTGCGGACCCGCGAAGGCAGCATCACCGCGCTGGGCACGCGCTTCGTGGTGCGGCGCGACGATGGCGTGTCGATCGTGCAGGTGCTGGACGGGGCGGTGCGGGTGGCGCCCCGCGGCGCCGCGTCCGACCACGCGCGGCAGGTGCCGGCAGGCATGAGCCTGCGCTTTGGCGACGGCATCGACGAGGGCCTGGCGCCGGTGGCCGGGGACCCGTCGGCCTGGCAGCGCGGCATGCTGCAGGTGGATGGCATGCCGCTGCGGACCTTCCTGGCGGAACTGCAGCGCTACCGCAGCGGCTGGATCGACTGCGCCCCGGAAGTGGCGCACCTGCCGATCTCGGGCGCCTTTCCGCTGGAGGACACCGACCGCGTCCTGGCCACGGTGGCCGACACGCTGCCGTTGCGCCTGCGCTACCGCACGCGCTACTGGGTATCGGTGCTGCCGCGCAGCGCCAGCGAAACGAATTTGTAACGCGATTAGCACTTTTCGCGCTTCGATTGGCTACGAGGGTAAGACCCACCGTGAGGAGTTACCCCGTCATGCCCCCGCGTTTCCCCCGCCTGCGCGCAAGCGCGTCCCGCCGCGCCGTGCGCGGCGCCCGCCTGTTCGCCTTGCCGCTGGCCGTCCTGGCCGCGCCCCTGCAGGCGCAGACCCCCGCCGTGGCGATTGCGCCCGGCCCGCTCAGCGCGGCGCTCTCGGCCTATGCCGCGCGCGCCGGCGTCCTGCTGTCATTCGATCCGGCGCTGACGCGGGACTTGACGACCGAGGGCCTGAACGGCAGCTACGGATTTGAAGAGGGCTTGCGCCAACTGCTCCAGGGCAGCGGCCTGGAGCCCGTGCGGCGGGCCGATGGCGGCTACACGCTGCGGCGCATGCCTGCCTCGAGCGTGACCGCGCTGCCGGCCGTCACCGTGACCGGCAGCCGCGACGGCGACGCGCCCAGCGAAGGCACCGGTTCGTACACGACGCGGGTGGCCACCTCCGCCACGCGCATGGATCTGTCCCTGCGCGAAACCCCGCAATCGGTCAGCGTCGTCACGCGCCAGCAGATGGACGACCAGAACCTGGTCACCCTGGACGACGTGATGCGGCAGACGCCTGGCGTGGTCGCCGACAAGCTCGACGAGCGCGTCACTTTCACCTCGCGCGGCTTTGCCTTGAGCACCATGATCGACGGCGTGCCGACGTTCGCGTTCAAGACGCCGGCGGCCGAGATCGGCATGATCAATACCGTGATCTACGACCGCGTCGAGGTGGTGCGCGGCGCGGCCGGGCTGCTCAACGGCGTGGGCGAGCCGGGCGGCTCGGTCAACCTGGTGCGCAAGCGGCCCACCGCCGAATTCGCCGGTCACGCCACGGCGGGCGTGGGCCGCTGGAACAACTACAACCTGGAGCTGGACGTCGGCGGCCCGCTGAACGACAGCGGCAGCCTGCGCGGCCGGGTCATCGGCTCGCGCACCGCGGGCGACAGCTTCATCAACGACAAGAAGCGCTCCGACGACGTCTTCTACGGCATCCTCGAGGCGGATGTCGCGTCCAACACCACCTTGAGCCTGGGCTTCGAACACCAGAAGACCGCCATCGATGGCGCCAACTTCGGCCAGGCGCCGCTGTTCTACAGCGACGGCAGCCGCACCCATTTCTCGCGCTCGTTCAACCCCGGCACGCCGTGGAGCCAGTGGGACATGTACAGCGACAAGATCTTCGTCACGCTGGACCATCGCTTCGCCAACGGCTGGCGCGTCAAGATGGACGCCAGCCGCCTGAAGAACGAACGCAAGGCCCTCTGGGGCTACCTGTTCGAGTATTTCCCGGTCGAGCAGAATGGCGATTCGACCATCGAGATCCGCCAGAACCCGGCCACTTCGACCAACAAGTCGTTCGATCTCTACGCCACCGGCCCCTTCCAGGCGTTCGGCATGGAGCACCAGGCCGCGCTGGGCGTCAGCGTCAACGACTACACCAGCGAACTCAACCTGAATTCGGCCAATCCGAACGGCTGGGACCGGCGTCCGCTGAACTTCTACCAGCTGCAGAGTTTCCCGAAGCCGAGCCGTTTCTACACCTACTTCAACACCTTCCTGGACGCCAAGGAAACCGCCGTATATGGTTCCACCCGCCTGAAGCTGGCCGAGCCGGTGTCGCTGGTGCTGGGCGGCCGCGCCACCTGGTATGAGGAAAAGTCTTCTTCCTACAACGGCCCCGCCAATCTCTGGACCACCAACCCCACCGCCAAGGTCAATGGCGAGTTCACGCCGTATGCCGGCACGGTGGTGGACCTGAACGACAACTTCTCGGCCTACGCCAGCTACACCCGCATCTTCATTCCGCGTTCGGAGCGCGATTCGTCGAACGCGCTGCTGCCGCCGCAGACCGGCAAGAACTACGAACTGGGCCTGAAGGGCGAGCACCTGGACGGCAAGCTCAACACCAGCTTCGCCGTCTTCCGCACCCAGGAAGCGAACGTGCCGGTCGAGGACCCCAGCGCGCCGCCGCTGCCCGATGGCAGCACGCCGTACCGGTCGGTGGCCGGCGCGCGCAGCAAGGGCTTCGAGGTGACGGTGGCGGGCGAAGTGGCGCGCGGCCTGCAGGTGATGGGCGGCTACACCTACTTCGCCAAGCGCGACAACGAGGGCGCGCTGCTGTTGCCCAATTATCCCGAACGCCTGTTCCGGGTGGCGGCCAGCTACCGGCTGCCGGGTGCCTGGAGCAAGCTGACGGTGGGCGGCAGCGTCAATTACCAGAGCGGCATCTACTACGACGAGTCGAGCGGCCTGGGCCGCGCCTCGCAAGGGGGCGTGACCCTGCTGGGGCTGATGGCGCGGTATGAGTTCAGCAAGCAGGTGACGGCGTCGATCAATATCGACAACCTGACCGACAAGCGCTACTACAGCGGGCTGGGCGGGTACAACGGCTACAACTACGGGACGCCGCGGAACGTGTGGATGAAGGTGAGCTACAGGTTCTAGGCCTCGCGACGCGGGTAGCCGTCGCGGCGGGAGTGGGAAGGCGGGCGATTGAACGCCTTCATCAATAATGATTACAATTCCCATTCCCGAAATTCACAAGGCGCTGACGCGACGGCCATGTCGTCCACGGAATCCCTGGAACACCGCGAGCTTGGCAGGCTGTACCGCGACCATCACGGCTGGCTGCGCGGCTGGCTGCTGCGGCGCCTGAACGTGCCGGCCGAGGCCGCCGACCTGGCCCAGGACACCTTCCTGCGCCTGCTGGCCTCGCCGGCGTCGATGGCGCAATTGCAGGGCGTGCGGCAGCCGCGCAGCTTCCTGGCCACGGTGGCGCAGCGCACGCTGGTCGACCACATCCGCCGCCAGGTGCTGGAACGCGCCTGGCTCGAAACCCTGGCGCAGCAGCCCGAGGCCTGCGCGATGTCGCCCGAGACCCAGGCCATCCTGCTCGAGACCATCCGCGAGATCGACGCCATGCTGCACGGCCTGGGCGACAAGGTGCGGCGCGCTTTCCTGATGTCCCAGCTGGAAGGGGCCAGCTACGCCGAGATCGCCGCCCGCCTGGGCGTGACGGTCAGTTCCGTCAAGAAGTACATGGCGCGCGCCACCGAGCATTGCCTGGTGTACGCGTTGGCCCGGCAGTAGGCGGCCATGGCGGACAAGACCATCGCCGCGGCGGCGCAATGGTACGCGCGGCTCTGCGCGGACGACGTCAGCGCGGCCGACCTGGCGGCGCACGGGCGCTGGCTGGCGGCCGACCCTGAACACGTGCGCGTCTGGGGGCAGGTGGAGCGCCTGCGCGGCACCCTCGGCGCGGCGCCGGCGCGCCTGACCGCCGACACCCTGAACCGCGCCGAGCTGCATTTCTCGCGCCGCCGCGCGGCGCTGCGCAACGGACTGGGCGCGGTGGCGCTGCTGGGCGCCGGCGGCCTGGCGGCCTGGCGCACCCTGCCGATGGAGCGGATGCTGGCCGACTACCGCACCGGGGCGGGCGAGCGCCGCGAACTGCGGCTGGCGGATGGCACCTTGCTCTGGCTGGACAGCGCCAGCGCGGTCGACGTGACCGTCGACGCCGGCCAGCGGCGCATCTTCGTGCATGCCGGCGAGATCCTGGTCGATACCGAAAACGTCCGTCCCGGCCTGCCGCCCTTGCGCGTGCTCACCGCGCACGGCGCGGTGCGTCCCCTGGGCACGCGTTTCATCGTCACGCGGCAGGACGACCTGACGCGGGTCGCGGTGCTGCGCCATGCGGTGGCGCTGGAACCCGCGACGGGCGGCGCGCCAGTGATCCTGAAGGCGGGCGAGCAGGGCACGCTGGCGCCGGCGGGGGCGCAGGCGGCCGGCGCCATCACCGGCGAGCCCGACGCCTGGACGCGGGGCCTGCTGGTGGTCGATAACTGGCGCTTGGACGACTTCATCGCCCGGCTCGACCGTTATCGGCCCGGGCTGCTGCGATGCGACGATGCCGTGGCGGCGTTGCGCCTGTCGGGGGCGTTTCCGGTCGACGACACCGACCAGGCGCTGGCCGCCGTGACGCGCGCGCTGCCCGTGAACATCGTGCGCTTTACCCGTTATTACGTCCGCATCGTCGCCCGCCACTGATTTTTTTCGCTCGGCATTGTCCTTTTTCCGCGCTCGTCCGACTTAGCAGGGATTACGTCGGATCTGCCACACGGAAACCTGAGTCCATGCCTTCTGTCCCTTTGCTTCGTCACTCCACCAAACTCGCGCCCCTGGCGCGCGCCGTTGTCATCGCCTTGACCGCCCTGGGCGCCACGCCGTCCGCGCAGGCGCAGGCCGTTTCCAGCGCGCAGGCGTCGCGCCACTACGAGGTGCCGCCCGGCCCGCTGGGCCTGGCCCTGAGCCGGTTCGCCGCCCAGGCCGGGGTGGTGCTGTCGTTCGACGCCACGCTCACCCAGGGCCGCCAGAGCGCCGGCCTGCAGGGCGACTATGGCGTGGCCGCGGGCCTGGCGGCGATGCTGTCGGGCACCGGGCTGGAGGCCGTCAACCAGGGCGGCAACCGCTATGGCTTGCGCGTCGCCAATGCGCAGACGCTGGCGCCGGTCGAAGTGCTGGGCGCGCGCGAACCCGCGCCCAGCGAAGGCACCGATTCGTATACGGTCGGCGTGTCGAACACCGCCACCCGCCTGCCGATGACGCTGCGGGAGACGCCGCAGTCGGTCTCGGTGATGACGCGCCAGCGGCTCACCGATCAGGGCCTGAACACGCTGGAAGACGCCATCGCCAACACCCCCGGCCTGGTCTTCAAGAAGAAGGGCTCGGCCGACGACAACGAGAAGGGCCTGTATGCGCGCGGCATGGAGATCACCAACATGCAGGTCGACGGCGTGCCGACCCACAAGGACTTCAATGCCCTGGGGCTGGACACGGCGCTGTATGACCGCATCGAAGTGGTGCGCGGCTCCACCGGCCTGCTGAGCGGGGCGGGCAACCCGGCCGCCTCCATCAACCTGGTGCGCAAGCGGCCGACCCGCGAGTTCGAGGCCGGCGTGGGCGCCAGCGTCGGGTCGTGGGACTACAAGCGCACCGAGTTCGACCTGGGCAGTCCGCTGGATGCATCGGGCAAGCTGCGCGGGCGGCTGGTGGGCGCCTGGCAGGAGGGCGGTTCGTTCATCGACCGCGTCAAACAGGATTCGCAGCTGCTGTATGGGGTGGTCGAGGCGGACCTGACCGAACGCACCTTGCTGACCCTGGGCGCGGAATACCAGCGCAAGAAGTGCACGGCGTGCTCGTACTTCGGCTTTCCCGCCTACTACGCGGACGGATCCCGGACCGACTTCCGGCAACGGTTCAATTCCGCCACCAACTGGAGCCGCCAGGAACGCACGCGCTACAACGTCTTCGCCACGCTCGACCATGAGTTCGCGTCATCGTGGAAGGGGTCGCTGACGCTGTCGCGCACCGGCGACGACAATGACCGCACCTATGGCTGGTTCAGCAGCAACGGCTGGGCCAATCCGCAGACCGGGAAGGGCGCCTCGGTCTGGATCGCCAAATGGCCGATCCCCAAGACCCAGAACGCGCTGGACGCCAGCCTCAGCGGCGCCTTCGACGCGCTGGGCCGCCGCCATGACCTGGTGCTGGGCGTGAGCCTGTCGCGCACCAGGGCCGACTACGACACCTATCCGCTGTGGACCGCGCCCGGCTATGACCCGGTCATCCCGGACGTGCGCGCCTGGGATGGCGACATGCCGCAGCCGCAGTGGCAAGCCACCGGCAAGCGCTACTACACCGAGAAGCAGAACGCGGTCTATGGCGCATTGCGCCTGCGGCCGACCGATGCGCTGTCGGTGATCCTGGGCTCGCGCATCACCTGGTGGGACCAGCAGGCCTCATACACCTACAACGACGGCTCGGCCTATCCGGACAACATGCGCGAGCAGGGCGTGTACACGCCGTATGCCGGCCTGGTCTACGACCTGACGCCGACGCTGTCCGCCTACGCCAGCTATACCAGCATCTTCCTGCCGCAGCAGGCCCAGACCGTGTCGGGCAGCGGCATCGCGCCGATCAAGGGCAATACCTACGAGATCGGCCTGAAGAGCGCCTGGCTGGACGGCCGCCTGAACGGCGCGCTGGCGCTGTTCCGCACCCGCCAGGACAACTACGCCATGCTGGACGGCGACAAGCTGGCGCCCAATGGCGACAGCGCCTATGTCGCCGCCAACGGCGCCGTGCTGCGCGGCGTGGAAGCCGAGCTCAGCGGCGAGCTCATGCCCGGCTGGCAGATGCAGCTGTCGTATGCCTACGTGGACCGCCGCCTGCCGACAGGTTTCACGACCCAGGTCGGCCTGCCGCGCCACATCGCCAAGCTCTACACCACCTACCGCCTGCCCGGCGCCTGGAGCGCGCTGACCGTGGGCGGCGGCGTGCGCTGGGAAAGCCAGAGCGGTTTCACCAGCCGCGGCCCCGGCGGCCAGCAATTGGATTCCTCGCAAAGCAGCTATGCGCTGGTCGACCTGATGGCGCGCTACCAGTTCAACCGCCAGTGGTCGGCCACGCTGAACCTGAACAACGTGCTGGATAAGAAGTACTACGCCAGCACCAACGTCTACAGCAATTACTACGGGGCGCCGTTCAGTGCGATGCTGGGGGTGAATTACCGCTATTGAAAGGAAGGGGAGCAGGAAAAAAAAGTGCGTGGGGCCTGATACCTTTTCCTTTCTCGGCTGGCATAGCAGGTATCTTCCCCAGTCCGAGAGGCTCATTCCATGCGTTCCCCCTCCGCCAGGCGCTGCCGCGCGATTTCCGTGGCCTTGCTGGCCGGCAGCCTGACCACGGGCGCGGCCGTCCACGCGCAGCCCGCGCCTTCTCCGGTCGACATCCAGGCCCGCCAGGCCTACGACATTCCGCCCGGCCCGCTGGGCAAGGCCATCGCCAGCTTCGCGCTGGCCTCCGGCCTGTCGCTGGCGTTCGAGCCGGCCTGGACCGACGGCCTGCACAGTCCCGGCGTGTCGGGCGAATTCAGTCGGGCCGAGGCGGCGCGGCGCCTGCTGGCGGGAAGCGGGCTCGAGATGGTGGCGCGCGCCGATGGCAGCTACACGCTGCGCAAGACGGTGTCCGACGCGACGACGCTGCCGGCCATCACCGTGACGGGCGCGTCGGGCTATGCCGGCGCCAATCCCTATCTGGTCGGCGGCGCCACCACCGCCACCAAGACCGCCACGCCCTTGATGGAGACGACGCAGTCGATCTCGGTGGTGACGCAGGAACGCATGGCGGCGCAGGGCGCGCAGACGGTGACGGACGCCTTGAGCTATACCGCCGGGGTGCACGCCAATGTGGCGGGCGACAATCCGACCGACAACACCCTGATGGTGCGCGGCTTCCAGCAGCTCACCACCAATGCCTTCACCGACGGCCTGCGCAACAACAACACCGGGTATTTCGCGCCCGAGCCCTACGGCATGGACCGGATCGAGGTGCTCAAGGGGCCGTCGTCGGTGATGTATGGCCAGGGCTCGCCCGGCGGCATCATCAATATCGTGTCCAAGCGGCCGCTGTTCGAGTCGCATCGCGAAGTGGGCCTGTCGACCGGCAGCAACAACCGGCTGCAGGGCACGATGGACATCGGCGACGTGATCGACGCGCCGGGCACGTTGGCCTATCGCCTGGTGGCGCTGGGCCGCAATGCCGACAGCAACATCGACGGCATCGCCGACGACCGCGTCTACGTGGCGCCCAGCCTGACCTGGGCGCCCAGCGCGCGCACTTCGGTGACGCTGCTGGCTTCGTACCAGAAGAACCGCAACCTCTTCACCAGCAATCTGCCGTACGCGGTGCTGGATGGCTCCAATCCCAATGGCCGCGTGCCGCGCCACCGTTCGCTCAACGAGCCGGGTTTCGACAAGGAGCAGGGCGAGCTGACCAACATCGGCTACGAGCTGAGCCATGCCTTCTCGGATGCGTGGACCTTCCAGCAGAACTTCCGCTACGGCCATTTCAAGGGCTATGAGGACCAGCTGTTCCGCAATAGCGGCGTGATCAACGACACCATGATCGCGCGCTACTACCAGCTGCGCACTTACGACAGCGATACGTATTCGGCCGACAACCGCCTGGTGGGCAAGTTCGCCACCGGCCCGCTCGAGCACACGCTGCTGGCGGGCGTGGACTACCAATACAACACGCGCAACGCCGATACCCAGACCGGCAATGCTCCGGCGATCAATATCTATCATCCGGTGCGCGTGGCCATCGACACGTCGCGCTATACCTCGCGGCTCAGCACGCAAGACAGCACCCGCCAACTGGGGGTGTACCTGCAGGACCAGGTCAAGCTGGACCGCTGGGTGGCGACGCTGGCCGGCCGTTACGACTGGGTCAACCAGCGCAACCGCAACCGCCTGCTGGGCACGCGCGCGGATTCGGCGGCCGAGGACTTCACCGGGCGGGCCGGCCTGGGCTATGCCTTCGACAGCGGCTTCTTCCCGTATGTCAGCTACAGCGAATCGTTCTCGCCGCTGAGCGGTTCGGACATCAATGGCGCGCAGTTCAAGCCGGAGACCGCCCGGCAGTACGAGGTGGGCGTGAAGTACCAGGCGCCGGGCTCGGACAGCTACGTGACCCTGGCGGCATTCGACCTGCGACGCCAGAACGTGCTGACGCCCAACCCGCAGAACACCTCGTTCAGCGTGCAGGAAGGCGAGGTGACCTCGCGCGGGATCGAGCTGGAAGGCGTGCTGCGGCCGCTGCGCGGCTGGAACGTGATCGCGTCGTACACCTACAACGACGTCGAGGTCACCAAGGACAATCCCAACTTCGCCGGGGTGAGCAACAAGGGCAAGGCGCCGGTGCGGGTGCCGCGCCACCTGTTGTCGCTGTGGACCGACTACACCTTGTCCAGCGGCGCGCTGGACGGCCTGACGCTGGGCGCGGGCGTGCGCTACACCGGCACGACGTTCGGCGATGCGCAGAACACCTTCAAGGTGCCGGCCTACACGCTGGTGGATGCGATGGTGGGCTATGACTTCGGCCGCGCCACGCCGTCGCTCAGGGGCCTGAGCGCGTCGCTCAACGTGCGCAACCTGACGGACAAGTACTACGTGGCGGGCTGCTTCCTGAACAGCGCCTGCCTGCTGGGCGCGGGTCGCAGCGTGGTCGCCAACGTGACGTACAAGTGGTGAGCCGGGTGGCGGGGCCGCGTGGGGCGGGCCGTCAGGCCGGCCCCACCAGGATCCAGTAGCCGCCCAGGCGCGAGGCGATCGCCACCGGATAGGTGGCGGCCAGCATCGCCAGCGCGCGGTCGGTGTCGGCCAGTGGGAAGGTGCCGGAGACGCGCAGGCGCGCCACGGCTGGATCGCAGCGCACGACGCCCCTGCGGTAGCGCGCCAGCTCGGCCACCACGTCGTTCAGCGCCTGGCCATCGGCCAGCAGCATGCCTTGCGTCCAGGCGGTGGCGGCGGGGTCGAGCGGCGCGGCGTCGATGCCGCGCGCCGAGAAGTCGGCCTGTTCGCCGGCCCGCACCACGCGCAGGTCCTGGCCGGTGGTGACGCGCACGGCGCCCTCCTGTACCGCGAGCCGGGTGTGGTCGTCCTGCTGGCGCACGTTGAAGCGCGTGCCCAGGGCGCGCAGCACGCCGTCGCGGGTGCGGACTTCGAAGGGGCGGGCGTCGCCGGCGGTCTCGATGTGGATTTCCCCGGCGCGCAGCAGCACCGTGCGCTGGCTGGCGTCGTAGCGGATGTCGACCGCCGAGCCGGTGTTCAGCGTCAGGCGGGTGCCGTCGTCCAGGCGGATGTCGCGCCGTTCGCCGGTGGCGCTGCGGTAGTCGGCGGTCCAGCCCTCGGCATCGGACCAGCGCCAGGCGCCCCAGGCCGCGGGCGCGACGGCCAGCAGCGCGGCCAGCTTGGCCAAGGCGGCGCGGCGCGCGCGCGGCCGGTCCAGCGCCGGCATGGCGAGCGCGGCCGGCATGTCGCCCAGCCGGGCCATCAGGCGCTCGGCGCGCTGCCAGGCGTGCTCGTGGGCGGGGCTGCGCGCGCGCCATGCCATCCAGGCCTGGCGCGTCTCGGTGGAAATGGCGCCGGCATGCAGCGCCACCAGCCATTCGGCGGCTTCGTCCAGGAGGGGGTTGTCCGTGGCGTTCATGCGAGGTTTCCCAGTGGGCTCATGGGCCTATTCCATGCATTCCAGGCACAGGCGGAAGGCGCGCGCCATGTAGCGCTTGACCGTGATGAGGGACACGCCGATCTCGCGCGCGATGGCCTCGTAGGTCAGCCCCTCGATCTGCGACAGCAGGAAAGCGCGCCGCACCGGCGCGGGCAGGGCGTCCAGCATGGCGTCGATCTCGTGCAGGGTCTGCAGGATGATGAGCTGGCGCTCGGGCGAGGGCGCTTCGTCTTCGGGGACGCGCGCCAGGGCTTCCAGGTAGGCCTGTTCCAGCGCGCGGCGCTGGTACCAGTTGACCAGGATGCCGCGGGCCACGGTGGTGAGATAGGCGCGCGGCTCGTGCAGCACCGCCGGCAGGCGCGAATCGAGGATGCGGGCGAAGGTGTCGTGGGCCAGGTCGGCGGCATCGCCGACATTGCCCAGGCGCCGCCGCAGCCAATGCTGCAGCCAGGCATGGTGGTCGCGGTACAGGGTATGGACTTGCTGCCGCGGATCGCAGTGGTCAGCCTCCATGGGCGTCTCCCGGGGGGGCTGAGGGGGCAGCCTAAATGCAAATAAGAGTTTTTCGCATTTTAGGAGATCCATCGCGTCCAGGCAATGCGGCGCATGGGGGCGATGGCGCGGATGTGGCGCCGACGCCGCGCCGCGGTTCTGTACACTGGCCCGCGGGGCGATGCCCGCCGCCCGACCGCGCGCAATATCGCGCTCGCACGCGGGGCTCGCCCTGCCTCCGACAACGATACTCTCCGGTTTTCCGCCATGTCCGCTACCCATGCCTCGCTTGCCGCCGCGCTCCGTTCCCCCGTCACCTCGGCCGACGATGTGGAAACCCTCGATGCGTTCTTCAAGCGCCCCGAGGTCCGCGCGTTCTACGAGGATGCGCAGGACCCGGCGCACACCGACGCCGGCCTGCGTTTCTGCGCCGAACTGCTGCCGACGCTGCATCCCAGCCGGGCGTCGGCGCTGGCGCTGATGTGCGGCTCGCTGGTGGAGGACGGCGCCGATCCCGTGCTGCTGTTCCCGACGTTGCAGGCGTTGCTGGGCCCGTGGCTGCAGACCCTGCGGCCGTATTGCGCGCTGGAGGTCGAGGAGGGCGACGCCGACGTGGAGGAGGCCGACCGCCAGGCCTGGAACGAGGCGGTGGCGCGGCTCGAAGCCATTCCCGAGGACCAGCGCTGGGAGCTCGATGCGCAGGTCGGCGCGGTCGATACGCTGGTGCTGCCGATGATGGCCATGCTGATGCGCGACCAGCGCAATCACCAGGCCTTCGTGGCCGATGCCGGGCTGATGGACCAGCTGTACGCCATGACCACGCTCAACGACAACCTGCCGTTCGAGCAGCTGCATTACCTGTGGCTGGCCTCGCGCATCAGCTACGAGGAAGAGCTCGTGGTGGTGTTGCCCGCTTCCGGCACGGGCTTCGTGGCGCGGGCGCACGGCATCAACAACAATTTCCACGCCTTCACGCTGTTGCAGAACCTGATGCGCGACCACGTCCAGCCCCTGGGCGTGCGCCGCGAGATCGCCGCGCGCGAGCCGGACGCCGAGCGCGACAGCGCCGACTTCCAGTGGTTGCAGGCCGATGCCTATGCGAATGGCGCGCTGGTCAACGACATGCGCTTGGCCTGGGGCGAGGCGGCGCTGCGCGACAACCTGGCCAGGCACGGCAAGCGCGTGCTGATCGCGCTGGAAAGCGACGAGGGCATGAAGCGCAACTGGTCGGGCTTCAACGGCGCGATCCACGATGCGCAGCAGCCGTCGATGACGTTCACGCGCTACCTGACGCCGGACGAGGTGGCGGCGTATCTGGCGTGAGGGCGATAGTGTAGGAACAGTCCTGCTTACGGCGGCTGACCCGCCATCTTCCCCATTCTGCGTTCGCGTTTCGCGGCCCGGCGCGTCATGTCTCTTGAAGACGATGACCAGGGCCCTGCTTGTTGCATGGATCCGCCCTGGCGTTCACGCCGAGGAGGCAGACCATGCACCGACCGTACCGGGCGCGCCCGCGCCGCCGTTCCCCTTTTCCGCGATCCCGCGCCGCCGCCGGATTGGCCCTGGCCTGCCGGCTGACGCTCGCCGTCCTGGGCGGCGCGTCCTGGCCAGCGGCGCAGGCGCAGCCGGCGCGGGTGCAGTACGACATCAGCGCCGGGCCGCTGGCGCAGGTGCTGAGCCGCTACGCGGCGCAGTCGGGCGTGGCGTTGTCGCTGGTCGCCGGGCAGGTTGCCGGGCAACAGAGCGCGGGGCTGCATGGTCGCTACGAGGTGGATGAAGGCTTTGCGCAGCTGCTGCGCGACACGGGGCTGGCGGCCCGCCGGGGTGTGTCGGGTTACGTGCTGGTGGCGGTGCCGGGGGAAGCGGCCGGATCGGTCGTGCTGCCGCCGGTCGAGGTCGACGCCGACGCCTTGCCCGAGAAAGCGGTGTACACCGCGCCGCGTTCCTCGGCGTACCTGTCGAGTCAGGACCTCGACCGGTTCGGCCGCGTGTCGGTCGGCGACCTGCTGGCCGGCATACCGGGCGTGCAGGTCGGCGACAGCCGCAATGGCGGGGCGCTGGACGTCAACATCCGCGGCATCCAGGGGCAGAGCCGGGTGGCGGTGCGGGTCGATGGCTCCGAGCAGGCGCTGGACGTGTACCGGGGATACGCGGGCACCCAGCAACGCAGCTACATTGACCCGGACCTCCTCAGCAGTGTGACGATCAACAAAGGACCTTCCATGACGTCCGGCGCCATCGGCGGCTCGGTCGAGATGCGTACGATCGGCGTGCAGGACATCCTGGTGGATGGCCGCCACGTCGGCTTGCGCCTGACCGGCGATGTGTGGAACAACGGCGTGGCGGCGCCCCACCGCACCGGCAAATGGAACGAAGACCTGCGCACGCTGCCGCATGACGACCGTGGCAGCCTGTTCGGTTCGGATGCCAAGGCGGGCAGCGCCGCGTTTGCCTATGCCAACGCCCACCTGGATGTGGTGGCGGCCTATGCCCGGCGCAAGCAGGGCATAGGCCGCCGGCGACAAGGGCCGGGATCGCTATCGGATCTACACCCGCGGGCGGGAAGTCTCCACCGTGGCCACGATCTACAACCCTGGCGACGAAGTGCTGAATTCCTCGGCCGAGACCGAATCCATGTTGCTGAAGGCGACGATCCGGCCGGCCGCGGGCCACACGCTGGAGCTGGGCTATCGCCGTTACGACGGCAAGATCGGCGAGATCATGCCGTCGGACATCTTTCGTTTCGGCACGGCGGGGATCAAGCAGTATCCGCTGGGCCGTACCGAGATTGACACCTACACGGCGCGCTATCAATTCCAACCGGCCGACCAACCGCTCGTGGCCGTGACCGCCAACCTGTGGATGACGGACGCCAAGACCAGCCAGCTGAACTCGGTGGAGGTGCCGGTGTCGCAAGCCTACAAGGATGATCGCGGCTGGACCCGGATGGCAGATCGCCGCATTGGCGGCGATCTGGGCAATACCTCGCGCTGGAGGACCGGCTACGGCGGCTTCAAGCTGGATCTGGGCGGCGCGTTCCAGGTCGAGGACATCCGGCCGCAGCGCGGCGTGGTGACGACCGCCAACGACATCAACATGCACCGCACCCTGCGCGATGCGTCGCGCAAGGAATTCAGCCTGAATGGAAAACTGGAATACCAGCCGGTGGAGCGGTTGACCTTTTGGGGCGGCGGCCGCTACAGCCATTTCAGCTCGGTGGACAACAATGTGCTGGCGACCGCGCATCGCGAGCGGCTCAGGTTGCGTCAGATGGTGCTGAACAGGCCGGGCGGTCCGCGCGGCATCATGTACTGGTTCCCGGACGCCGACGGCCAGTTCACCGACGCCACCGATCCTCGTTTGCGCAATGGCTTCGTATTCTGGGACTCCAACAATCCCTTCGAGGGCATGTCTTACGATAGCTACGGCCCGACCACGTCCAACGTTTATCCGACGCAGGTGATCCCGGTGGTGACGGGCTTTGACTATGCGCCGAAGTTACGCAGCAGCGGCGGCGGCTTCGCGCCATCGGCGGGGCTCAACCTTGAACTGGCGCCGGAGACGTTCGTCTATGCTTCATACACGCAGGGCCTGCGCATGCCGTCGCTGTTCGAAACTTCGATCGGCACGTTGCAGACCCGCGGGGGTAAGGACCTGAAGCCCGAGCGTTCGGTCAATTGGGAAGTGGGCGCCAGCACGTCGCGCGGCAATGTGCTGGTCGACGGTGACTCGGCGGCCTTGAAGGTGGCCTACTTCAACAACAAGATCAAGAACTACATCACGCGCTATTACGACCCTACTCCGCAAAAAAGGGGGATCATGGCGTTCAGCAATACCGACAGCTATCAGACCCGCGGCCTCGAATTGCAGTCTCACTATGATGCGGGAAGGGTGTTCGCGGACCTGTCGGCGACCTACTACCTGATGACCGAGACCTGCGATGCCGCGTTCGCTCAGGTGCTGCGCAAGAACTACCGGCCGCGTTACAGGGAGACGAAAAATACGCCAAACTGCACGCCTGGTAGTTTCATGGGTTCGTATACCAATACCCAGAATCCGCCGAAATTGGCGCTGAACCTGACCGCTGGGCTACGCTTTTTCAACGAGACATTGACGTTGGGCGGGCGCATGACCTACACGTCCGGCCCCACGGCCAAGGCCGACAAGCCGTGGCAGACCGGCGTGACCGTGCCGCAGGTCGTGTATCACCAGGTGACGCTGTTCGACCTGTTCCTCAACTACCAGTTGCGCGAACACACGGTGGTGAACGTCTCGGCGCAGAACCTCACCAACCGCTACTACCTGGATCCGCTGGCGCAGAGTTTCATGCCGGCGCCAGGCCGGACAGTGCGGATCGGCATGCAGACGCGCTTCTGAGCGTGTGCGGCGTCCGTGGACGGGCAGCCAGCATGCGATGCCTGCCCGGGCCGGGATCTATACCAAGGTATACGCCCCATGATCTGTTCGGAACGCCGCCCCAGACCTACACTGCCGCCTGTTGCAACCCTATAGGAGCCCGCCGTGGAAGACGACGGAAGTACCAGAACCCACGGCGCACGCCGGGTCTAGCGGGTCTGCACGTTTTTTCTGCCAGCCGCCACGCCCGTCCGGATCGATCCGGAGCCGCGACGGCTTGCATGCGCCACCTGAACCCCTGCGGGCGGAACCGCCTGTTTCCAGGAGACGCGCATGCTGTCCCATATCCTGTCCCCCAACCCCGTGCGCCGCGCGGCCCCCGCGCCGGCCTTCATCAACCTGACGTTCTACGGCAGCCCCGCGGTGCTGGCCCTGATCCGCAAGCGCCTCTACGAGGAGCTGCGGCAGCGGTCTGAGACCGTGGCCGACGTGCGTTATTCGACCGACGGCGAGCAGGCCTGCACCGCCATCAGCCTGCGCAGCGACAGCGGCAACCCGTGGCCCGTGATCACCTGGCTCAGCGACCTGTGCCGCGAGCTCGGTGTGCATACGCTGCGTGTCGGCGTGGCGCCCGCGCCGCGCGCGCAGGCGTCGGCCGTTCCCGTCCCGCATTGATCCCGCTTTACCCCATTCTCACTATCCACCAAGCCCGCGCGGGCCGTGGACGGGGGACGCTCGCGCCTTGAGCCGGGCGGGCTCCCGCCGACGGCGCGCGGGCGGGAGCAGCGAACATGAAGCAAGTCCAAGAAGCCTCGTTGCCGGCCCCGCGCGGGCCGCGCAGCGAGAAGACCTCCGCGTCCGGCGCCGCGCCGGGCAAGAACCGCGCCATGCCGGTGGCGCGCCATGCCGGCCTGTCGGTGCACGAAAGCCTGCAGACGCTGCAGACGCAGCGCGCCGGCCTGAGCGACGCCGAGGTCGCGGCCCGCCGCGCCGTCGACGGCCTGAACGAGGTCGCGCACGACAAGCCGGCGCCCGCGTGGCTGCAATTGCTGCGCGCCTTCCGCAATCCGTTCGTGCTGGTGCTGCTGGGCCTGGCCGCGGTCTCGTACCTGACCGACATCCAGTTCGCGGCGCCGGCCGATCGCGACTGGACCGGCATCATCATCATGCTGACCATGGTGTCGGTCAGCGGCCTGCTGCGCTTCATCCAGGAATACCGCTCGGGCCGCGCCGCCGAGAAGCTCAAGTCGATGGTGCGCAGCACCGCCACGGTGGTCCGCCGCGACAGCCATTCCAGCGAGCCGGTGCGGCGCGAACTGCCGATGAACGAACTGGTGCCGGGCGACATCGTCGAGTTGCAGGCCGGCGACATGATTCCGGCCGACATCCGCCTGCTGCAATCGCGCGACCTGTTCATCAGCCAGGCCATCCTGACGGGCGAGGCGCTGCCGGTCGAGAAGTACGACACGCTGGGCAGCGTCAGCGCCAAGCGCGCCGAGGCGCAAGCCGGCGAGAACGCCGACTTGCTGGACCTGGCCAACATCTGCTTCATGGGCACCAACGTGGTCAGCGGCACCGCCACCGCGGTGGTGGTGGGCATCGGGCCGAATACGTACTTCGGCTCGCTGGCCAAGAACGTGGTGTCGACCAAGCGGGTCGAGACCAGCTTCGACCGCGGCGTCAACAGCGTGTCGTGGCTGCTCATCAAGTTCATGCTGGTGATGGTGCCGATCGTGTTCGTCATCAACGGCGTGACCAAGGGTGACTGGGTCACCGCGCTGACCTTCGCGCTGGCGGTGGCGGTGGGGCTGACGCCGGAAATGCTGCCGATGATCGTCTCGGCCAACCTGGCCAAGGGCGCGGTGGCGATGGCGCGGCGCAAGGTGGTGGTCAAGCGGCTCAACTCGGTGCAGAACTTCGGCGCGATGGATGTGCTGTGCACCGACAAGACCGGCACGCTGACGCAGGACCGCATCATCCTGGAACACCATTTCAACGTCGATGGCGATATCGATGACCAGGTGCTGCGCCTGGGCTGGCTGAACAGCGCCAACCAGAGCGGCCAGCGCAACCTGATGGACCGCGCCATCCTGGCCCGGGCGCGCGAGCTGCGCGGCTGGGACCGCAGCGCGCATCACGAGAAGGTCGACGAGATTCCGTTCGACTTCGTGCGCCGGCGCCTGTCGGTGGTGGTGCGCAGCGTCGATGGCGGCCTGGAGATGATCACCAAGGGCGCGGTCGAGGAAATGCTGGCGGTGAGCACGGGCGTGATGATCGACGGGCAGGAACGGCCGCTGGACGCGGCCATGCGCAAGCGCCTGCTGCGCAGCGCCGAGGCCTACAACCGCGATGGCTTCCGGGTGCTGGTGGTGGCCTCGCGCCGTCTCGAGGACAGCGGCCGCACGCAGTTCCAGGCCAGCGATGAAAGCGGGCTGGTGGTGCGCGGCTTCCTGACGTTCCTGGATCCGCCCAAGGATTCGGCGCAGGCCGCGATCCGCGCGCTCAACGACTACGGCGTGGCGGTGAAGGTGCTGACCGGCGACAACCCCATCGTGGCGGCCAAGGTCTGCCGCGAGGTGGGCCTGGATCTGGGCGATGACGACGCGCGCGTGCTGCTGGGCGCCGACATCGAGCAGATGGACGACGTGACGCTGTGCCGCCGCGCCGAGACCGCGGTGCTGTTCGCCAAGCTGACGCCGCTGCAGAAGTCGCGGGTGGTCAAGGCGCTGCAGGCCAACGGCCATACCGTGGGCTTCCTGGGCGACGGCATCAACGATGCCCCCGCGCTGCGCGACGCCGACGTCGGCATCTCGGTGGACAGCGGCGCCGACATCGCCAAGGAGACCGCCGACATCGTGTTGCTGGAAAAAGACCTGATGGTGCTGGAACAGGGCGTCATCAAGGGCCGCGAGACCTTCGGCAACATCCTCAAGTACCTGAACATGACCGCCAGCTCGAACTTCGGCAACGTGTTCTCGGTGCTGGTGGCGTCGGCCTGGCTGCCGTGGGAGCCGATGCTGTCGCTGCAGCTGCTGATCCAGAACCTGGTGTACGACATCTCGCAGCTGACCCTGCCGTGGGACCGCATGGACGATGAGTTCCTGAAGAAGCCGCGCAAGTGGGAAGCGGGCAATATCCAGCGCTTCATGCTGTGGCTGGGGCCGACCTCGTCGGTGTTCGACATCACCACGTATTTCCTGATGTGGACGGTGTTCGGCGCGGGCGCGGCCTATGCCCTGCACGGCGGCGACGGCGGCCAGACCATCATGAATTCGGGCTGGTTCATCGAGGGCCTGGTATCGCAGACTTTCGTGGTGCACATGCTGCGCACCCGCAAGATCCCGTTCCTGCAGAGCACGGCTTCGCTGCCGGTGCTGTTGTCGACCACCGCCGCGATCGCGCTGGCGTGCTGGCTGCCGTTTTCGCCGATCGCCGAGTCGATCGGGTTCGTGGCCCTGCCGCCGATCTACTTCGGCTGGCTGGCGCTGACCATCCTGGGCTACATCGCGCTGACGCAGCAGGTCAAGACCTTCTACATCCGCCGCTACGGCCGCTGGTACTGACATGCCGGGAGAGACGACATGGAAAAAGCTTTCGAGGAAATGCGCAAGTTCTCGCGCGACATGCACGCCTACGAGATCGAACGGGCCGCCTTGCGCCGGCCCGGACAGACGCCGGACCTGCCGGACGGTCCGCTGATCCCGCTGCGGCTGTTGGTGCCGATGCTGCTGGCGTGGACGTTGGGCGTGGGCGGGATCCTGTGTTTCCTGCCCTGACGGCGGGACGGGCAGGCGGGCGGCAAGGCGCCGCCTGGCTACCTCAGGCGATGCGGTGCAGCGCCTGGATCACGCCGAGCGCGATCCAGATGCCGACGAGCACGGCGCCGCGGACGATCCAGAGGGCCTTGATGGACGGTTTCATGGGGAGGCTGCCGGTAGGCGTTGGCGGGACGGCGCGCCCTGCGGACGCGTCGTTGGGGGACCCGAAAATTATAGGAACCGGCCCCGGCGCGGGCGAGGCGCCATTGGGATGGCGGGGATATACCTTGGTATATGCCGGCTTTCCGAAAGTGCGCCGCGGTCCGCGCCTGTCTCTACAATGGCGTCTCGCGGCGCGCGGCCATCGGGGCCCGGCGCCGGCGTCCATTCAACGGGGTGGCAGCGCCATGTTCCTCAAGCCGGCCAGGTATCTGAAGCAGCGTCCCGGCGCGGGCGTCGCGTTGCTGGTGGCGCTGATGGCGCTGGTGTTCCTGGTGGACACCTTCACCCGCCTGGAAATCGCCGTGGCGGTGTTCTACGTGGCGGTGATCCTGGCGGCGCTGAGCTTCCTGCCGCGGCGCGGCGTCACCATTGTGGCGGTGGCGTGCGCGGCGTTGACGCTGCTCAGCCTGTACCTCACGCCCAACGGCGGCGTGCTGCGCGAGCTGGGGCTGATCAATGCGCTCATCAGCATCGCCGCCATCGGCGTGACCACCTACCTGGCGCTCAAGCGGGCGGCGGCCGAGGACGCGGCGTTCGAGGCGCGCACGCAGCTGGCGCGCATGGCGCGCATCCACAGCCTGGGCGAGCTGACCGCGTCGATCGCCCACGAGATCAACCAGCCGCTGGCGGCCATCGCCACCAGCGGCAGCGCCTGCCAGCGCTGGCTGGAGCACGATCCGCCCAACATCGAGCGGGCCCTGCGCGCGCTGCAGCGCATGACCGGCGACGTGCATCGCGCCAGCGAGGTGGTGGCGCGCATCCGCCGCGATGCGCGCAATGCCGCGCCGCAACGCGAGCGGCTGGACCTGGCCGACGTGATCGGCGAGGTGCTGGAACTGGCCGGCGGCGAACTGGCGCGCAACGAAGTGGTGGTGTCCACCCGCATCCAGGAGCGCGTGCCGGCGGTGCTGGGCGATCGCGTGCAGCTGGGGCAGGTGCTGGTCAACCTGGTGCTCAACGCCATCGAGGCGATGCAGCAGACCCCGGCCGGCGCGCGCCATCTGACGCTGCGCCTGTCGTGCCAGGAGCCGGGGCAGGTGCAGTGTTCGTTGACCGACACCGGCCCGGGCCTGGACCCACAGGCGCGCGAGCGCCTGTTCGATACCTTCTGGAGCACCAAGCCGGAGGGCACCGGCCTGGGCCTGACCATCAGCCGCGGCATCATCGAGAGCCACGGCGGCAGGTTGTGGGCCGAGCCCGCCGCGCGCGAGGGCGCGGTGTTCTGTTTCATGCTGCCGGCGGCGGCCGAGGATGAGTCTTCATGATCGCAAGCACGCGGCCCGAGCCGGCCACCATCCACATCGTCGATGACGACGCCTCGCTGCGCGAGTCGCTGGAGGACCTGATGCATTCGGTCGGCCTGCCGGTGCGCGGCTATGGCTCGGCGCAGGAATTCCTGGACGCCGATCCGGGCGCCGGCCCGGCCTGCCTGGTGCTGGACGTGCGCCTGCCGGGATTGAGCGGCATGGACCTGCTGCGGCGCCTGCAGCAGGCGCGGCGGCGCATGCCGGTGGTGATGATCACCGGCCACGGCGACATCCCCATGTCGGTCGCGGCGATGAAGCTGGGCGCGGTGGACTTCCTGACCAAGCCTTTCCGCGACCAGGACCTGCTGGACACCATCCACGCGGCGGTCGAGAAGGATCGCGCGCAACTGGCCAGCGCGTCGGGTTCGGACGAGGTCCAGGCCCGCTGGGACAGCTTGACCGACGGCGAGAAGGCGGTGATGGAGCGGGTGGTGCGCGGCATGCTGAACAAGCAGATCGCGGCCGAACTCAACGTCAGCGAGATCACGGTCAAGGTGCGGCGCGGGCGCGTCATGCGCAAGATGCAGGTGCGCACGCTGGCGGACCTGGTGCGCGCGGGCGGGCAACTGGGCGGCTAGCGTCCCTGGCCATGGAACGGCCAGCCTCCGGTCGCGGCTGGCAGGCCGTCGCCGCCGTGTACAGGCGGCCTCAATCCGCCTTGACGGACCGCTGACGTCGCGGTGCGTGCCGCCTTGTCAGTCGACCTTGTCAGTCCGCCTTGCCGGGCGGTTGCGCCGCCGCGCGCCACAGGTCGAGGAAGTGGCGCTTCTTCAGCGGATCCAGGTACACCAGCAAGCCCACGCCCAGCGCCACCGGCCGCACCCCCGCCGCCGGCACCACCGAGGCGCCGACCGGCCGCATGCCGGATTGGCGCGCGAGCATGTCCTGGCCGCGCGGCGACAGCAGGTAATCGAGAAAGCGCGCGCCCAGGTCGGCGCGCGGCGCCTGCCGCGGAATGATGGCCGAGCGTGACAGCATCAGCGTGTAGTCCTGCGGATAGAGGATGGCCAGCGGCGCGCCCTGGTCGATGCGGTGGCGGGTATAGGATTCCAGCAGGTTGTAGGCCAGCGTGATCTCGCCGCGTTCGAGCTTGTCGAGCGCGTGCTCGGTCGATTCGTGGACGCTCACGCCGTTGCGGCCGAAGGCGGCCAGCAGCGCGCCGGCCAGGCTGTCCAGGCGCGCGTCCTGGGTGGCGGCCAGGTAGCCGATGCCGCTGCCTTCGACGTCGTAGGTCGAGATGCGGCCGGCCAGCGGCTGGTCGGGCGCCTGCAGCAGGGCCAGCAGTTCGCGGCGGGTGCGCGGCGCGCGCGCTGCGTCTAGCGTGCGGGTGTCGTAGACCATCACGATGGGATCGGTGCCGATGCTGAAGACCTCGTCGCGCCAGTTGGCCCAGGCGGGCAGGGCGCGGGTGTCCGGCGACACGTGCGGCTGCGCATGGCCGTCGTTGACCAGCTTGGTCTGCAGGTCCATGGCGCTGCTGATGACCAGGTCGGGGCCGGCCTTCTCGCCCGGGGCCCGCGCGGCGCGGGCGGTCACTTCGGCATACAGCGCCTGGGTCGACAGCTCCGTGTATTCGAGGCGCACGCCGGGGTTGAGCTGGCTGAAGTCCTCCAGCACGCCGCGAAACACCTGCACGCTGTTGGAGGCGTGCAGCACCAGCACGTGCTTGCTGTCGGCCGGGCCCAGCGTCAGGCCGTCGGCGCTGGTCTCGGCGGCGGGGCTGGCGCTCGTCAGGAGCAGGGCGGCGCCGGCCGCGGCCAGGCGCGCGAGCAGGGGAAATCTAGGCGTCATGGGCGTTGACGGGCAGGTAGACGACGGCTTCGAGGCCGCCGCCGGGGCGGTTGCTGAGACTGAGCCGGCCCTGGTGGATGTCGACCACGCGCTTGATGATGGACAGCCCCAGGCCGGCGCCGGGCGTGCGCGGGTTGGGGCCGCGCGAGAAACGCTCGAAGGCGCTTTGCGCCAGCGCGGGCGGGATGCCGGGCCCCTGGTCGGCCACGGTGATGCGCCAGCCGGCGTCGTGGCGTTCGAGCCGCACGTCGATGTGGCCGTCGGCCGAGGCGCCATGGCGCAGGGCGTTGTCGATCAGGTTCTTGAAGGCCTCGCGCAGCATCAGGCTGTCGCCCGCGATGCGGGGCGGCGCGCCATCTTCCGCGTCGGGCAGGCGCAGCCGCACGTCGGGTTGCGGGTCGGCCTGCGGCACGGTGTCGTAGACGGCCTGGGACAGCAGCTCGGCCAGATCCACGGGGCCGAACTTGCGCACGTTGCTGCGATGGATGACGCTGGCGTCGCTGAGCAGCTGGTTCACCAGCCGCGACAGCTTTTCGGCGTTGCGCAGCACCGCCAGCAGGCTGCGGCGCTGTTCGGCCGGGTCTTCCTCGTCCAGCGCCACTTCCATCTGCGCGTGCAGCGCCGCCAGCGGCGTGCGCAGCTGGTGCGCGGCCTCGGCGATGAACAGGCGCAGGGTATCGAGGTTCTCGGACAGGCGCGCCATGAAGCCGTCGAGCGAATGCACCAGCGTGTCCAGTTCCTCGGGCACCGGCGCGGCGATCGGATGCAGGTCGGCGGCGCTGCGCGCGGCCAGCTCGCGCTCGATGCGCTGGATCGGCGAGAGCGAGCGCTGCAGGCCCCAATAGGCCAGCGCCAGCGCCGCGGCGGTGAAGCCGATCAGCGTCAGCGTGCCCTGCCACAGGATGCTCTCGGCCAGCGCGTTGCGCGCCTCGCGCGTTTGCGCCACCTGGATCAGCGCGGTTTCGGTGGCGCGCGGGCCGGCGATCTTGCGCTCCATCCATGCCACCCGCACGGGCTGGCCCTGGTAGCCGGTGGTGAACAGTTGCGGCGCGGCCGCGGCATCGGCGCCGTGGCCGGGCGGGGCGGCCAGGTCGGCGTAACCGGAGATCAGCGCGCCGTCGGCGGCCGCCACGCGGTAGAACACGCGGTCGCGCGGCGCCTGTTCCAGCAGCGCCAGGGCGGCGTAGGGCATGTCCATCTGCCACTCGCCCTGCACCAGCTGCAGGCTGTCCGCCATCGACAGCACCGAGGCGCGCAGCAGTTGGTCGTAGGTGGTGTCGGCGGTCTGCTGCGCATAGCCGCGCACCAACAGGTACAGCGCGCTCAGCCCGACCACGAACAGCGCCAGCAGCATCGCCAGCAGGCGCCGGCGCACGGAAATGCGGTGGGACGGCACCGCCTCAGTCCCGTGGCGCCAGGGCGGCGTCGGCATCCCCGGCCGCCGTCAGCAGATAACCCGTGCCGCGCTGCGTCTCGATGCGCAGCGGCGAGCCTTCCAGCTTCTTGCGCAATCGCGCGATGTAGACCTCGATGGCATTGGGCGCGGCGTCGTCATCGAACGCGAACAGCTTGTTGGCGATCTCGGCCTTGCTGACCGCGCGGTTCATGCCGGCCAGCAGGATCTCGAGCAGGCTGTACTCGCGCTTGGGCAGATCGATGCGCTGCCCCGCCAGGCTGACCTGCCGCGCCGCGCTGTCGATCACCAGCTCGCCAAACCGCAGCACCCCCGCCGCCTGCACGCTGGGCCGCCGCAGCAACGCGCGGCAGCGCGCTTCCAGCTCGCGGAAGTCGAACGGCTTGGCCAGGTAATCATCGGCCCCCGTATCCAGCGCATGCACCCGATCCTCGATATCGATCCGCGCCGTCAACGCCAGCACCGGCGTCTTGCTGCCCCGATCCCGCAACCGATGCAGGATCTCGAACCCCGACATGCGCGGCAACCCGATATCCAGGATCACCAGGTCAAAGGTCTCGTACTGCAACACCCCGTCCGCGTTCAACCCATCCATCTGGCAATCGACGGCATGCCCAAGACGACGCAGTCGGCGTACGAGCGCGTCGGCCAGGTCCTCATCATCTTCGATCACCAGAATCCGCATGCGCGAGATTGTCGCATAGCGCCCCACGCCACCCGCGCACCCAGCGACTACATCCGTCCCCTTGTAACGCCCTGTCATAGCTCCCAGATTCCCCATCAGCGCGCAGCGAACACCCTCACGCCATCCCCCACCGCGTAAGCCGTTTGGGCCGCCCGCGCGGCCCAAAAAGGCGGGCCCCCCAAACCGCTCCCACGCCGCCGAGGTCCAGCAACGCACCAAACCAAGACACCGGTAGTCCGGGGTGGGGCGGGTGTCGCGGAGCGCGCCGTCAGATGCGCCCGACGGAATCCGAAGGAGTCGCCGAAGGCGAGGACGAGGATGAGGAAGGGGCAGTCCGGAGCGAACGCTCCGGACCGCAATCGCAGGCGCGCCCCGCGACACCCGCCCGCCCCGGACGGCCTACATCTCCTTTGTCACCCACTCCCCACCCGACCCCGGCCCTAAAAAAAACGACAGGTTCCAGACAGCTTTTCTTCCTAGTCTTCCGCCCCAGCGCCCCACCGGCGTGCAAATAACAACGAGCCCGGAGATACCCCTCATGCTATTGACCCTGCTTGGCTTCGGCATGGTGATCACGTTCATGACGCTGATCATGACCAAGCGCCTGTCGCCCCTGGTGGCGCTGATCCTCGTCCCCATCATCTTCGCCCTGCTCGGCGGCTTCGGCGCCGGCATCGACAAGATGATGCTCGACGGCATCCGCAAGATCGCGCCCACCGGCGTCATGCTGATGTTCGCCATCCTCTACTTCGGCGTGATGATCGACGCCGGCCTGTTCGACCCCATCGTCGGCCGCATCCTGCGCGCCGTGAAGGGCGACCCGCTCAAGATCGTGGTCGGCACCACCGTGCTGGCGCTGGTGATCTCGCTGGATGGCGACGGCTCCACCACCTACATGATCGTGGTCGCGTCGATGCTGCCGCTGTACCGCCGCCTGAAGATGAACGCGCTGTCCATGACCTGTCTGGCGATGCTGGCCAGCGGCGTCATGAACCTGACGCCGTGGGGCGGGCCGACCGCGCGCGCCGCCAGCGCGCTGCACGTGGACGCCGGCGACATCTTCGTGCCGCTGGTGCCGGTGATGGGCGTGGCCATCGTCGCGATCCTGGTCCTGGCCTTCTTCCTGGGCCTGCGCGAACGCCGCCGCCTGGGCGTGCTGTCGCTGCCCGACGGCGCCTCGCTGCACGCCGGCTACGACGAGGACGGTCCCAAGAACCTGCCCGAGATCGAGGTCGACCACGACCTGCGCCGTCCCAGGCTGCTGTGGGTCAACGCCGGCCTGACGCTGGCGCTGATGGTGAGCCTGGTGATGGGCGTGCTGCCGCTGCCGGTGCTGTTCATGATCGCCTTCGCGATCGCCCTGATCATCAACTACCCGAACCTGGCCGAGCAGCGCCGCCGCGTGGCGCAACACGCCGGCAACGTGCTGTCGGTGGTGTCGCTGATCTTCGCGGCGGGCATCTTCACCGGCATCCTGTCGGGCACGGGCATGGTCGAAGCCATGTCGCGCAGCCTGCTGGCGGTGATCCCCGACGCGCTCGGGCCTTACCTGGCCGGCATCACCGCGCTGGTCAGCCTGCCGTTCACCTTCTTCATGTCGAACGACGCCTTCTACTTCGGCGTGCTGCCGATCCTGAGCGAAGCCGCGCAAGGCTATGGCATCTCGCCGGTGGAAATGGCGCGCGCCTCTCTGATCGGCCAGCCGGTGCACCTGCTCAGCCCGCTGGTGCCGTCGACCTACCTGCTGGTGGGCCTGGCGGGCGTCGAGTTCGGCGACCACCAGCGCTATTCACTCAAGTGGGCCACGATGGTGTGCCTGGTGATGCTGGCGGCCGCGCTGGCGTTCGGCCTGTTCCCCCTGGTCGGTTCCGTCGCCTGACGGCCGCGCCTCTACGCGTTTCTTGAAAGGAGAACGTTCATGGCTTTGCGCATTGCTTACGTCACCAGCGGGATGGGCCACACGGGCACCGCGATCTGCCAGGCGCTGCACCACGCGGGCCACCGCGTCATCGCCGGCTGCGGGCCGCGCTCGTCGCGCAAGGACCACTGGCTGAAGGAACAGAAGTCGCTGGGCTACGACTTCATCGCCTCGGAAGGCGACGCCACCGACTGGGCCTCGACCGAGGCGGCCTTCGCCAAGGTGCGGCGCGAGGTCGGCGAGATCGACGTGCTGGTCAACAACGCCGGCGCCATGCTCGACATGCGCTTTCGCCAGATGAGCCACGCCGACTGGTCGGCGGTGCTGCGCAGCAACCTGGACACGCTGTTCAACAGCACCAAGCAGGTGGTCGACGGCATGGCCGAGCGCGGCTGGGGCCGCATCATCAACATCGGTTCGGTCGCCGCCGAGAAGGGCCAGATCGGCCAGATCAACTACGCCACCGCCAAGGGCGCCGTCATCGGCTTCACCCGTTCGCTGGCGCAGGAAGTGGCGGCGCGCGGCGTCACCGTCAATCTGGTGTCGCCGGGCTTCATCGCCGACGACACCGTCAAGGCGTTCCCGCCGGCGCTGCTGGACCGCATCATCGAAAGCGTGCCGGTGGGCCGCCTGGGCACCGCCAAGGACCTGGCCGGGCTGTGCGCCTGGCTGGCGTCGGACGAGGCGGCGTTCGTGACGGGCGCCAACTATGCGATCAATGGCGGCGTGTATATGAGTTGAGGGGGAGCGCTCACCCCCGATTGACCGACACCCCGCCATCCACCAGCAATGCCGTGCCGGTGGTGAAGCTGGACGCGTCCGAGGCCAGGTACAGGGCCGAGCGCGCGATCTCGGCCGGCGTGGCCAGGCGCTTGAGCGCGTGCAGGCCTTCGATGTAGCGGCGCGCCTCGGGCGAGTCCATCGAGGCGCGGCCCATCGGCGTGTCGGTGCCGCCGGGCAGCAGGGCGTTGGCGCGGATGCCCTGGGCGCCGTATTCCACGGCGATGGCCTGGACCAGGCCGATCAGGCCGGCCTTGCTGGCGGCGTAGGCGCCCATGCCCGGAAAGCCCGCGGTATGGCCGACGAACGTGGACGTGAAGACCAGCGAGCCGCCGCCGCGCCGCAACAGGGCCGGGATCTGGTGGCGCGCGCCGAGGAAGGCGCTGCCCAGGTTGGTGTCCAGGATCTGGCGCCATGCGTCGGGCGCGAGCTGGTGCAGGGGCACGGCCTCGCCGGTCATGCCGGCGTTGTTGAAGGCGATGTCCAGTCCGCCGAAGCGGCGCTCGGCGACGGTGACGGCGGCTTCGGCCACGGCCTCGTCGCGCACGTCGCCGGCCAGCGGCACGGCGCGGCCGCCGGCGGCCTCGATGTCCGCCACCAGGCGTTCCAGTTCGGCCTGGCGCCGCGCCACCAGGACCAGGTCCGCGCCCTCGCGCGCGAACAGCTTGGCCGCCTCGTAACCGATGCCTGAACTGGCGCCCGTGATGATGGCGACCTTGCCGGTCAGTTGCTGCATGATGGTTCCTTGTGGGTGAATGAGCCGCCACGATAGGCAGGCCGCGTCGGCCGCGCTATCCGGTTCTTGCGTTCCCGGCCGGTCGCGCCTGAAGGGGCGGTTCCGGCGTCTGCTCGGGTCGAGCCGGCGAGGCGGTCGCGCTGGCATGCGGCCGCGCCTGGGCCGTGCCACAATCGGCGCTGGTTGATCGAATACAGAGGAACGCCATGACAGTCCGGTCCCGCCGCGCCGCCCTGGGCGCGGGCGCAATGGCTCTGCTGCTGTTGGCCGCTTGCGGCAAGAAGACGGAATATCCGCCCGAGGTGCAACGCGCCACCTACGGTTCCTGCCTGGCAGGCTTCAAGGCCAAGGCGCCGCCCGCCATCGCCGCCGGCGATGTGGACGCCAGGGCCAAGGGCTATTGCCAGTGCGTGATGGATGGCCTGCAGTCCAAGGTGCCGGTGAAGGATTTCCTGCGCTACGACGAGCTGCTGGCCACCAAGGTCAACAACGCCGAAAGCGAGAAGCTGGGCGCGCAGGTGATGGCCGTGGTCAATGTCTGCCTGAAGCAGATTCCGGACCTGTAGGCGCCACGGCGGCGCCAACAACACGGCCGCCCTGGATGACGGGGCGGCCTTCGTGTCTTTCAGCGGTGCTCAGGCCTGGCCAAGTCTGTTGGCGGGAAGGCCGCGGGCGCTGCGGGCGATGTGCCCGTCATACTGCGGGGTGATGCGCGGACCGTGCCGCGAACGGCGTCAGGCGCGTTGCGGATTGGCGGCGGCGGACGTCTTGTCCTTTTCCGTTTGCGCCTGCTTGCGCGCGGCGTCTTCTTTCTGCTGCTGGCTCTGCTGTTCCTGTTGCTTGTTGGGCGACTGGTTCTGGTCCGGTTGGTTGGACGAAGCCTGATAGCGGGTGGGGAAAGTCATGATGCGTACCTCTTGGTTGGATGCGGCGAGATGCCACCAACCCACGGTAGTCCGCTGCGGTGATATCCCCTAACGTTCATTTGAAACAAACAATCTTGCCGGCAAACGTGCGTGTGGCAGGCGCGGGCGCTGACAGCGGTCGGGCCGGATCCCGGGGCCTGTCCGAGCGCAGGCGTGCCGTGATAACTGGTGTAAAGTGGAGAACACCATATTTCCTGAAGGACACAAAGGTGCCTGAAATGAACGAAACCGGCGTGCTGCTTTTCTCCTATGGAACCTTGCAGGACAAGGCCGTGCAGCGCGCCAACTTCGGCCGCGAACTCAACGGCCGGGCCGACGCCATGCTGGGCTACGTGCAGCGCTGGGTCGAGATCACCGACCCCGAGGTGATCAAGACCAGCGGCCTGGCGCGACATCCCATCGTCAGCGCCAGCGACGACCCGCGCGACGAGGTGGCGGGCATGGTGTTCGAGATCACCGGCCAGGAGCTCGAAGCCGCCGACCGCTACGAAGTGTCCGACTACAAGCGGGTCTCGGTGCGCCTGAAGTCCGGCGCGCAGGCCTGGGTGTACGTCAAGGCCTGAGCCGGCGCGGATGGCGCCGTCTCAGCCCTTCAGGCCGAGACGGCGCGCCAGCTTGTGCAGGTTGCTGGCGTCGATTTCAAGCGCGCGCGCGGCGCCGGCCCAGCTGCCCTGGTGCCGTTCGAGCGCCTGGCGGATCGCCTGGCGCTGGCAGGCGTCGACCGCGCCGCGCAGCGTCTGCGTGGCGCCGGCCGGCAGGGCCGGTTGTTCGGGCGGGGGCGCCGGCAGGGCGCCGTCCTCCAGGTCCAGCAGGCCAGCGCCCAGCGTCACGATCTCGTTGCGATGAGCGCCATGGCTGACGGCCTTGATGGCGGCGCGGCTGATGACGTGTTCCAGTTCGCGCACGTTGCCGGGCCAGCGGTAGCGGCTCAGCATGTCCTCGGCCTCGGGTGACAGCCGCAGGCTGCGCAGCCCCAGGCGGGCGCGATTCAGTTCCAGGTAGCGGCCGGCCAGCAGCAGCACGTCGCGGCCGCGTTCGCGCAGCGGCGGGATCGGCACCGGATAGACCGACAGGCGGTGGTACAGGTCGGCGCGGAAATCGCCCTGGCGCACCCGATCGCGCAGGTCGCGGTTGGTGGCGGCAACGATGCGCACGTCCACGGTGCGCGGGCGGTCGTCGCCAAGCCGCTGGATTTCGCCGTTCTGCAGCGTGCGCAGCAGCTTGGCCTGCACCGCCAGCGGCAATTCGCCCACCTCGTCCAGGAACAGCGTGCCGCCATTGGCGGCTTCGAAGCGGCCGGGCCGCTCGCTCATCGCGCCGGAGAACGCGCCCTTGGCATGGCCGAACAGTTCGCTTTCGGCCAGCGATTCCGGCAGCGCCGCGCAGTTCACGTGCACCAGCGGCTTGCCGCGGCGGCGCGACTGGCGGTGCACGCGATGCGCGAACAATTCCTTGCCGACGCCGGTCTCGCCCAGCAGCAGGATCGGCAGCTCGGAGTCCGCCACCACCTCGATCTCGTGCAGCAGCCGGCCGATGGCCTCGCTCTGGCCAAGGATGTCGCTGTCGTCGGCCAGCGCGCTGTCCGTCGGCGCGGCGCCGCGCGCCAGCCGCAGGGCGCGCGTTTCGGCCTCCAGGCGGGTCACGCGCAGGGCTGCCTCGACCAGCACGATCATCTCGCGCAGGTCCGACTGCGCCTCGGCGTCGAAGGTGCCGACCTCCAGCGCGTCCAGCGTCAGCACGCCCCAGGGCTGGCCCTCGATATGCAGGCTGGTGCCCATGCAGTCGTGCACCGGCAGCGGTTCGCCCGCCATGCCGTTGATCAGGCCGTCGTACGGATCGGGCAGGGTGCTGTCATGGTGGAAACAGGTGACGCCGCGGCGCGCCAGGATGGCTGCCAGCCGCGGATGCTGCTGGACCGCGAAGCGGCGACCGAGCGCATCCTGGGTCAGGCCGTCCACGGCGATCGGCCGCAGGTGGTCGGCCTCCAGCTGCAGCAGGGCGACGGCGCCGCAGCGGAAATGGGCCCGCAGTCCGGCTGCCAGCCGCTGCAATCGCACGGCGGCGGGCAGGTCCACGACCAGGTCGGTAAGCAACAGGCTTTGCATGGGTTGATCGTACCCTTGCGGGTCATAAATACCGCATCCTGGCCGGGTGGTTTTCACCCTTTAATTTGCAAGCCCTTGATTTGGCGCAAGCATTTCCTGGCACGGATCTCGCTACTGCTCAAGCACCCTCATCAAGCATGGAGAAACGCAATGAGCATGGTTGAGCAGTCCCTGGGCCAGTTGGCCCGCAGCATTCCCGGCGCCACCCAGGTGTTCCACGAGTACCAGCTGGACTTCTGCTGTGGCGGCAAGAAAAGCCTGGCCGAGGCGGCGGCGCAGCGCTCGCTGGACGCGGCCCAGATCGAGGCGCGCCTGCAGGCCCTGGCGGGCGCGGCGTCGGACGAGCGCGATTGGGGCCAGGCCAGCCCGGGCGACCTGATCGACCACATCCTGGCGCGCTACCACGAGGTCCACCGGCAGCAGCTGCCCGAACTGATCCGGCTGGCGATGAAGGTCGAGCAGGTGCATGCCGACAGCCCCGATTGCCCGACCGGCCTGGCCGACCACCTGCGCGACATGCGCCAGGAGCTGGAAAGCCATATGCAGAAGGAAGAGCAGGTGCTGTTCCCGATGCTGGCGCGCGGCCATGGCGCCATGGCGGTCATGCCGATCACCATGATGCGCATGGAGCACGACGATCACGGCGTGGCGCTGGAGCGCCTGATGGCGCTGACGCACGACCTGACGCTGCCGCGCGCCGCCTGCAATACCTGGCGCGCGCTGTACCTGGGAATCGGCACGTTCAAGCAGGACCTGATGGCCCACATCCACCTGGAGAACAACATCCTGTTCGAGAACGCCGAGGCCGAGGCGGTCCGGCCGCGCGGCTAGCGTTCCTGCGCGGGAAGGTCGCGCAGCCGGCGCAGCAAGGTCGCGTGCGCGGCCAGGTCGGCCGGGCGGTGCTTGCGCGCGGTCGTGGCCGGATAGTTGCCCAGGAAATTGCCATTGCGCCAGTCAGCGGCCGGTCTGACCGGCCGCGGCGCGAAGCCGCCGCCGCAGTTGGGGCAGACATTGCCCAGCACCTCGTCGGCGCAATGCACGCAAAACGTGCACTCGAAACTGCAGATCCGCGCGTCGGCGCTGGCCGGGGGCAGGTCGGCGTCGCAGTGTTCACAGCTGGGGCGCAATTCAAGCATGGCGGATTCCTGAAAAGGATGGTCAGCCAGCGTACCCTGCACTCGCCGGCGGATCGAGGACATGGTCGGACAATTCGCGGCCGGAAACGGTCACGCGCCGAGGCGGCAGGGCCGCGCCGGTCGGCCCTGTCCAGCCAAAAATCCGCCCAAAATCAATATCCTGCGAAACGCGGTAAATTGGGGCCGTGGTAACAGCGCCCCAGGCGCGGGCACGCCGGCCTGCCGGTCATCCCGCGCCTGTATCGTGCCGAATCCGTATAAGATGCGAAATTGGCGCCAATTTTTACGCGGGAACAATCATGGACACACTAGATCAGCAATTGCTGGGGCTGTTGCGCGCCGACGCACGCGCAACCGTGGCAACCCTGGCCAAAAAGCTCGACGTCTCACGGGGCACCATCAACAACCGCATCGCGCGGATGGAAGACGACGGCGTCATCGTCGGCTACACCGTCAGGCTGCGCCCCGAATCCGAGCCCGACCAGATCGGCGCCTGGATGAACATCGCCGTCGACGGCAACGAAACCCGCCGCGTCGTCAGCATCCTCCTGGGCGACCCCGCCGTCGTCGCCCTGCACGACACCAACGGCCGCTGGGACCTGCTGGCCGAACTGCGCGTTGCCAACATCGAGGAAATGTCCCGCGTCCTGGACCGCGTTCGCCTCATCAAGGCCATCTCCGCGACGGAAACCAGCATCCACCTGAAAAGCTACAAACTCGATTGACCGGCCGCGCGACCAAGCCAGTCAGCTGGTCCGCCCCGGAACATGTCGCCCGCGCCACACCTTCCGACCCCGGCCCCCGCGCCCACCCTTCCGTCGAAAGCGCCCAATCGCCACCCCTGTCCCGTTGAAGGCCCCCCTTCAACGCTCCCCCTGGCACGCCCAAACGCCCAAACGCCCAAACAGGCCGCCCGCGCGGCCGCCTTTGGGCAACCCCGCAAGACCTTCCATCCAACGAACCCGCCCGCCACGAAGCCCAAGCACCCGCTACTCCCCAGCGGCGCCCAAATTCACGCTGACGCAGCGGGGCGGACGGGCCGGGCGGGAGGGCGGGGCGTGTAGATGCGCCCGAGGGAATCCGTAGGGAGCCGAAGGCAGACGAGATTCTATGGTCCGGATCAAGCTGTTTTCAGGTTCAACCTCCCGGGATCGAAGGCTTGCCCGGTGCGCCAGACCCCGTA
>NZ_CYTU01000028.1:0-87120 GCF_001299375.1 Achromobacter sp. 2789STDY5608621 | reverse complement strand
AAGACGCGGGGGGCGGGGGGGCTTGGGGGGAGCGGGGCTACGATTGCGGTCCGGAGCGTTCGCTCCGGACTGCCCCTGCCTCAACCTCGTCCGCCTTCGGCTCCCTTCGGTTTCCGTTGGGCGCATCTACACGCCCCGCTCCCCCCAAGCCCCGCCACCCCCGGCTCGGTCAGCTGTACCTTCACGGGCGCTGGGGGAAAGCGGTGTGCTTGGCGTTTTGGCCCAGGATGGGGCTGGGGGGAGGGTCTTGCGGGGTCGCCAAAGGCGGCCGCGCGGGCGGCCTTCTTTGGCGTTTGAGGGGGTTGCGTGGGGGCGGTGCCGGGCTGGATGCCGGGTGTCGGGCTAGCGCAGCTGTTGGGGCTGCGCTGTGGGTGCTCTCGCCGCTTGCTTACTTCGCGGCTTCGGTTTGCGCTTCGGCCGGTTTCTTTTTCTTCTTCTTTTCGGGCAGGGCCAGCATGGTGCCGCGGCACGGCGGGGTGCCGCAGAGGCACTTGTAGCCTTCCTTCAGGGCCTTGGTGATGCGGCCGTCTAGGACCAGGCCGTAGTCGTAGGAGAGTTCGGTGCCGCGCGGGATGTCGTTCAGGGCGACGATGTAGACGCGCTTGCCGTGCTTGCCTTCCTGGGCTTCGCAGTTGGGCTCGCAGGAGTGGTTGATCCAGCGGGCGTCGTTGCCCTGGTCGCCGCCGTCGATGACGCGGCCGGAGCTGAGGGCGAAGAAGAAGGTGTGGAAGGGATCGTCGGGATTGGTGGGGTGGCGACGGTCGGCTTCCTTGGCGCTGATGCGGGCGCCGCCGTACTCGATGATGCGGGTGCCTGCGGGGATCTTGCGGGCGGCGAAGACGCCGTTGCCGTGCAGCTTGGAGCGGCGCACGACGTACCAGGGCTTGATGGGGGTGTCTTCGGTGGTCATTGAGTGGCAAGTGTGGCGGTGAGACGAAACAGAATTATATCGGCGCGCTCATGACACGATGACAGGCGTATAGTGAGCGCCGCCTCGTTTCTTTGTTCACCTGCACCATGATTGTCCGTCCGCGTCCTTCCGCGCTGGCTCTGTTCTTTGTCTTGCGCGGTTCCATCATTCCCCGCATCTTCAGCCGCATCCTGGTGATCACCGTGCTGTCGTGCGTGGTGGTCTGGATGTATCACCGGCAATGGTTCTCGCCCACGCACCTGTCGGCGGTGCCGTTCTCGCTGTTCGGGCTGGCGCTGTCGGTGTTCATGGGGTTTCGCAACAACGTCTGCTATGACCGCTGGTGGGAAGCGCGCAAGCAATGGGGCGACCTGATCGTGCAGGCCCGCAGCCTGGCGCGCGAGAGCGCGGTGCTGCTGGCGGCCAGCACCGCCAATCCGGTGCAGGAGCGGCTGGTGCGGCGTTGCATCGGCTTCGGCTATGCGCTGGCGGCGCGGCTGCGCGACCAGGACATGCTGGAAGCGGTGCGGCCCTGGGTGCAGCCCGAGGAACTGGATACGCTGGCCGGCAACCGCAACGTGCCGGACGCGCTGCTGATGGCGATCAACCGCGACCTGGCGGCCTGTCTGCGGCGCGGCGAATTGACCGACATCCTGTACCAGGGGCTGACGCAGCGGGTGGCGCAATGCGCGGCGATCCAGGCGGCCTGTGAGCGCATCAAGTACACGCCGACGCCGTTCGCCTATTCGCTGCTGCTGCATCGCACGGCCTGGTTGTTCTGCCTGCTGCTGCCGTTCGGGCTGGTGGGCACGCTGGAATACCTGATGCCGGTGGCGGTCACCATCATCGCCTATACCTTCTTCGGGCTGGACGCGCTGGGCGACGAGCTGGAAGACCCGTTCGGCCTGGAGGAAAACGACCTGCCGCTGTCGGCCCTGGCGCGGGTGATCGAGATCGACCTGCTGGACGGGCTGGGCGTGCGGCCGCTGCCCGAGCCGGCGCAGCCGGTGGACTGCGTGCTGCGCTGAGCGCCAGGATTCAGGTCGTCGGCCCGTTCAGCGGCAGCATGGTTTCCTTCAGGCGCCGCAATACGAAGCAGGATTTGCTGTGGCGGATGCCGGGGATGCGATACAGCTGCTCGCGCAGCAGCCGCTCGTAGTCGCGGGTGTCGCGCACGGCGATGCGGATGTAATAGTCGTAGTCGCCCGACACCAGGAAGGCTTCCAGCACCTCCGGAATCTGCGCCAGCGCCCGCCCGAACTCATAGAGCGTTTCCTCGCTGTGGCTTTCCAGGGTCACGTGGACGATGACCGTGTCCATGAAGCCCAGGCTGGCCGGGTCGATGTCGACCGTGTAGCCGCGGATGACGCCGGCGGCCTCCATGCGCTTGATCCGGTTCCAGCACGGCGTGGACGACAGGCCGACCGCCGCGCCGATGTCGTTGAGGCTGGCGCGGGCGTTCTCTTGCAGGGCGCGCAGAATCGCCAAATCAAACTTGTCCAGGTTCATTTTCTTTGATTCCTCCGATCCAAAGATAAATTTACTGCGTTTGCCGGCAATTCGTGGAAAAGAAGATAAATATTCTCCCGGATTCCCAATAAGATGGATAGCATGAACGATCGCCTGCACCCCTCCGTCGCCGCCGCGCTTGCCGCCCCTGAAACTCCCCCCGCCAACGGGGCCAGGATTCTGCTGGAAACGCTGATCGCGCACGGCGTGGACACCGTGTTCGGCTATCCCGGCGGCGCCGTGCTGCCGCTGTATGACGCGCTCTATGCCGAGCCGCGCCTGCGCCACGTGCTGGTGCGCCACGAGCAGGCCGCCGTGCACGCCGCCGAGGGCTACGCCCGCACCACCGGCCGCACCGGCGTGGTGTTCGTGACCTCCGGCCCCGGCATGGCCAACACCACCTCGGGCCTGCTGGACGCCATGTGCGACTCGATCCCGGTGCTGTGCATCAGCGGCCAGGTCGCCACCAGCGCCATCGGCACCGACGCCTTCCAGGAATGCGACGCCATCGGCATCTCGCGTTCCGTGACCAAGTGGAACACCCAGGTGCGGTCGGTCGACGACGTCGCCGCCGTCACCGCCCGCGCCTTCGAACTGACGCGCCAGGGCCGGCCCGGCCCGGTGCTGCTGGACTTCCCCAAGGACGTGCAGCTGGCCGTGCCGCGCGATGCCGACGGCGACGACGACACCCCGTCGCAGCAGAAGCTGGCGGCGCTGCGCGCGCGGCGCCAGTCGGGCAAGCTGGCGCCCAAGCTGCCGCAGTCGGCGGTGCGCCGCGCCGCCGCGCTGATCGCCCAGGCCAAACGCCCCATTTTCTACGGCGGCGGCGGGCTGGTGAACGCCGGCCCCGAGGCCTGCGCCGCCTTCACCGAACTGGTGCGCGCCAGCGGCGCGCCCTGCACCCTCACGCTGATGGGCCTGGGGGCGTTCCCGGCCTCCGATCCACAGTTCGTCGGCATGCTCGGCATGCACGGCACCGTCGAGGCCAACCTGGCCATGCACAACGCCGACCTGGTGGTCTGCATCGGCGCCCGCTTCGACGACCGCATCACCGGCAAGCTGTCCGAGTTCTGCCCGCATGCGCGCAAGATCCATATCGACATCGACCCCGCCTCCATCAACAAGGTGGTGCGGGTGGACGTGGCCCTGGTGGGCGACTGCCTGCCGCTGGTGCGCGCCCTGCAGGCCGAGCTGGGCGGGCCGCTCGATGCGGCCCGGCTGGCGCCGTGGTGGGCGCGGGTGCAGGCCTGGCGCGCGCAGGACTGCCTGGGCTACACCCCGGCGGCCGACGCCATCCTGCCGCAGCACCTGATGTCGCGCCTGAACGCGGCGCTGGCTGGGCGCGACGCCATCGTCTCGACCGACGTCGGCCAGCACCAGATGTGGGCCGCGCAGTACCTGCGCTTCGACCAGCCGTACCGCTGGCTCACCTCCGGCGGCGCCGGCACCATGGGCTACGGCGTGCCGGCCGCCATCGGCGCGCAGGTCGCGCATCCGGACAAGACCGTGGTGTGCGTCAGCGGCGACGCCTCGGTGCTGATGAATATCCAGGAACTGTCCACCGCCATGCAGCACCAGGCGCCGGTCAAGGTCGTGCTGTGCAACAACGGCTACATGGGCATGGTGCGCCAGTGGCAGGAACTGATCCACGGCGGCCGCTACAGCCACAGCTACAACGCCTCGCTGCCCGATTTCGTGGCGCTGGCGCGGGCCTTCGGCTGGGGCGCGGCGCGGGTCGAGGACCCGGCGCAGCTGGACGCGGCGCTGGCCGAATGCCTGGCGCACGACGGCCCCTACTTCCTCGACGTGGCGGTGACGGCGCAGGAGAACTGCTTCCCCATGATGCCGGCCGGCCATGGCCACCACAAGATGATGCTGGCCGAAGGCGTCTGGTACCAGGACGAGACGACCTGAGCCGGCGGCGATTGCCGGGCAGGCGGACCTCCCACGCGGGGCCGCCGGAATGACGAAGGGGCCCGCAAAGGGCCCCTTCGCTTTTGCCGCACGGTCAGAACTGGATTGACAGGCCGCCGTCGACGACGAGCACGTGCCCGTTGACGTAGGACGCCGCCTTGGACGCCAGGAACACCGCCGCGCCGGCGATCTCTTCCGGCTCGCCCCAGCGCCCGGTCGGGTTGCGCGCCGCGATGCGCGGGCCGACCGCGGGGTCGGCCACCATCTGCGCATTGGTCTCGGTGGCGAACGTGCCCGGCGCGATGGCGTTGCTGGTGATGCCGCGCCCGCCGAACTCCGCCGCCAATGCCCGCACCATGCCGGTCAGGCCCTGCTTGGCGGCCGGATAGACCGCGTCGCCGGCGCGCGCCAGCTCGCCCACCACCGAGGTGATGGCGATCAGGCGGCCGCCGCCCTGGCGCGCCATGCGCTCGGCGGCGTGCTTGGCCAGCAGGATGCCGGCCACCAGGTCGGTGTCGATCAGCTCGCGGATTTCGGCGGCGCTGGTGTCGGCCAGCGTCTTGCGGTTGCGCGCGCCGACGTTGTTCACCAGGATGTCCAGGCGGCCATGCTCGCGGTCGATGCGCTCGAAGGCCCGCGCCATGGCGTCGTCGTCGCTGACGTCGAAGGCCAGCGCGTGCGCGTCCAGGCCATCGGCGCGCAGCGTGGCGGCGGCGCTTTCCGCGGCCTGCTCGTTGCGGCCGTTGATCAGCACGCGCGCGCCGCTGCCGGCCAGCGCGCGGGCGATACAGAAGCCCAGCCCGCGGGCCGAGCCGGTCACCAGCGCGACCTGGCCGCTCAGGTCGAAGTTGCGCAGATAGGGCAAGGAAGTCGTCATGGTCGCGGCTCGGTTCATTCGCGGAATTCGGGCGCCCAGTGCAGCAGCCGCCGTTCCAGCCAGGTGACGCAGTACACCAGCGCGATGCCGACGATGGACAGCAGCGTGACCGCCGCGAACATGTCGGTGGCGTTCAGTGTAGCCAGCGCGGTGATCATCAGGTAGCCCATGCCGGTGGTGGAGCCGACGAACTCGGCCAGCACCACGCCGATCAGCGCGAAGCTGATGGCGTTGGGCAGCGCGGCGAAGGTCCAGGCGGCCGCGGTCGGGATGCGCACGCGCCACAGGATCTGGCGCGGCGACCCGCCCAGCGTGCGGCAGAAGTCCACCAGCTCGCGCTCGACGCTGCGCCCGCCCTTGTAGGTGTTGAAGAACACCAGGAAGAACACCACGAACCACGAGGTCACCACCTTGGACGCCAGCCCCAGGCCGAAGAACATGGTGATGAGCGGCACGAAGGCGATGCGCGGCATCGAGTTGAAGGCCACGATGAACGGGTTGAACACGTCCGCCAGGAAGCGGCTGCGGCTCAGCGTCATGCCGACGATGAAGCCGCTGCCCACGCCCACCACCAGTCCGACCAGCGTGGCCTGCAGCGTCAGCCACAGGTGCGGCCAGACCGAGCGCGGGCCGGGTTGCAGCCATTCCCACAGCCGCACCGCCACGCGCGAGGGCTGGCTGATGAAGAACGGATCGAACAGCGTGTTCTGGGTGAACCACGGGATGCGCGTCAGCGTTTCCCAGGAGCCGAGGATGAGGGCCAGGATCAGCACCTGCCACAAGGTGATGCGCATGCGCCGCAGGGCGCTGGCGCGGCGGTCCAGCCGCAGCTGGTCCTGCAGGGTATCGGTGAATTCGGGAGCGGTCATGGCGGAATCAGGCGGCGGCGCGGAACTGCTGGCCCAGCACGCTCCAGAGGCTTTGCACGTGGGTGACGAACTGCGGCGTCTCGCGCAGGGTGAAGACGTCGCGCGGATGTGGGATGGCGATGCGCTCGTCCAGCAGCACGCGGCTGGGCGGGCCGGACAGCACCACCACGCGATCCGACAGCAGGATGGCCTCGTCCAGGTCGTGCGTGACCAGCACCACGGTCTGGCCCAGCTTGCGCCAGATTTCCATCAGCTCGCGGTGCAGGTGGGTCTTGGTGTGCGTATCGAGCGCGCCGAACGGCTCGTCCAGCAGCAGGATGCGCGGCTCCACCGCCAGGCTCATCAGCAGCGCCACGCGCCGCCGCATGCCGCCCGACAGCTGGTGCGGAAAGGCGTCGGCGAAGGCCGTCAGGTGGCCCAGCTCCAGCAGCTCGGCCACCCGGCTGGCGATGCGCGCGGCCGGCACGCCCTGGAACTTCAGGCCCAGCGCCACGTTCTTCCTGACGCTGAACCAGGGCAGCAGCGTGTCCTTCTGGAAGATGTAGCCCAGCGCCGGCGGCACCTGGCCATCGACCACCTGGCCGTCGACCCGGATCTGGCCGGTGGTGGGCGGCAGGAAGCCGGCGATCATGTTCAGCAGCGTGCTCTTGCCGCAGCCCGAGGGGCCGACGATCGACACGAACTCGCCCGCCGCGATCTCCAGGCTGACCTCGCCCACCGCGTGGGTGGTGCCCTGGCGCGTCTGGTAGGCCTTGCCCACCCGGTCCAGCGTGATCATCACAGGCCTCGCGCTTTGCGCACGAAGCTCATGTCGACGCACTTGGCGTACGGCACGGTCTTGATCTCGTCGTTCGAGAACTGGCGGCCGTCGCCCATGATCGCGGTCATGCGGTCGTAGGCGTCCTGGGAAATCAGGTTGTCCTTCAGGAACACGGTTTCCTTGTACACGCCCAGCGTCTTCTCGATAGCGGCGCGCGGGAAGGCGTTCAGATAATCGTCGTAGATCACGTCGGCGATCTCGGCGGCGCTGTGGGCGGTGATGAAGTCCTGCGCCCGCACCAGACCTGTAACGAAGGCCTGCACCGTCTCCGGCCGCTTCTGGATGGTGTCCTGCAGCGTCAGCGCGGCGATGCCCGGCACGTCGCCGCCCATGAACTCGTTCCACGAGGCCTCGGTGGTGGCGTCGAAGATCGGCACGCCCCAGCCTTCCTGCCGGGCCTGTTCCATCATCGACATGGTGGCCATGCTGGCGGCCACCGAGCCGGTCTTGAGCGCGCCGAGCATGGTGGCCAGGTCGCCCAGGGGGCGGATGTCGACCTTGTCGGCCACGCCGGCCTTCTGCATCAGGTACAGCGCCATCAGCCAGGTGCTGGACTGCGGCTGGGTCGCGCCCACGCGCTTGCCGGCCAGGTCCTTGAGCGACTTGATCTTGCCGCTCTCGAAGTCCTCGCGCCGCACGATGACGTTGGCGTAGGTCAGCTTGCGGTCGAAGCCGAACACCAGCGTGGCCGGCTTGCCGGCCAGCGTCAGGGCCGGCGCGGCGGTGGCCGCGGTGGCGCCGAAGGCGATCTGGCCGGCCGCCAGCAGCTGGTTGGTGCGCGGGCCGCTCTGCGAATTCAGGTACTCGACCTCCAGGCCCCCTTCGCCGAAATAGCCCTTCTTGAGCGCCACATAGCCAGCCGCGAAGAACGGGTCGATGCTGCCCTGCCCGTAGACCACGCGGCCCAGCTTGGGCTGGGCGAAGGCGACGCGGCCGCCGATCAGGGTGACGCCGGCGAGCGCCCCGGTTGCGGCCAGCACACGGCGGCGGGTGGTGAAGTGGGGGCTCGTGCTCATGTCTTCCTCGGTCTCGATCGGGTGTGGTTGTTTGGCGTCAACAATACCGCAGCGGCGCCTGCCGTCCAACAATGGAAAACGCCCGGTTGCCCGGGCGTTCTCGTCGTGCCACGCAAGTGTAGACCGTGGCGGTCTATGCCGCGGTCTTCTTGGGCGCGGCCTTCTTCACGGCCTTCTTGGCGGCGGTCTTGGTCGCCGTTTTGGTTGCCGTCTTGGTGGCCGTTTTCGTGGCGGTCTTCTTCACCGCGGCCTTCTTGGCCGGCGCCTTCTTCGCCGCCGTCTTGGTGGCGGTGGCGGCGGTCTTGGCCGGGGCGCGGCCGCGGCCGGGTTTCTCCGGACGCGGTTCGAACTCGAAGCCGATCTTGCCGTCGGGCTGGCGCACCAGGAAGGCCTTGAACTTGCGGTTGGTGCGGCTGGAGACGAAGCCGTCGAGCAGGTCGGTGCGGCCGTCGGTCAGCAGCTTTTCCATCTGCTCGCGCGAGATTTCCTGTTGCAGGATGACCTTGCCGGAGCGGAAGTCGCAGCTCTTTTCAGGGCCGACCGACTTCTCGCAGACATAGCTCATGCCGTGCTCGAACACGCGCGACTGGCACTTGGGGCAGTTGCCCACCGGCGTGTGGCCGGAGAAATCCACCGCCTCGCTGTCGTCCTCGTCGTTCTGGCCGAAGTCGAATTCCAGCTTGTACTCGTCGCTGATGCGCAGGATGGCGGCGAACGGCCGGCCCATCTTGCTGATGAAGCCCTGCAGCGGACCGATCTCGCGCTTGGCCAGCAGTTCCTCGACTTCCGGCAGCTCGAAGGTGCGGCCGCCCGGGTGCTTGCCGATCGAGAAGTCGCAGTTGGTGCAGGCGAAACGGCGGTAGTTTTCCTTGACCACCCCGCCGCACTTGGGGCACGGCGTCTGCAGCGTGGCGTAGTCGCCGGGCACCGTGTCGCGCTCGTATTCCTTGGCGCGCTTGACGATGACCTGCGTCATCTGGGCGATCTCGCGCATGAAGGCCTGGCGGTCCAGCGCGCCCTGCTCGATCTGCTTGAGCTTGTGTTCCCATTCGCCGGTCAGCTCGGGCGAGGTCAGTTCCGACACGTCCAGGCCCGACAGCAGCGTCATCAGCTGGCGCGCCTTGGCGGTCGGCACCAGGTCGCGGCCCTCGCGGCGCAGGTAGACCTCGTTGAGCAGGCCTTCGATGATGGCCGCGCGGGTGGCCGGCGTGCCCAGGCCGCGCTCGGACATGGCCTCGCGCAGTTCCTCGTCGTCCACCAGCTTGCCGGCGCCTTCCATGGCCGACAGCAGCGTGCCTTCGTTGAAGCGCGCCGGCGGCTTGGTGGCCAGGCCCACGGCTTCGACTTCCTCGGTGCGCACGGTTTCACCGTCGCCCACCGGCACCAGGTTGGCGTCCTCGCCCTGCGCTTCCTTGCCGTACACGGCCAGCCAGCCCGGGTTGACCAGCACCTTGCCGTCGGTGCGGAAGCGATGCCCCTGCACCTCGGTCATGCGGGTGGTGACGCGGTATTCGGCGGCCGGGAAGAACACGGCCAGGAAGCGCTTGAGCACCAGGTCGTAGAGCTTGGCCTCGGCCTCGCTCAGGTCGTGCGGGATCTGCAGCGTCGGGATGATGGCAAAGTGATCCGACACCTTCTTGTTGTCGAAGATGCGGCGGTTCGGCTTGACCCAGTGCTGGCTGACCACGGTGTCGGCATGGCGCGACAGCCCGCCGACGGCGTTGGAGCCGCCCTTGGCCAGCGCGCGCATGGTTTCCTGCACCGTGCCGATGTAGTCCTCGGGCAGGTAGCGCGAATCGGTACGCGGGTAGGTCAGCGCCTTGTGGCGTTCGTACAGGGTCTGGGCCAGGGCCAGGGTGGTCTTGGCCGAAAAGCCGAAGCGGCCGTTGGCCTCGCGCTGCAGCGAGGTCAGGTCGTACAGGGCCGGCGACATCTGGGTCGACGGCTTGGATTCCTCGGTCACGCTGCCCGGCTGGGCGCGGCAGGCGGCCACCACGCTCTGGGCGGCGGCCTGCGACCACAGGCGCGACTCGCGCTTTTCCGGGTCGCGCTCGTCCTTCTTGAAGTCCGGGTCGATCCAGCGGCCTTCATACAGGCCGGCGGCCGCCACGAAGGTGGCGCGCACTTCCCAGTAATCGCGCGAGACGAAGCGGCGGATGCGCTCTTCGCGCTCGGCCACGATCGCCAGCGTGGGGGTCTGCACCCGGCCCACCGGCGTCTTGAAGAAGCCGCCGTCCTTGCTGTTGAAGGCGGTCATGGCGCGCGTGCCGTTGATGCCCACCAGCCAGTCGGCCTCGGCGCGCGAGCGGGCGGCGGCCTCCAGCGGCTTGAGCTGGACGTCGTCGCGCAGGTTGGCGAAGGCCTCGCGGATGGCGGCCTGCGTCATGGATTGCAGCCACAGGCGCTGGATCGGCTTCTTCACCCCGGCGTACTGGATGATGTAGCGGAAGATCAGTTCGCCCTCGCGCCCAGCGTCACAGGCGTTGATGATGGCATCGACGTCCTTGCGCTTGGCCAGGCGCACCAGCAGCTTGAGGCGTTCGGCCGATTTCTTGTCGGTCGGGCCCAGTTCGAATTCAGGCGGAATTACGGGCAGGTGCGTGAAGCTCCACTTTCCCTTGACCGGATCGTTGGGCGCGACCAAGCTCAGCAAATGGCCAATGCTGGACGCGAGTACGTAACGTTCGCTTTCAAAATAGTCGCCCTCGCGCGCAAAGCCTCCCAAGGCGCGTGATATATCAAGGGCCACCGAGGGCTTCTCGGCAATAATCAGCGTTTTATTCATGTGTATCCAGTGGCGGCAGACCCGCCTTAGTAGCGCGGATAATAAGATCGGAGATTCGCGAGATGCAAGTCGGCACTGAACGGCAAGTGGGATCCGAACTGCACGCATGGCGCCAATTCCTGGCCCGCAGCACCCTTTGGCTAGGGGTTTTGCTGCTCGGCAGCGCCGCCATCTGCTGGGTCGCGGCGAACTGGCAGGACATGACCAAAATCCAACGCTTCGCCGGCACGCAGGGCCTTTTGGCCCTCAGCGCGCTGGCGGCGGCGTGGGCCGGATTGCGCCTGCGCGCCACCCCGGGGGTGCGCCGCAGCATACCCGGCGCGCTGCTGGCCCTGGCCGGCATCCTGCTCGGCGCCCTGCTCGCGTTATTAGGCCAAACTTACCAGACTGGCGCCGATACCTGGGAATTGTTCGCCTGGTGGGCGGTCCTGCTGCTGCCCTGGGCGCTGGTGGCGACCAGCCAGGCGGTCTGGCTGCTGTGGGTGGTGGTCAGCAACGTCGCCCTGGCCCTGTGGCTGGGTGAACGGGCGTTCAACTGGTGGCTGTTGCTGGGCGGCCCGCAGGTCGCCAGCCTGATCATGGCCGCCTGGAACCTGATCCTGCTGCTGGGCTGGGAACTGGCGGCGCGCCGCTGGCGCGCCAGCACGCTGATCGGCCCGCGGGTCCTGGCGGCGCTGGTCATCAGCCCGCTGGTGACGGCGCTGGTGTTCGGCCCGATGGTGACGGTGCTGGTGATCGGCGACGCCATGTCGCGCGGCCTGGGTTCCGTCAACAGCCTGGCCTGGATCGCGGTGACGTTGGGCCTGGGCTTCTATTACCAGCGCGGCCGCCGCGACCTGGTCATCCTGGCGATGCTGGTGGCCGGCGTCATCTGCGTGTCGCTGCGGATAGTAGGCGAATGGCTGCTGCGGCTGGAACCCGGCATCTGGGCGGCCCTGCCGCTGGCGGCGCTGCTGATGGCCGAGGCTGTCTGGGCGGCGCGCTGGCTGCGCGGCCTGGCCGCGGGGCCGCAGGCGGCCGTCGCGGCCCCGGCCGATGCCGAGCCCGCCGCCGCCTCGGCCGGCAACGCGGTCGATCCCGGCGAGGCCGGCGAACCGGTGGCGCAACTGGCGCCGCCCGCCGTGCCGCACACCGAGCCGCCCTGGTACGTGCAATGCATCCTGGCGCTCAGCGCCTGGCTGTCGACGCTGCTGCTGCTGGCGTTCGTGGCCTTCTCCGGCATGATCAATTCAGAGGAAGGCGCGCTGGTGGCCGGCCTGGTGCTGTGCGCCGCCGGCGTGGCCGTGCTGCGCAGCGACACCGGCCCGTTCTGGCGCCAGTGCGGCACCGCCATGGCGTTCGCCGGCCAGATCCTCATCATCTACGGCATGTCCGAGTCGACCTCGTTCGCCAGCGCCTGCCTGTTCGTGTTGCTGATGGCCACGGCGGTCTACGCGCTGGGGCCCGACGTGATCCTGCGCTTCCTGAGCGGCGGCCTGATCGCGATGGCCGGCGCCGGCCTGATCTGGCGCGTCCTGGCGCCCGAGCTGCTGCGCGACGACATACTCGACGCCCTGCTGTACTTCGACATGGCCCGCGCCGCCTTCGTCTGGCTGCCGATCGCGGTGACCGGCGCCTGGGCCACGGCGGTGATCCTGACCCTGGGCCAGCGCCTGGGCGGCAAGCGCGGCCACGCGCTGCAGCCGCTGGCCTGGGCCTTCCTGCTGTCGGTGCAGGGCATGGTCTGGCTGGCCAGCGGCCTGTCGATCATGCAGCTGCCGGCCATGTGGCAGCTGAACCCGCAGACCGCGCTGCTGGTGGGCGCGGGGGCGGTGCTGCCGGCCGCCTCGGCGCTGGCGGTGCTGTGGCCGCGGCGCCGCGTGCTGACCGCCGGCGTGCTGTGGGGCGTGCCCATCGCCCTGCTGCTGCTGGCGCTGTTCTGGCTGCCCAGCCCCGGTGTCGGCTTCGCGCTGGCCTGGCTGCTGCTGGGCTTCGGCCTGAACCAGCCGCGGGTGGCGCTGTTCGGCGTCTTCAGCCTGCTGATCTACCTGGGCGTCTATTACTACCAGCTGGACGTGCCATTGCTGGAAAAGGCCCTGTGGCTGGGCGGCGGCGCCGTGCTGCTGTTCGTGCTGCGGGGGCTGGTGTGGCTGGTGCCGCGCCTGATGCGCACCCAGGCGCCGTCGCGCCGCGCGCCCCTGCCGCCGATCTCGCCGGCCCTGCGCTGGCGCACCCTGGCGATCCTGGGGGGCCTGGTGCTGGTCCTGGGCGTGGCCAACGGTGGCATCTGGCAGCGCGAGAAGCTGCTGGCCAACGGCAAGGTGGTGATCCTGGAGCTGGCGCCGGTCGACCCGCGCTCGCTGATGCAGGGCGATTACATGGCGCTCAACTTCGCCGCCGGGCGCGAGGTCACCCGCATGCGGCTGGGCGGCGAGCGCCAGGGCGCCGACGACTCGATCATGGGCTACGAGCCCGACGGCTACGTGCTGCTGACGGCCGACGCGCGCGGCGTGTCGCAGCCGGTGCGCATCCAGCCCGACGCCCGTCCGCACGCCGACAACGAGGTGCCGCTGCGCTACCGCGTCCGCGACAACGGCGTGCGCATCGTCACCAACGCCTATTTCTTCCCCGAAGGCCAGGCCAGCCGCTATGAAGTCGCCAAGTTTGGCGAGTTGCGCGTGGCCGAGAACGGCGAGGCCCTGCTGGTGCGGATGCTGGGCGAGGATCTGCAGCCGCTGTGATGGCGCGGGCGGGCCGCCGGCGGCGGCCGTCCCGACAAGCTCGGATCGGGACGGGCGGCGCCGCGTGATCGCGCCAGCCTTGGGGCCGCTTCAGGCCAGCGGAAAGCGCGCCGCCCAGCGCGCCGTCGCCTCGCGCAGGAATGCGCCGGGGTCGGCGGCGGGCAGCGGCGCGAAGCCCAGGGCGCGCCAGGCGCCCTGCAGCGACGCCAGGGGCGCCGCCGTGTCGATGGCCGGGGCGCCGTTCTGCTTGGACAGTTTCAGGCCGTTGGCGGGGTCCAGAATCAGCGGCACGTGCAGGTAGCGCACCGGCGGCAGGTCCAGCAGCCGGCCCAGCACGCGCTGGCGCGCGGTCGAGCTGAGCAGGTCGGCGCCGCGCACCACGTCGGTCACGCCCTGCGCGCCATCGTCCACCACCACCGCCAATTGATAGGCCCACAGGCCGTCGGCGCGCTTGACCGCGATGTCGCCCACTGCCTGCGCCACGTCCTGTTCCTGCGGTCCCAGCCAGCGGTCCTCGAAGCGTTCCACGCCTGCCGGCATGATCACGCGCCAGGCGCGCGCCTCGCGGCCGGGCGGCAGGCCGTGGCGGCAGGTGCCGGGGTACGGGCGTTCGCCATCGGCGCCCGGCGCCGTCTGGCCGCGCAGCGCCGAGTCGGCGATCTCGCGGCGGGTGCAGCCGCAGCCATAGACCAGGCCGCGCGCGGCCAGGGCGTCGAAGGCCGCCTGGTAGACGTCGCCGCGGCGCGATTGCCACAGGATCTCGCCGTCCCAGTGCAGGCCCAGCGATTCGAGCTGGCCCATGATGTGTTCGGCCGCGCCGGGCACGGTGCGCGGCGTGTCCACGTCCTCGATGCGCAGCAGCCAGCGGCCGTCGTTGGCGCGCGCATCCAGCCAGCTGGCCAGCGCGGCCACGAGCGAACCCGCGTGCAGCGGGCCGCTGGGGCTGGGGGCGAAGCGGCCGGTGTAGGTCACGGGATGGCGCGGCAAAACAATGGGGTTACGGCGAAGCGGCGCCGCGCGCCTGACGCGCGCGGGTCGTGGGGAAACGGACGTCGGCCGGAGCCGGCGCCGTCAGTGCAGCAAGCGCACGCCGTCTTCGTCCAGCAGCTCTTCCAGGACCAGATTGTCGATCTCGGCTTCCTGGCTCCAGAGAACCATGAGGGCGATGATCTTGATCTTGGAGAGCGGCACGGGCGATTCCGGCGAAGCCAGGCCCCGGTCGATGACGATCTCGCGCAAGGGCGCGGGCAGCACGCCGGCCGATTCCAGAAAGGCGATGAAGCCGATGGATTCGGAACCCAGTTGCTGGTATTCGTTATCGGTGTAGATCCGGGTGCCGCTGGTGGGCGCCTGGGCGAGGTCGACACAGCGTTCGGTGGTTTCAGCCAGCCCGTAGAGCCAGCCTAACGCATCGTCGATGTCTTCGTGCTCGAACCCGGCGGCGGCCAGCCGTTTCGCCAGGACATCGGCGGCGGGACAGGCTTGCGGCGTGTAGTAATTCTCGTACAGGTAAACCAGGATATCGAACATATGGCGCAGTCTTGTGCCTGTTTGCACAGTCGGCCCGCATATCGGCAGACCAGCAAACATGAATTTTACTTTACGCTGATTTATTTGCCCGGGCAACCGCCGAAAAGGCCGGGGGCGGCGGGGCGTCGTGGCCTTGCGACAGTCATGAAAACCGCGCGGAAAGGCTGACAGAATAAGGGGTTGCGCGATCTGCCAGGGGCGGACTTCCAGGGTCCGCCCCTCTTTAATACCCCTACGAATCAGGCGGTTTTCGGCGCCGTTTCCAGCTTCAGCTGCGCCAGCTGGCGGATGAACACCGGGATGCAGATGGCCAGCCCGATCAGCCCGCTGGCCAGGCCCGGCAGGATGGTCAGCAGCGCGCCCAGCGTGCACAGCCAGCGTTCCCAGCTCTTCATCCCCACCAGCATGTAGCGCGAGAACGCCGCCGACAGCAGCACCAGCCCCACCATGCAGCCGAACAGGGTCACGAAGAAGTCGTACCAGGTGAAGCCCTGCACCGAGATCAGCAGCGACGGCGAGAACACGAACACGAACGGCACGATCAGCTTGGTGATGCCCAGCCGGAACGCGGTGTTGCCGGTCTTGAACGGATCGCTGCCCGCCATGCCCGCCGCCGCGTAGGCCGCCAGCGCCACCGGCGGCGTGATGTCGGCCAGGATGCCGAAATAGAACACGAAGAAGTGCGCCGCGATCGGCTGCACCCCCAGCTGCACCAGCGTTGGCGCGGCCACCGCCACCATGATCAGGTAGTTGGCGGTGGTCGGCACGCCGCAGCCCATCAGGATGCACACGATGCCCGTCATGATGAGCGCGGCGATCAGCGTCAGCGACTGCATGTTGGCGATGCTGTCCGGAATCACCGTGGCCGCGCCGGCGGCCAGCGCCTGCGAGGCCGCGATCACGATGTACGAGATCTTGAAGCCCACGCCCGTCAGCGTCACCACGCCGATCACGATGCCCACCGTGCCCGCCGCCGCGCCCACCGCCAGCGCGTACTTGGCGCCGGTCTCGAAGGCCTCGTACAGATCGCGCCAGCGCAGCCGCTGGAACGGATTGAGCAGGCCGACGATGATGCAGCCGGTGATGCCGGCGAACGCCGCCAGGTACGGGGTGCGGCCGCTGGCCAGCACGCCGATCAGCAGGAACAGCGGGATCAGGGTCGGCCAGCGCATCTTGAACGACTGCTTCAGCTTCGGCATCTCGGCCTCGGTCAGCCCGCGCAGGCCCTCGCGCTTGGCCTCGAAGTGCACCTGCATGAACATGCCGAAGAAATACAGGAAGGCCGGGAAGATGCCGGCGATCGCGATTTGCTGGTACGGAATGCCCAGGAACTCGATCATCAGGAACGCCGCCGCGCCCATGATCGGCGGCGTGATCTGGCCGCCGGTGCTGCTGGCCGCCTCCACCCCCGCCGCGAAATGGCGCGGATAGCCGATGCGGATCATCGCCGGAATGGTCAGCGAGCCGACCGTGACGGCGTTGGCCACCGACGACCCCGACAGCATGCCGAACATGGCCGAGCCGAACACCGACACCTTGGCCGGCCCGCCGGCGTAGCGCCCGGCGACCGTCGAGGCCACGTCCAGGAACAGCTGGCCCAGGCCGATGCGCGTGGCCAGCACGCCGAACAGCACGAAGTGGAACACGTAGGTCGCCACCACCCCCACCGCCACGCCGTAGACGCCCTGGCTGGTCAGGTACATGTGGTTGACGATCTGCGGCCAGGTGTTGCCCGCGTGCTTGAGCAGCCCGGGGAAATACGGCCCGAACATCGCATAGGCCATGAACACCAGCGCGATGATGGGCAGCGGCCAGCCCATGGCGCGGCGCGTCGCCTCCAGCAGCCCGATCAGCAGGATCGAGCCCATGAAGACATCCATCGGCATCGGATTGCCGACGCGGAACGCCAGGTCCTCGAAGATGTAGGGGATGTACAGCACCGACAGCGCCAGCGCGATGGCGATGATCCAGTCGTACAGCGGCACGCCGCCCGGCGCATACCAGGTGGACTTCGGCTCGCGCTGATAGTGCGACTTGGAAAAGCCGAACACCAGGAAGATCAGGCTCAGTACGAACGCCAGGTGCACGCCGCGATGCGTGGCCTCGCGCAACAGGCCGAAGCCGGCGGTGTAGTAGTGGAACAGCGACAGCGCGACGAGCAGGCCGGACACGAGCCACGTGGCGGTCTTGTGCAGCGGGCGGAAGCGGATTTCGGAATCGTACTTTTCCGCCAGCTGCTGGGTCTTCTGGTGGTCAATTTCCATGGCCAGGAATCTCGGCAAGAACACGGCGGGCAGGGCCGGACGGCCCTGCCCCTGCCACGCGACGGCGCGCGCGGATGCTTGCGGACCGACGCCGGCGCGGCAGGCCGACGTCAACGGGTCCGCGGCGGCGGGCCTACTTCAGCAGGCCGACTTCCTTGTAGAACTTCTCGGCGCCCGGATGGAACGGAATGCCCGCGCCCTTGACCGCGTTTTCCTTGGTGATGAGCTTGCCCTTGGCATGGCCCGCGTCCAGCGTCTTGCGGGTGGCGTCGCTGTACAGCGCCTTGGTCACCTCATACACCGTCTGCTCGGGGATCTTGGCCGACGTCACCATCTGCGCGTTGACCGAGATGGTCTTGACCTCGGGCAGGTTCTGATAGGTGTTGGCGGCGATCACGTCGGGCGTGAAGAACTCCTGCTTGGCGCGCAGCGCGTCGATCTCCGGGCCGACCAGCGGCACCAGCTCGATATTGCCGGTGGAGGCCAGCTCGGCGATGGCGCCGGCGGGGGCGCCGCCGACGAAGAAGAACGCGTCCAGCCCGCCGTCCTTGAGCTTGTCGCCGGCTTGGTTGGGCTTGAGGTACTCGGCCTTGATGTCCTTGTCGGTCATGCCGTAGGCGCCCAGGATCAGGCGCACGTCGACCAGCGTGCCCGAGCCCGGCTCGTCCATCGACACGCGCTTGCCCTTCAGGTCGGCCACGCCCTTGATGCCGGCGCCCTTGCGCGTCACCAGGTGGATGCTTTCCGGATACAGCGTGGAAATCAGCCGCAGGTCCTGCGCCTTGGGCTTGCCTTCGAACGTGCCAGTGCCGCTGTAGGCCCAGAACGCCACGTCCGATTGCGTGAAACCGGCCTCGAACGAACCGCCCATGATGCCGTTGATGTTGGCGACCGAGCCATTGGAGGCGACCGCGGTGGCGATCAGCTTGCCGGGCTGCGACACGGCGTTGCCGATGATGCCGCCGACGGGGTAGTAGGTGCCGGCGGTGCCGCCGGTGCCGATGCGGAAGAACTGCTGCGCCTGCGCCGTACCGGCCGCGGCCGCCAGGGACAACGCCATTGCCAGGGTGGTGATCCAGCTTCTCGTTTTCATGCGGGCTTCTCCAGGGAATAGATAAGGGGCATGCTTTGACGCTGCTGGGCCGTTTCGCGGCCTCGGCTCCCGCTCGGTATCGGATCGGCCCGTTGTGCGGGCGCATGGCGCGGGGCTTTATTTGTGGTGAAATTCTGGCATGGCCGCACCCCCGCGCCAATGCTTGCAGGGCTATGGTTTACCAGGGGGTCGCCGCTTTCCTCGCAGTGCAGACAACGGAGTCTCCAGATGTCCCAGGAAGTCATACGCGGCATTGCGCTGCCCCCGCCCGCGCAGGCCGGCGATCCCCTGGCCAGCGTCGACACGCCCAGCCTGGTGCTGGACCTGGCCGCGTTCGAGGCCAACCTGCGCACCATGCAGGCCTGGGCCGACCGCCACGAGGTCGCGCTGCGGCCCCACGCCAAGGCCCACAAATGCCCCGAGATCGCGCGCCGCCAGCTGGCGCTGGGCGCGCGCGGCATCTGTTGCCAGAAGGTCAGCGAGGCCGTGCCCTTCGTGGCCGCCGGCATCACCGACATCCACATCAGCAACGAAGTGGTCGGCCCGGCCAAGCTGCGCCTCTTGGGCCAGTTGGCGCGCGCCGCCAAGCTCAGCGTCTGCGTCGACAACGCCGCCAACCTGGTGCAGATCTCGCAGGCCATGGCCGCGGCCGGCGCCGAGATCGACGTGCTGGTGGAAGTGGACGTGGGCCAGGGCCGCTGCGGCGTGTCCGACGACGCCACCGTGCTGGCGCTGGCGCAGCAGGCGCGCGCGCTGCCGGGCGTGAACTTCGTCGGCCTGCAGGCCTATCACGGCTCGGTGCAGCATTTCCGCACCCGCGAGGAACGCGCCGCCGTCTGCCGCCAGGCCGCGCGCATCGCCGCGTCGTATCAATTGCTGCTGCGTGAAAGCGGCATCGCCTGCGACATCATCACCGGCGGCGGCACCGGCAGCGTCGAGTTCGATGCCGCCAGCGGCGTCTACACCGAACTGCAGGCCGGTTCCTACGCCTTCATGGACGGCGACTACGGCGCCAACGAATGGGACGGCCCGCTGGCGTTCCAGAACAGCCTGTTCGTGCTGTCCACCGTGATGAGCACGCCGGCGCCCGACCGCGTCATCCTCGACGCCGGCCTGAAGTCCACCACCGCCGAATGCGGCCCGCCCGCGATCCACGGCGCCCAGGGCCTGCAATACGCCGCCATCAACGACGAGCACGGCGTGGTGCGCGTGGCGGCTGGCGCGCCGGCGCCCGCGCTGGGCGACACGCTGCTGCTGGTGCCCTCGCACGTCGATCCGACCTTCAACCTGCATGACGGGCTGGTGGTCTATCGCGACGGCATCGTGCGGGACATCTGGGAGATCTCGGCGCGCGGCTTCTCGCGCTGAAACCGGTCATGCCGAGCGCGATGGAACCGTTGTCCTTCGACTGGAAGACGCCGCTGCCGGAACTGCTGGACGGGTTGCGGCAGGCGTATGCGGCGCGCTACCCGGTCCTGGCCTCCGCTCGGTTGGACGCGCTGCGCGCCGCGTTGCGCGATGACCGCGCCGACGACTTCCTGCCGCCGTTGGGCCAGGAACTGGAGGCGTTGGGACTGGCGCTGATCGGGCAGGACGAAGACGACGACGCCATCCACCTGCTGATTGTGCCGCGGGCCGATGCCGGCGACGCGCTGGCGCGGCTGGCCGCGCAAGGCCGGCAGGTGGTGCGGCATCGGCAGGATGGCGCGGCGCAGGACGCCCCGGCCACGCTGCCCCGCCCCGCTTCCGGTCCGCTGGCCCAACCCGGCGACTACCTGGACATGGCGCAGTGCGTGCCGCTGGCGCCGGGCTGGGCCAGCGTGGTCAATCGTGACACGGCGGCGCCGGAACTGGTGGACCTGCATGATTGGCCGGCCTTGCGCGAGGTCGGCGGCAAGTTCCAGCCGCATCGCGGCCTGCTGGCGTCGGCCGTCGCCGCCAACGGCGTCCATGCCTGGATTGAACAGGGCCCCGACGGCATCGCCAGCACGCCCTATGCGCACCTGCTGCGCGCGCCCCGGGTCGAGGCCGCGCCGCTCGACCGTCCCGGCCTCGCGCTGCCACCGCGCGCGGCGCAGGCGCAGCGCCGCACGCCCGAATTCAGCCTGGGCTTCGCGGGCGATGATCTGCTGCTGGTGGATCGCGGCATGGCGTTCGTGTACCGGGGCTTTGCCACGCTGGACGAAGCGGCCGCCATCGAGCCGGCGCTGCTGTACACCGCGCCGCCGCAACGTCGCCCCGTCAGCGACCGCTCGGCGGTGATCCAGACGCCCGATGGCCGCGCCTGCGTGCTGTGCCGTGGCCAGCTGCTGCGGTGGCGCGATGGCCAGTTGCATCCCCTGGCATTGGGCCCTGCCGACTCGGCATCGGGGGATCTTTCGCATCCCGTCGCCTGCGGCAACGGCGCCATCGCCTGGCTCGAAGACGATGCGCTTTGCCACGCGGACCTGGACGCCCTTGCCGTCAGCCGCCATGCGCCCCAACAGATGCCCGCCGGCGGCATGATCCTGCAGTCCCTGCCGCAAGGCTGGCTGCTGCTGGGCCACTGGCACGCGCCGCATCGCAGCCTGGACCTGGGCCAGCTGTGGCATCCCGATTCCGGGCAGGTCCTGCGCATCCGCCATGGCGCGCTCGACCTGGACAGCGGCATCCAGCGCGCGTGGATTTTGCCGGATGGCGAGGTGGTGGTGGGCGGACAGCTGCGTCATGTGCGCCTGGGTCGTTTCGACGCATTGTTGGGCCGGCTGTCAGCCGCTTGACCCTCGGTGGCCGGGCCATGGCCGCCGCCAGGATCCACGCGCCCTATCCGGCCAGATCCGTCATCCCCAGGAACTGCCGCAGCTCCGGCGTCGCCGGCGCCGTGAACAGTTCTTCCGGCGGCCCGATCTCGTGCACGCGGCCCTGGTGCATGAAGACCACGCGGTCGCACACCTCGCGCGCAAAGCGCATCTCGTGCGTCACCATCAGCAGCGTCATGCCGTCGGCGGCCAGCTCGCGCACCACCGCCAGCACCTCGTTGACCAGCTCCGGGTCCAGCGCCGACGTGATCTCGTCGCACAACAGCGCCAGCGGCTGCATCGCCAACGCGCGCGCGATCGCCACGCGCTGTTGCTGCCCGCCCGACAATTCCTCGGGCCAGGCGTCGAACTTGTGGTCCAGCCCCACCCGCGTCAGCATCGCCCGCGCCAGGTCGGCGGCCTGGTCCTGCGGCATGCGCTTGGCCACCATCGGCGACAGCATCACGTTGCGCCCCACCGTCAGGTGCGGGAACAGGTTGAACTGCTGGAAGATCATGCCCACCTTCAGCCGCAGCGCGCGCAGCCGCAGCTCGTCGTCGCCCAGCTGCGCGTCCGCCACCATGATGGCGCCGCTGTCGATCTGCTCCAGCCCGTTCACGCAGCGCAGCAGCGTGCTCTTGCCGGAACCGCTTTTGCCGATGATGGCGATCACCTCGCCGGGCTCGACGCGCAACGTCACCCCTTTCAGGACTTCGTTGTCGCCGAACTTCTTGCGGACGTCTTCAAGGGCGATGAGGGGCATGCAACTTCCTTTCCAGCCGGAGGCTGAGGCGCGACAGGGGCCAGCACAGCGCGAAATAGATCAGCGCGGCGCAGGCATAGACGGTGAAGGGGCTGAAGGTGGCGTTGGTGATCACCGTGCTGGCCTTGGACAGCTCGGTAAAGCCGATGATGGAGGTCAGCGCCGTGCTCTTGACGATCTGCACCGCGAAGCCGACGGTCGGCGCCACCGCGATGCGCAGCGCCTGCGGCAGCACCACGTAACGCATCTGCTGCACATAGCCCAGCGCCAGGCTGGCCGAGGCTTCCCACTGGCCCTTCGGAATCGCTTCCACGCAGCCGCGCCAGATCTCGGCCAGGAACGCGCCCGACCACAGCGTCAGCGCCGCGCCCGCGGCCAGCCACGGCGGCACCTCCACGCCGATCAGCGACAGCCCGAAGAACGCCAGGAACAGCTGCATCAGCAGCGGCGTGCCCTGGAACAGTTCGATATACGCCCAGCTGACCCGCCGCATCAGCGCCACGCGCGAGGTCCGCATCATCAGCGCCAGCATGCCCATCAGCGCGCCGCCGGCAAACGCCACCAGCGACAGCACGACGGTCCAGCGCGCCGCCAGCAGCAGGTTGCGGACAATGTCCCAGGTGGTGAACTCGATCATCGCGCCGCCTTGCGGAACAACCGCCTGCCCGTCATGCGCAGCAACTGGCGCAACCCCACCGCCAGCACCAGATAGATGCCGGTGGTCACGAAATACACCTCGAACGCGCGGAAATTGCGCGACTGGATGAAGTTGGCCGCGAACGTCAGGTCCTCGGCCGCGATCTGCGAGCACACCGCCGACCCCAGCATCACGATCACGATCTGCGATGACAAGGCCGGCCAGATGCGCGCCAGCGCGGGTTTCAGCACGACATGGCGGAACACCTGCCAGCGCGTCATCGCCAGGCTGGCGCCGGCCTCGTACTGGCCCTTGGGCGTGGCGTCGATGCCGGCGCGGATGATCTCGGCGCTGTAGGCGCCCAGGTTCAGCGCCATCGCCAGGCAGGCCGCCTGCATCTCGCTGAACTGCACGCCCAGCGACGGCAGCCCGAAGAACACGAAGAACAACTGGATCAGGAACGGCGTATTGCGCACCGCCTCCACATAGGCGGTGACCGGCGCGCGCAGCCAGCGCGGGCCCTGCGTGCGCGCCCAGGCGCAGCCGATGCCCAGCGCCACGCCCGCCACCGCGCCAAACGCGATCAGCTCGACCGTCACGCCGATGCCCTTGATGAGCACCGGCGTGTAATCGAACACGGAAGCGAAGTCGAATTGATAAGCCATGAAAAGCGCTCCGGCGCGTGCGCGCCCGCCCTACAGATCCTTGGGCAGGCCGGCGCCCAGCCACTTCTGCGAGATCGCCGCCAGCGAGCCGTCGCGCTTGGCGTTGGCCAGGATCTCGTTGACCTTGGCGCGCAGCTTCGGCTCGTCCTTGTTCAGGCCGATGTAGCAGGGCGAATCCTTGATCAGGAACTTGGTCTCCGGCTTCTTCGGCGGGTTGCGCGCCAGGATCGCCGCGGCCACCACGTTGCCAGTCGCGATCAGCGGCACCTGGCCCGACAGGAAGGCGGTGATGGTGCCGTTGTTGTCCTCATAGCGCTTGAGCGTGGCCGTGGGCGGAGCGATCTTGCTCAGCTCGATGTCCTCGACCGCGCCGCGCGTCACGCCGATGGTCTTGCCCGCCAGGTCGGCGGCCGACGCCACCTTCAGGTCGGCCGGGCCGAACACGCCGTTGAAGAACGGCGCATACGCGTCGGAGAAATCGATCGCCTTCTCGCGCTCCGGATTCTTGCCCAGGCTGGAGATCACCAGATCCACCTTGCGGGTCTGCAGGTACGGCACGCGGTTGGCGCTGGTCACCGGCACCAGCTCCAGCTTCACGCCCAGCTGCTTGGCGATCAGCGCGGCGGTGTCGATGTCGTAGCCCAGCGGCTTCATGTCGGCGCCGACCGAGCCGAACGGCGGGAAGTCCTGCGGCACCGCGACCTTGAGGGTGCCGCGCTTGACGATGTCGTCCAGGGTGTCGGCATGCGTGAGCGGCGCGGCCAGCAGGGCGGCGGCGGTGCAGAGGGACAGCAACAGGGTTCTACGGTTCATGAGGAACTCTCCAGGGCGCGCCGCCCCGGGAGCGGGGTCGAGCGTTGCACACCAATTCGGTATACAAAACTGGAAAAGCAAGTTCTGTGCCATTCGGCCGTCCCTTGGACGGATGCCGCCAGGGCGGCGCCGAATGCACCGGCATAGTGCGGCATGCGCCGCTACGGCGCACGCGTGGCACTGGAATGGGAGTGGCGGACGGCCCGAAGCGGATTCACCAAACCAACCATAATGGTTGGAAAAATACCGAATTGGTTTAATATGGCCGCATCCATCACCCGGCCGGCCCTGCCCGCCGCCCGGACTTCCAGGAACCCGTGTTGCCCCGCTTCCGCCCGTCATCGTCCCGGCCGCACCGTCCTTTCTCGGACCGTCGCCTCGGAACCCTGAGAATGGCCGCCGCCCTCGCCCTGCTCGCCGGCATCGCCGCCTGGCTGTGCCTGACCGAGCCGCCGCCGCGCATCGTGCCCTTCGTCGGCATCATGTCGGCCCTGCCGCGCGCGGCGCTCTGAAGCGGCATCAGGCAAAATGCGCCGAACCGGAAGAATCCACCATGCCCAAACCCACCAAATCCGAAATAGACGCCGAGATCCTCGACCGCGCCGCGGCCCTGTTCGCCAAGCACGGTTTTGCGCACACCTCGTTGCAGCAGATCGCCGACGCCGTCAATTACTCGAAGGCGGGCTTGCTGCACCACTACCCCAGCAAGCAGGCGATCTACGAGGCTGCCCTCAAGACCGGCTCCGACCACATGCAGTCCCTGCTGGAGAGCGTCGCCGACATCCCCGTCGGCATCGAGCGCGATCGCGCCGTGGTCGAAGCCTCCGTCGACTTCACCTACGACTGGCCCGGCCTGTCCGCGCTGGCCAACCGCCTGGCGGACCAGGGCGCCGACGTCGACCCGGAACTGATCAAGACCGGCCTGACCCTGTACGCCGCGCTCGGCATCGACATGGCTGACCTGGAACTGGAGCGCGTGGTGCGCGTCACCACCGCCTTCTGCGGCCTCGGCATCGCGGCGCTGACCGCCGCGCGCATGGACATGAAGCGCGAATGGCGCGGCCACATCGTCGCGTCCGCCATGGGCGCGCTGGGCCATGCAAGCAAAAGCGCCCGCAAGGGGCGCTGAAAGAAGCGCGGCGGGCCTCTCGCCCGCCGCCTTGCCGTCTACTTCCTTATAGAGGGCTCAGTCCACCTGCGCGCCGGACTGCTTGACCGCCTTGCCCCACTTCTCCACCTCGCCGGCGATGAACGTGCCGGTGGCCTCGGGCGTCAACGGCATCGGCTCGGCGCCGCGGTCTCGGAAGAACTTCTGCATCTCCGGCGTGCCCAGCACGTGGGCGATCTGCTGGCTCAGGTAGTTGGTGACAGCCGGCGGCGTATCACGCGGCGCCAGCACCGAGGCCCAGCCGATCGCCTCGAAACCCGGATAGCCGCTCTCGGCCACCGTCGGCACGTCCGGCAGTTGCGGCAGGCGCTTGGCCGTCGTCACCGCCAGCGCCACCGCCTTCTTGCTCTGCACGTGCGGCAGCCCCGCCGTCACCGAATCCACCATCAGCGGCACCTGGTGCCCCAGGAAATCCGCCTGTGCCGGGCCGCTGCCCTTGTACGGAATATGGCGGATGTCGATATTGGCCGCCGCCTTGAACATCTCGGCCGACAGATGCTGCGTGCCGCCGATGCCGGCGCTGGCATACGCCAGCTCGCCCGGATTGGCGCGCGCCTGCTTGACCAGCTGCTGCAGCGACGTGATGCCCGAAGCCGGCGTCGCCAGGAACATCAGCGGCACCGAGAACACCCCCGACACCGGCGCGAAATCCTTGGTCAGGCTGTAGTTGATGGTCTTGTACAGCGTCTGGTTCACCGCCGCGGCCGAGCCCGCGATCACCAGCGTGTAACCGTCCGGCGTCGCGCGCGCGGCCTGCTCCATGCCGATATTGCTGCCGGCGCCGGCGCGGTTCTCCACCACGATCGGTTGTTTGACGGCGGTGCCCAGCTTCTCGGCCAGCGCGCGGGCGAAGATATCGGTGGCCTGCCCCGGCGGGAACGGCACGATCAGGCGGATGGGACGGTCGGGATACTCGGCATGCGCGGCCGTCGCGGCCGCCGCCAGCACCAGGCCGGTGGCAAGACTGGAAAGAATTCGTGTCATGATCGGTCAGTAAAAAGCGACAAAGAGCGGCGTCCGGCGCCGGCCCTGTTGCATAAAATAGAGAGCCCCGCGCAAGCGGCCCTTTTGGGGCGGCCGTGGGGCGGATCGGCTGGGGGTGCGTCACGATAGCATTCCCCCGCCGGTGCTAAATTCGGCATTTAGCGTTTCCCCTTCTTTTTCAACCCCTGTTCTCTCCTTTCAGCAGGAACCGCCATGGAATTCAGCCAGTACAACGTCAACGCCCTCATGGAGATCACCTCCCGTCCGGACCTCGTGTTCGTGCGCGGCCAGGGGTCCTGGCTGGAGGATCACGCGGGCAAGCGATACCTGGACTTCGTCCAGGGCTGGGCCGTCAACACCCTGGGCCACAGCGCCCCGGAAATGCAGAAGGCCCTGCTGGACCAGTCCAAGCTGCTGATGAACCCGTCGCCGGCGTTCTACAACCTGCCCTCCATCGAACTGGCCACCCGCCTGACCGGCGCCTCGGTCTTCGACCGCGTCTTCTTCGCCAACAGCGGCGGCGAAGCCAACGAAGGCGCCATCAAGCTGGCGCGCAAATGGGGCCAGGTCAACAAGAAGGGCGCCTACAAGATCATCACCATGAACCACGGCTTCCACGGCCGCACCCTGGCCACGATGTCGGCGTCCGGCAAGCCGGGCTGGGACAAGATGTTCGCGCCGCAGGTGGAAGGTTTCCCGAAGGCCGAGATCAATGATCTGGAATCGGTGCGCAAGCTGATCGATGATCAGACCGTCGCCATCATGCTCGAACCTGTGCAGGGTGAAGCTGGTGTCATCCCCGCCACCAAGGAATTCATGCAGGGCCTGCGTAAGCTGGCGGATGAGCACAAGCTGCTGTTCATCGTTGATGAAGTGCAGACGGGGATGGGGCGTACCGGTACCCTGTTCGCCTATCAGCAATCCGACGTGGTGCCGGACATCATGACGCTGGCCAAGGGGATTGGTGGTGGGGTGCCGTTGGCTGCGTTGCTGGCCCGTCAGGAAGTTTGCGTGTTCTCGCATGGGGACCAGGGTGGTACGTATAACGGGAATCCGCTGATGGCGGCTGTGGGGGTGGCGGTGTTTGATGCGTTGGCTGCGCCGGGCTTCATGGAATCGGTTAATGCGCGCGCCAAGCAACTGTCCGAAGGGCTGCTGGCTTTGTCGGCCAAGTATGGGATGAAGGGCGAGCGCGGGATGGGGTTGCTGCGCGCACTGATCATGGATCGCGATGATGGTCCGGCGATCGTCGAGGCTGCGCGGAATCTGACGCCGAATGGGCTGCTGCTGAATGCGCCGCGGGGGAATCTGCTGCGGTTTATGCCGGCGTTGAATGTGACGGCGGAGGAAATCGATACGATGCTGGGGCAGTTGGATGGGTTGATTGGGAAGGTGCGTAAGGCTTGATTAGAGTCTGATGGTGGGTGAAACAAGGGTCGCTTTTGCGGCCCTTGTCTTATTTGCTTGGCTACTTACTTATAGAGCGTAGACAACAAGTCAAGGGCCGTTTTTAATCATAAGCAGCTCTTGTACGCACCCCAGTGAATGACTGCTTGCGGCTGGATTCCCTCGCTAAGGACAGCATTAGCGATTATCTACAGTGGATGATGGGAATCGTTCTGAAGAAATTGCGGATGGAAAGTTAGGTTGTCCGTCACGGGATGTTAATTTGAAGACGGTGCGGTATCGCAGCCGGCACCGGTAACAGCTAAATTCCTGAGCGTTGTGTAACGAAAGTACAAAAAGAGTATAAAGAGATAACTATGCAACCGACGAAATTAGGGGGGCGGTTCAATGGTAATACCGGCTGAGGCTCGGGTCCAGTTCGGAAGAAGGATTGCTGCGCTTAAACGACTGGTCGCCTGTGATCAAGGGTCGGCCGAAGTTGTTGCATCGGCATTGCTATATGTCTGGACACAACGTGTGCAGCCCAATCTGACACCGAAGAGAACACCCAATAAAGCTGCCGAACTTGTTGTCGACCCCCGCGTAATCACATTTGTAGACTGGCTTGCGACGCTTGAGAAATTTGAAGAAGCCGCTTATTGGATAGCTACCGCATACGCAACCTTAGTCGGGGACAAAGTCAGAAAGCAGAGAGCTCTCTATTTCACGCATCCGGTATTGGCAGGGCGGGTCATTGACGCCCTGCTTGCGCAGGGCGCAAGTTTAACGGACGACCACTGGCACGACCCTGCCTGTGGAGGAGCCGCCTTTTTGGTTCCAGTCGCGCTTCGAATGTCAAAAGCCCTGCAAGAGCGGGGCTTACCGGCTCGGGAAATCGTCGACCAAATCAGCAAGAACCTCAGCGGCAACGACACCAGCAATGCCCTTATTCGGCTGTCCAAGGTCTTCTTAAACCTTGCCCTGGCACCGTTGCTGCATGCAGCCGGACAGCCGCTGAAAGTCCGGATTACGGAGGGCGATGGTTTGCGCAAATGGCGAGGCGCTTCTCGCCCAGCCGTTGTCATCTGCAACCCACCGTATCGCAAGCTCAGCGCTAAGGAGGCCGCGCCGTATCGAGGCTGCTATGAACATGCACTTCAGGGGCAGCCCAACATCTATGCGCTGTTCATGGAGCAATCTCTACAGCTTGTCGCACCTGGTGGCCTTGTCGGCCTCCTTACGCCGACCAGCTACCTAACAGGTCCATATTTCTCAAGTCTGCGGAAACACATGTGTGCGGTCGCAAAGGTCCACTCTGTAGACCTCCTCGGCAATCGTTCGGCAACCTTCTTGAATGTCGAGCAAGAGACAGCGATTGCCACAATGCGGGCAACGCCCACTAGAAAAGGGCAAGAGTCTAGAGTATCGGTTTGGACAGAAACTGGCTTTGAGGAAATTGGTGTCATTCGCCTTAGGAATGACGGAGGTCCTTGGGTCCTCCCTCGGTCGGTAAAAGACAAGTCACTGCTAAGTCTCTCCGCTAAGTCTCCCCATCGCTTGAAGGATTATGGATACACGCCAAGAATCGGCTCTATGGTGGCCTATCGCAGCGAACGAATTACATATGAGACATATAGGGGGAGTGGTAAGGGCTTAGTCGTACCCCTGATATGGGCCACGGATATCACCCCCCAAGGCGCTTTTGTGCACGGCCGCCGCCATCACCGAAGCCACCGATCCGGGGAAGTCTTCATTGAAGTGCCCTCCAAAGAAGGCGCGGGAGTACTAACTCGGCCTGCAGTGCTGCTTCAACGGCTGACCTCTACAGATCAAACTAGACGACTGGTCGCAGCAGCTCTGCCAGAAGCGTTACTCGCCAAGCACATGGCCTATGTGTGTGAGAACCATGTCATTGCGCTTCTCCAAGCGCAAAACAGTAGTTGGACTCCTCAGGAAATGGCCGCCATCCTGCAGACAAACTTGGTCGACAGATTATATCGGGCGCTTTCAGGTTCATCGAACGTCGGCGCGTATGAACTGCGCGAGTTACCTCTCCCGTGTCCGCGCAAGCTAAGGGCGCACCTGGCCAAGGGGCACGACCTGGAGAGCGCCATACGGAAAGCATTTAAATAAATGACCGGAGAGTAGGTATGAAGGCACAGTCGGGATGGGCCTGAGATGATCAGATCTTCGTTGACTTTAAGTCGATTGGACAGGGCCGAGGCGCTTGAAAAGAAAAAGGCTATTGCCGCACGGCTTTTAAAGATTGGCAAACCGCCAGCACAAGCCGGCCCGTACTCGGTCGAGCCCATGCCAAGAGAGAGTGAAGAGACGAGCGCGCCACCGTACGACACGCCATTGGCCGAGGAATGCCGCTCACCAGGATTTAGCCTTAAGAGACTTGAAAGTGGGTTACCCGTTGCCGTTCACGAGGGAGTGGAGAGACTTGCCGCCGCTCTCGTTCAAGCTGCAAAAACTAGGGCCCATAAGAGCATTCTCCTATGGCCTGGATCTCTAAAGCGGCTCGCACTCGTTCATGCCACAGCCACCTTATCTGAGTGGCACGCCGGGAACAAGAGGGGAATTAGGACGCTCATTTATCCCGCAAAAGCAAACTTTCTGCACGGTCTTAACCATATCGTCGCTGACAGGAAGGAGATCGCTTCCCTCGCCGCTAGCCAGTGTGAGTCCCCTGGAGGAATGCCCAACCCGCTAGTTACCGTCTCGATGCATGAGAAGGACCCATTCCTAACGTGCCTTAATAATGAGCATTTGGACGAAGGTGGTGGCATCGACCCGACACTTTCCGAGTTGCTACCTCATTTTTATAGCGGGGATGATTCTGGCAATTGGTCGGCTAGCGACGGCGACTTGCTAAGGCGAGTGAAGGGTCAACTGGGAAACCGGAGTTGGACCCGAGCTCTAAACGACCTTATTCGGGCGGTGAGCGATTTTTCTTCAGCCCCTGATGCATTGATGGCGCTGGGGTGGCGTTCGTCGGGAGAGGCTGTAGAGTTAATCCTCCGCAAGCTTAGGCGTGGGGGACGCCCAGACGTAATCGTCCTAGACCTCATGAAGGGTACAAGGAAGTCGATTACCAACTGGCGTCCGATGATCATTCGTTTCTTGGACATTCTGACAGCGGTATTTGGAAGCGATTTGCCAAGCGTCGTCGTGGTTTCAGATGACCCGCACGTTCGTATGCAACTACTGAGGGAACTGGACAAAAGGTCCAAGAGTGCCAACGGATTAGCAAGTCGTCTCAATCCAATTCTGCGGGTGAGCCCCCTGGGAATACCCTTCACCACGACTGGTGAAGGGGTTACCCCTCCAGAGCTTTCTCGATTCCGTCCTCCATCTGCGCTGGACTATGTGGTCACAGAGACCGACAGAACAGCGGCATCTGTGGTACTTGGCTTCGAGGCGCTTAAAAAACGCGCTCAAGCCGAACAAGAGAGGGAACTGCTGTCGCAGGCAATCACCTTCTTGAACCGACTGGCATCGATGCCTTCAAGCGTCAAGGTCTTGACTAACTGGCTTAGCGAGGCTGATTTGCCAATGAATGTGCGTAAGGACTTCTTATGGCCAAGCCGGAGAGTGCCTCTTACTGAGCTCATCAACTCATCGACCTATCCTGATGCTGCGAAACTGAAGGCGCTAGTCAACCAAGCGGACGACATGTGGCGAGCCTATGAAAACGGAACGCCGTTCGTCCAGCTGCTGGCGCGACTGATCGAAGAGCACACACGTGGGGAGGAAAAATGCGTCCTCATCTTCACTCACCCGACTGCGCGAAAGCTCGCAGAGCGCTTCTTTGAAACCTACAGTTATGATGGATTTGCTCCTGGTGAGGGCTACGGCATTCTAAAAGACAGGCTTCGTCTCGTTCCAAGCGCGACATTGGATGAAGTGCTCAAGTGCAACAGCGATTCGACCGTAGTCTTTGCTGGACTGGATGAAGAAGGACTTCGTCTGTTGATTTCGGATGAGCGTATTTATGGGCGTGCCTACTTACTTCTCACAGCCAGAAACGCGGCATACCTGAAATCTTCACTGCATGCTATTGAGGGCATTGCAGGCATGCAAGGCCTTAAACCTCGCATGGCCAAGCTGCTATCTCAGCTTAGTGCGTATCCTGACATCGAAGACACAAAGCTCTCTCGAGAAGACTTTGTTCTTCCGGCCTTTTCGTTTGAAGCGGGTCTCTCTGGGCATATCAACGAGAGCGAGCCGGACGACCCAGATGCTTGGAAACTAGTTCTCGATAGTGGAAAAGTTCTTGTTCGTAGTCCCGCGACAACAATCTATCTCTATGATCCCATAGAGGGGCAACCTCTAACGCGAGGCTTCAGAGCTGTGCAGGTCAAGAGTCTCAAGCCCGGCGATCAAGTTCTTGTAATGTCTGGCGAACTTCGAGAGCTAACAGAAGGTGCACTGAAGTCTGCAGGCGTCTCCATATCCAACGACAAGCGTTTCGAATCGCTGCTTCATCAGTACCACACTCGCATTGCCGGACTGGTCGAAGAACGTCTCTTTGGAAAAACGCTGACCGACAAGGCGGAGCGGCTGAGGGAGGTGATTCAGAATATGCCCGGGTGCCCTCACGACTTCCCGACGGTCAACACTATTCGAGCGTGGATAGACGCTAGTAGATGGCTCACCGTGGCATTTGAAGAAAACCAACCTCACGCGCCTCAAAAGGAGGCTCACTTTAAGTACTTTGCGGAGGCCGTCGGTCTGTCACCCGTCGAAATGCTCCTCTTCTGGAAAACCGTCATTCAACCAATGCGGGGAACAAGAAGAGCAGACGGACGTCGTGTTTCAGATGCATATACAGACCTCCTCATGGCGCAAGAGTCGTTTGCCGTACATCAGAGGCTGGACCCGGCTGTTGTCCATCGATTGTTCTTGATGGCACAGGATAACGTATACACCGTAGAGGCGGTTCAAGAATCCATGAGGGTGAAAAATGGCTGAATCAGTGTCCAGAGTTGATCCGTCTGAAATCCCGACTGGGCTGAAAGAGGCAGTGGTGGACAGCCTCATAAATCAAACCTTCTTCGCTATTTCGGGGCATGGGCCAGAAGGTTCTGAGCTTTTTGGGGCCCGCCCAAGAAGTATCCTAAATTCTGCCTTCCTGCTGCCAAGACCAGCCGAGCTGGGCGATGGAGACGAAGTCACGCAGCCAATTCAGATTTATTCCCATGGGCTGAATTTTCACGTCAAGAGTGGCCACGCGGTCAAGTTCACGGTCAAGCCATCTTTTCAGGTGTATGTACGCGTTCTTCCAACGAGCGAGGACCTTCGCCGATCCAATATGCAACTCTCCTTTCGCGTAAACGACGAGACCCGAAAGGCGCTTCAAGACCAAACGAAAGCAGCACTCGAGGCATCGTGGCGCAAACTCAAGACTGAAGAAGGGGAGCAGAGCCGAAACAAACATCCGAAATGGAAAGAAACAGAAAAACGCGTCCGCGAAGAGATCCATAGGGTGATGGGGCTCCCCATCAATTTGCAAAGTGTGAAGAATCCGGATGCACTACTTGATTACACCACTACGGCAACGTCCACCTCTTCAGGTAGTGAGTTGATCGACAGGGAGCTGACAGCAGAGGTTGAGGGAGCCACAGTAAGTTCAGAGGCAGTTGCCGTCGAACTAAAAGATGACCATGCACAGCCACTCGATATTCCACAAAAGTGGTTCCGCATTCCTTTGGATGTGGGGAAACTGCCGGCCCTTGTCGTCGATGCTTCATGGTCTCCTGAACGATTGAAGCGGGAGCTTGATGTCTGCTCAGCGGAGCTGAACGGAGCTGTGCATTTTGCGATCGCGGAGTGGGCGCAATCAACGCAGGGGAAGGATTGGGGAATACGCAAGGGGAGAAAAGTCTTTCCTTCTCAATATAAGGGTTGGGATGCTTTTTTGGTCGATATGCGAAAGGAGCCCAAGATAGAGCTGCCTGCATTCAAGCTTGAGTGGGACGTCACTCTGATTCCTAACTGGCTCAATCCAGATGAAACAACAGTTCAGGTTCTTCTGGAGAACCGGTCTCAAGATTCATCGGATGACTTCACTGAAACAAGCGTTTTTCAAGTGTCGCTTGAGACTTTGATTTCCAACGAACAGCTCAAGGAATTAAAACTAGGTCGGGTAAAACCTTCATACCGGTACAACCGATATTTGGCTTATCCGGCGACAGGCTTCAATGGTGGTGTGAAGGTAATTCAGAAAACAGAGCGAGAGATGGTGCTCCGTACCACCTGGTCGCCGAGATACACCCAACCTCGAATTATCCCGAAAGAGCATGCAGGAATCGATCGGAATATTCTTGCTCTGAGCCGACCCGAGGGGCTGGACGGTGTCTTGCCGCTTGGAATTGCGATTGATAGATGGTTCTCGAGCCTGAGTGATTCGGTTCAACTTGATGCAGGCCTGGAGGCGACGGATATCAATGGACGTGAGCGCGAGAAGAACGGATTTGAGAAAGACTGTGTTGCTTGGGAAAAAGAAATCGCAGCTATAAAGGCAGGATTGAAGATTCTTCAAGAGTCTCGTACCGCTTGGGAAAAGAACTCAACGCGGGGGCCGCAAGTCGATGAGGCTGCGATCGTGTTCGAGGCATGGTTGTGCATGAACGAGGCGATGGCTGACCTCCTGCGAGAGAAGCTCAAAAATGATAAGGGGGAGTGGCGGCTATTCCAGCTAGCATTCATCGTGGCGCACATTCCAGCCATGGCCACTAGGCTGAAGTCATTCCATCAGCACTACGACAAATTCCGAGATGACACGGTCACGTTGCTCTACTTTGCAACCGGGGGGGGCAAGTCAGAGGCCTTTTTTGGACTTCTTGCATTCACCCTATTCTTCGACCGCTTGCGCGGTAAAGCCTTCGGGGTGACCGCGATGATGCGTTATCCCCTTCGTTTGCTGACAATTCAACAGGCGCAGCGATGCGCCGTGGTGCTCGCCAAAGCAGAACTGGTTCGTAAGCGTAGAGGTGTTGTTGGGGCTCCGTTCTCGATTGGGTTCTGGGTCGGTAGTGGTGGTTCTCCAAACCACCCCAAAGCGCCAGGGTTTGATGACATTCCACTGCTTAAGGACAGTCTTCCTACCGAGAAAAACGAGCGCAAGTTACTCAATGCTGATTCGAGTCGCTATCGCCTCCAGTTCGATGCTTGGAACAAAATTCCTGCTTGCCCATTCTGTGGTCAACCGACCGCACTTCGGGTATTTGGGGAGCTAGATAGCTTACTTGGTCACGTCTGCACAAATCTCCAATGCGCTTCGAACGAGGGTGGGTGGAGTCCGCTTCCGTTCTATATCTGCGACACGGATATCTATGCAATCGCTCCAAGCGTCGTGTTAGGGACGGTCGACAAGCTCGCGCTTATCGGGCAGTCAACCAGTACCCTCCGAAACATCTATGGCATGTTCGGCGCGGCCCCGTGGAGGCATCGTGAAACGGGACGTTTGAAGATGCCGAAGTCCCCAAAAGAGTTCGATGGTGACCCCGAGTCTTTGGGCTACGAGCTCCTCTCGCCCTCGTACCCACGCGGTGCTTCAGCGTTCTTTGACCCATTTCCGAGTCTGCTGATCCAGGACGAAGCGCACTTGCTAGACGAATCGTTGGGCACATTTGCGGGCATCTTCGAATCTTCGCTAGACGCCATCTTCGAGGAATTGGGTAAGGTACTCAGGGGGCTCGTCATTAGAGAGCCTGATGGAATCAAGCGCCGAAGAGCCAAGGTGATTGCTGCTTCCGCTACGGTTTCCGACCCCGAGCGGCAGATGGAGCACCTCTACCAAAGAGAAGTTCCAGCGATGCAGTTTCCCTATCCAGGGGAGAGTTTGTACGAGTCCTTCTACGCCAACCCAGCAGCCTCCAAAGACGGTCCTGTTCGGGACGCATTGCGAGATGTGAATACCGAAGCTTGGGCATCTTGGAGCCGAGTCTATGCAGCCTTCTTAACCAACGGTCGGCCACATACGGCAACTACCGTTGCCGTACTTGCGAGTTTTCATGCTCTTGTATCTCGCCTGATGCTTGGTCTCACCTCGACAGATGAAGCGGAGGTGTCAAAGGCTAGAGCGCTACTAAAAGATGGCATATCCGACGGTCCACTCCACTCCATCTACCTGCAGCATATCGAAACTGCAACTCCTGACGCGCTCGCTACATTGGTCGACTTGCATCGCATCTCACTGACGTATGTGACGAACAAAAAGGGCGGCGACCAAATCATGGCTGCGGAGTTCGAAGAGACTCGCAAAAAGCATGAGGACCTCGGACTTGACATCTCCGATCTGCAAACTCGCCTGATAACTGGCTCCGTGGCCCAAGGGGAGATTCAAGCCACTGTGCGGGAAGCTCAACGGCGGCCGCATCCGGGTCAGCCTTTCGGCCCACTTACAAGTGAGCTGCGATCTGTAATTGCGACCTCTGCCATCTCCCATGGTGTTGACGTTGAGGAGTTCAATTCGATGTTCTTTGCAGGTATGCCTTCTGACGTGGCAGAGTATATACAGGCCTCATCTCGCGTTGGACGAACACATGTTGGATTCGTGGTGTTGTTGCCGACGCCTCAACGCCGACGAGATAGGTATGTGATTCAGGTTTTCGACAGCTACCACCGATTCCTCGAGCGCATGGTTGCGCCAGCAGCTATAGACCGCTGGGCTGACAAAGCCATCGAACGAGTACTGCCTAGTCTCTTGCAGACCTATCTGGCAGGCATTCGCTTCGTGAAGGAGGTCACTCTTGAACCTCCAGAAAGCAAAAAGTCCGTGCGAGACCTTTCTTGGATACCCAATACGAACTCTCTCTTCGAGAAACAGGGTGCGGTCTTGGTTGATGGCGCATGCTCGTTCATCTACAAGGCACTGGGACTAGACAATGACACGTTCGCGCCATATCACAAGGAGCACTACCTTGAAGATATACGCCAACGCGTCGTTCAGCAGCTCTCTGATTGGGCTTCAGATAGGTCGATGGCGGAGCAGTCCATCGGCGAATTCTATAAGGAACGCCCAAGCTCGCTTCAGCGTCCGATGACCTCGCTTCGAGATGTTGACGAAGCTGGATCTATCAGGTTCGCGTATCGCGATTTCAACGGTAAAGGACTTGACTCCGACGACGCTCGCACAATCATGCGATTCACTCGGTTCGGCTCTGCAAATGACGATGTCTTGGGAGAGCAATGATGGCGCGCTCGGGAAGCTACTTCAGAGAGGGCCCCGCTAAGCCCGCACCGCAAGCCATGAGCAGGTCACGAGGCCAACTCGCATCATCTTACGCACCTGGTTCGATTTTCACCTTCGAGGGCGGACTGGGAGCATGTGTGGCAGTACCTTTGGAAGATGTGAATGCTAAGGAGGTGCAGTTGCCGACAGAGGCACAGCGACAACTCTTTGAGCGACTTCAAGAGACTTGGAGAAGTTGGTACGCCAGAGCGCAGGAAGCAGGTGACGATAAGCATCGTCCCTTGCCTAGGCAGTGCATCGATAAGGCGCTCCTGCCGGAGGGGAACTACAAGGCGCTTTCGCCCAATCAGTTCCAACTGGTTAACCCAACTCTTGTTGGATATATCCCTGGCCCGGCTTCTTTTGTTTGCAACAAATGCGGCCGATTTCATCAATTTGATACTGTGAAAGAGGCGGCAGCGTCACTTCCAAGACTTACAGGCGAACCCTGCAAGACTGATGGGAGTCGATGCACTTGGAGGCAGCTCGATGTCATTTTCGTTCACTGGTCTGGTGGATGGAGCGCCCCGCACCCTGGCCGTTGGGAGTGGAGCCAAGCTGAGCAAGATTCGTATCGACCGGTCGGGTGCCGACAGTGCGGTAGCAGTAAGTTTTTCCTAAATGACAAGTCGCCAAGAATAGGTCAATGGTTTTTCACATGTGAAGCTGGCCACAAGGCCGGCGACTCTTGGTTGCAAAACGATAAGGAGACTACGGAGATTCTTGGCGACGAGTGCTTCAATCGCCCCCCCAGGTGGCGACGGATGGAGCCTATTAGCTATCGTGCAACGGCATCGTTCTATCCGCACAGTGATCAGTTCATTGTGTTTGGAAAGGAGCAGCAGAAACTTCTGGAGTTGTTGAGAGAGGAGCGAAGGTCTGACCTGGCTAATAGTTTGGCGGGCTGGTATGGAATTGGTTCAGCGCCCTTGACCACAGAAGAAATTCTGCAGGTTATGGAACAGAAAGGCGCTGCAGCACAGTTGACGCCATACCGAGCTCTCGAGGAAATGTTGAGCGGACCGATGGCGGAGTCAAACAAGGAAGACTTGCGTGGAGTACTCTCGAAGATGGTTGAGAGTTGGCGAGAAATACCCGGCCTCATACCCGAACGCACGGAGGCTCCGCCTTCGTTCTTGGCGCAGGTTATGCAACGTCAAAGCTATGGGAGCCGCTATGATCCGGTGCTTCTAGCAGTCGAGCACGAGGCTCTCAAGCGAGGAACGCTCGAAGCGTCAACGCTGCCAGGTGAACGTGCACCCTTCGTTCTTTTCACGTCACCAGACAGAATCATAGGACCTCGTGACGACGAACAGATGTTGTCTCAGATGAGCACTACTAAGAGGGTTGCTGCGAGACTGGGTATAGAGAAGATTGGACTGATCCGCGAGTTCGAGCTGTGTCGCTTTACCCATGGGTATACAAGAATGTCCAATGAACCCATCATTGAAAAGAAGGACTCTGGAACTCTACGCCTGCCGGTTAGATTGAATCTGTTCGATCCCTTTAGGGATTCCCGTAAGCGGCCTATCTACACTGTAACGCAGAAGAATGAGGCCATCTACGTTCAACTTTCTCCAGAGCAAGTTTTGGCTTGGTTGAGAGAGGTGAACGTTGCAGATTTGCCCGACTGGAATCCCCACGAGACGGCCAAGCTGAACGCGCATTTGCTGGAACGAGCTCAGCCGTTTGGGCGATTTTTCTCCGACTTGATTCCGGCGGATGCCTCCACCTACCGATACTGCTATACCCTACTTCATACTTATGCACATGTGGTCATGAAGGCGGTTTCAGAGTTTTCGGGTCTCGACCTTGGCTCTCTTAGTGAGTACCTTTTTCCATGCGATATGGCCTTCGTCGTGTATCGCAATGCCACTACGATGGACCTAGGATACATGTCGGCCCTTTGGCGAAATTCCAATACTGAATTTCTTAAGCACCTAGGCGCGCAAGAGTCTCTACTGTGCGGTTCGGGCAGCTTATGCGAAACGAAGGGAGGGGCTTGCCCCGATTGCATTGTTGTGCCAGAAACGTCTTGTATTGCGTCTAACCGACTGCTTTCGCGTTCCGTGCTGGGAGGAGGGCTTGCTCCTCGCGAAGATGCAACGCATGCCGGCATGCGAATTCCAGGATATCTCGAGGTGATTGCCCGCAATGAAAAATGAGGCGATTGCTGTCCTCCTTGAGGTGGCTCGCTTTGCCGAACTCTTGGCTCCGATCTTCGTGCAGGGATCAAAAGGTCGACTCCGAACTCCGTCGAGCGTTAAGGAGCTTGCAAAAATTGCTGGTGTCTCCACCGCGCGTCTCGAGACGGTGCGGGAGGCGCTAGCATCCGTTTGTAGGGCCGGCGCTGCTGTTAAAGAGAGCGAAACTACCTGGAGATTGACGTTATCTCCGGCTGTCTGCTACGAACTTTCGCTGATGCTACTAGGAATAGCGGTATATCGCACGAAAGTGCACGAAGATGCGGATCGGGTGTCCGTGGTGCTATCAAGACCACCCTCGCCAAGTATATTTAGTTCTGCTCTGGCTCAATCCCTTAGGGGCGATTGGGGCTTACAAGAGACTGGGGACACTTTCCAGCGGATGGCTGTTTCGGCAGATCGGCGGTTCCTTGTGATGACGCCCTTCCTTGACGCTGATGGACTTGATCGTGTTCTATCCCTTTTCGAGATGACGCACCCGAAAGTTGAGCGGTGTCTTGTGGTCAGACAGGCCCATGCGCAAGCTATTATTGCGGCCAAGCAGCGCCTCGCGGGACTAAGCGTTTCGGTATTCGAATTCCGCCTCGCCAAAGGTGCCGGGCAGTATGAAACGTTTCACGCGAAAGTGGTTGTCGCAGACAACAATCAGTGCTACCTGGGGTCTTCCAACATGACGACTTGGTCCTTCAACTATTCACTTGAGCTGGGCTTCTACGTTCAAGGCGCTTCAGCCCGAAGGGCGGCGGAAACAATCGATGCCGTCTTGGCAGTGTCGCCGCGAAAGATGTGAGGGGTATATACGCTGAGTAGAGCTTACATTGACGGTAGTGGCTAGTCGCGCTATCCGACTGCAGTGATTTTGAATGGCAGCGACGCTGTACGTTGAGAGCAGCAGCTGCTTGCATGACTTTGACCGGCGTAAATCGTTGCTTTGCAGCCGTTCCTAGGCAGCGTTTGAAAAGCTCAACGGGTCGAAACCAGACACCATGTGATGATTGTTCCGACACTCGCTATGGCCAAACTGACTACTTGGCAGAAGGGACAGCAGTCGTCACCGTATACTTACTCCACTACCGCCACCAACGGTACCCCGGTGTGGAAGCCGGAAAATTCGTCGATGCCGACCCCTTAGGGTCAGCAAGCCTCCGCACGCCCAATGGGCGGGCCTTGGCAGGGGTGCGCTAGCCGCACGCCGGTTCCGACGATCCGGTCTTCCAACCTTGTCCTGTGCCCGCCCGCCCCATTTGGAAGTGGGGCAGCGGGATTTCCACATCGTCGGAGGAAGTCCATGCAATCCCACCCCCTCACCCAAAACCCCTGGCTGGTCGACACCGACCCCGAGCACGCCCCGGTCCCTCTCTCCCACCTCTACAACATCGAACGCGCCCGCTACGCCATCCAGACCATCGCCCGCCTGGTCGGCAACAGCGCGTCGGAGCCCGCCGCCACGGGCAGCCAGCCGCTGGACGCATGGACGGTGGCCGCGTTGATGGGCGGCGTGGAGGGCCTGTGCGATCACCTCGGCACCCTGACCGACGCCATGCTGGAATCGGCCCGCGCCTACGCTGATGACGCCGCGTTCGACGCCTCCACGCATAACGCGCCCCGCTCGATCCAGTAACCCGAAAAAGACCAACGGCCTGCCGCGCAACGCGTCAGGCCAGTTCCAGGCCACCAAGCGTCAGGCCGCCCCATTCCCAAGCATCAGGCAGCCTTCACGCCGCCCGCCGAAACGCCCGTCGATACCCCATCGGGCTCGTCCCCACGATCCCCGTGAAATGCTCCCGCAGCGACACCGCTGACCCGAACCCCACTTCCATCGCCACCCGCTCCACCGGCAGGTCCGTCGTCTCCAGCATCCCGCGCGCACGATTCACCCTCGCCTGGATCACCCATTGCAGCGGACTGACCCCCAGCAGTTCCTGAAACCGCCGGTTCAAGGTGCGCACGCTGACCGCGGCCTGGGCGGCGAGCGCGGCGACGGTCAGGTTCTCGGCCAGTCGGTGTTCGATCCAGTGCAGCAGCGGCGTCAGGTCGGTGTGCGAGGCCGGCGTGGGCCGGACGATGAATTGCGCCTGGCCGCCGGCGCGTTCCAGCGGCACGACGGCCAGGCGGGCGCTGTTGGCGGCGACGGCGGCGCCGTGGTCGCGCTTGATCATGTGCAGGCACAGGTCCATGCCGGCGGCAGCGCCGGCGGAGGTCAGGACCTGGCCGTTGTCGACGAACAGGACGTTGGGGTTGACGTCGATGGCGGGGTAGCGGCGCGCGAGCAGGCCGGCGGCTTTCCAGTGGGTGGTGGCCTTGAGGCCGTCGAGGATGCCGCTGGCGGCCAGGACGAAGGCGCCGGTGCAGATGGAGGCGATGCGGGCGCCCCGGGCGTGGGCGTGGCGGACCAGGTCGAGGATGTCATCCGAGACGCTGTCAGCGGGGTCGGCCAGGCCGGGGATGACGAGGGTGTCGGCGCCGCGCGCGGCGTCCAGGCGGTGGCGGATGTGCAGGTCGTAGGCGTGGGTGCGGACGCGGGGTTTGCTGGCGTGGACCTGCACGGCGTAGGGGCGGCGGCCGTCGAGGGTTTCGGCGAGCTGGAAGATTTCGCAGGGGATGGACAGGTCGCCCGCGACGAGGCCGTCGAAGGCGAGCACGGCGACGCGGTGCGGGGTGGACGGGGGCATGGGGTTGGGGCCTCGGGACAGGTCGGGCGGACGGCGGCGCACGGTTGGCGGATTTCTTTCGAAGATTGGCATTTTGGCCAATGGCTGGCGATTGCGCCAGCCCGGACAATGCCGCTGATCCTGTTGCGAGACGCTGCCATGCCCCTGAAAGACGCCGATGCTTCGACCCCTGCTCTCTTCAAGTGGGCGGCCATGCTGGAAGGCGTGACGCTGTTGGCGCTGCTGGGCGTCGCGGTGCCGTTGAAGCATCTGGCCGGAATGCCGCAAGGGGTGTCGTGGGTGGGGCCGGTGCATGGGGTGGCGTTCATGGTCTATATCGCGCTGGCGTGCAATGTGGCGTCGGCGCAGGGCTGGCCGCGTCAGCGGCTGGTGTGGACGTTGGTGGCGACGCTGGTGCCGTTTGGCGGCTTCGTGATCGCTCGTTCGCTGCGCCGCGCGCGGGAGGCGTGAGCGATGGCGTATCTGCTGATCAAGTCGCTGCACCTGGCGCTGGTGCTGTTCTGGGTGGCGGGGATGGTGGTGCAGGCGTTCGTGCTGGCGGCGGCCGACAAGCTGCCGGGGCCGGCCTTGCCGCAGGAGCTGGCGCGCCTGCGGCTGCTGCGCAAGTGGGAACGGCTGCTGACCACGCCGGCGATGGTGGGCGCGTTGGCCAGCGGCGTGTATCTGGCGACGAGCGCGGGCTGGTTTGGCAGCGGGTGGCTGTCGGTGAAGCTGGCGTTGGTGCTGGTGCTGGCGGCGGTGCACGGGATGCAGGCGGGGCGGCTGCGGCGGCTGGCGGAGGCGGCGGGTGACGTCACCGAGGCGAGTCGCGCGCGGCTGATGTCGGTGGTGCTGGCCGCGCCGGTCCTGATTATTCTGCTGGTGGTGATGAAGCCGTTCTGAGGGCGGTATGTCGCTCGATGGCGTCGATATGGTGGCTTGTCGCTTCAGGCGCCGAAGGTGTTGGCCTGGCCGCGCAGTCCCGGGGGAGCCCAAGCTTCACCCCTATAATGTGAACAATTCCCATTCACATGCCCTGCCCTCATGCCAGCCAAGCCCAGCGCCAGCCCCGACGCCGGTATCGCGACGCTCTACCGTGACCATCACGCCTGGCTGCATGGCTGGCTGCGCCTGAAGCTGGGCGATGCGCACCGCGCGGCCGATCTGGCGCAGGACACCTTCGTGCGCCTGCTGTCGGCCAATCCGTCCGGCACGCTGCACCCGTCCGGCACGCTGCACCCGTCCGGCACGCTGCACCCGTCCGGCACGCCGAACCCGTCCGACGCGCAAAGCCCGTCCGACACCCCGCACGCGCCCAACGCCTCCCACACTCCCGACACCGCCCTGCGCGAGCCGCGCGCCTATCTGCGCACCATCGCCAACCGGCTGCTGGTCGACCACTGGCGCCGGCTCGACATCGAGCGCAGCTATCTGGCGGTGTTGCAGACCTATCCGCAACAGCACTGGCCCTCTGAAGAATCGCGCCTGCTGATCCTGGAATCGCTGGAGCAGGTGGCGCAGATGCTGGGGCGTCTCAAGCCCGAGGTGCGCGATGTGTTCCTGCTGGCGCAGATGGACGGCTACACCTGCCCGCAGATCGCGCGGCAGGTGGGCAAGTCGGTGGCGACGGTGGAGCGTTATCTGGCGCAGGCGCTGGGCCATTGCTATCGGCTGGTCTATGAGTCCTGATCGCACGTCCGCGGCGCAGGCCGATCCCGGTCCGGCGGCGGACGGCGCGGCGGACCCGACCGTGCTGGACGCGGCGATCCAGTGGCGCATCAAGCTGCAATACAACACGGCCGATGCCGGCGCGTGGCAGGCGTTCGAGGCCTGGCTGCATGCGCGGCCGGCGCACGCGGTGGTGTGGGAACGCCTGCAGGCGCTGGGCGCCCGGTTGCAACGGCCGGCGGCGGGGATGCCGCCGCAAGCGGCCGCGCGCATCCTGCGGCAGACGGGCGCGGCACAGGCGCGGCGTTCGCGCCGCAAGGTGCTGGCGTCGTTTGGCGCGCTGGCGGCGGGCGGGTGGATGGCGTGGCGGCTGGGCGATGCGCCCATGGTGCAGCAGATGCTGGCCGATGTGTCCACCGCGCGCGGCGAGCGGCGCGAGGTCCGCTTGCAGGATGGCGGCACGCTGGTGCTCAACAGCGATAGCGCGGTCGATATCGACTATGGGGGCGCGGTGCGCCGCATCCGGTTGCTGGCCGGTGAAATCTATCTGATCTCGGGGCACGAGCCGCAGGCGCGGCCGCTGTTCGTGGAGACGCGCGATGGCCGGGCGCAGGCGCTGGGCACGCGCTACCGGGTGCGGCAGTGGGACGACTACAGCGAGGTCGCGGTGGATGAAGGCGCGGTGGCGCTGGCGCCGCGCGAGGGCGATACCTCGACCACGCTGCATCCGGGCCAGTCCGCGCGCATGACGCCGCGCGGCGTCGAGCCGATCGCGCCCGAGGCCGTTCGCATGCTGGACGGCGGCGCCTGGGTCGAGGGCGCGCTGTCGGTGCGCGACATGCCGCTGGACGCCTTCCTGCGCGAGCTGGCGCGCTATCACGGGCCGATCGAGTGCGACCCTACGGTGGCGCGTTTGAAGGTGTCGGGCGTGTTCCAGCTGGACGACACGCGCAAGGTGCTGGCGCTGCTGCGCCAGATCCTGCCGGTGGAGCCGCAGGCCGGGCGCCTGTGGTGGGGCGGCCGGGTGACGCGGGTGCGGGCGCGCGGCTGAGCGCCGTTACAAAGAATTTGAGGGGATTGGGCAAGACGCTCGTCATACCGGGTGCAGCAGTGCGCACTGCCCCGTATCGACCGACCCTCAATGGAGTATCTCTCGTGAAGACCCACCGCCTCCGGGCCGCGGCGACGCCGCCCGGTGACCGGGCTTGCTTGCGCGCCTGCCCTTCCCTTTCCTCTGTTGCGCTGCTGCCGTTGATGGTGGCCCTGGGCGCGTTGACGAGCGCGGCTCCGGCGCGCGCCCAGGCCGGGCCGCCCGCGACGCAGGCGGCGACCGCGTCGGCGCGCGTCTATGCCATCGCGCCCGGGCCCTTGAATGACGCGCTGTCGGCGTTCGCGCGGCAGGCGGGGATCTCGCTGGCGTATTCGTCCGCGCAGCTGGCGGGGGCGCGCAGCGCCGGGTTGAACGGCGCCTTCGACACGGCGGACGGCTTGCGCGCGCTGTTGGCGGGCACGGGCTATCGCGCGGTCAATGTCGATGGCGGCATCCGCATCGAGGCCGAGCCGCGCACCGGCGTCAGCACGTTGTCGCCGGTGCTGGTGAGCGGCACTTACCACGCCCAGACCGAGGGCTCGCAGTCGTACGCCGCTAGCGCGGCGACCATCGGCAAGACCGAGCAGGCGCTCAAGGACATTCCGCAGTCGGTCACGGTGGTGACGCGCAAGCGCATCGACGACCAGAACCTGGCCACCATCAGCGAGGTGCTGGAGAACACCACCGGCGTGACCATCAGCGAAGTGGCGGACGGCGGGCGCAATTTCTATTCGCGCGGGTTCAAGATCAGCAATATCCAGTACGACGGCGTGCCGCTGTCGCGCAGCTTCTATGCGGTGGGCAACAGCTTCACCGGCAGCACCGCCTATCTGGACCGCGTCGAGGTGTTCCGCGGCGCGCAGGGGCTGTTCGAGGGCGCGGGCCAGCCGGGCGGCTCGGTCAACCTGGTGCGCAAGCGCCCGACCGCCGAGACGCAGGTGTTGATGGAAGCGCGCGCCGGGTCGTGGGACCACTACGGCGGCATGCTGGACGCGGGCGGCGCGCTCAACGCCGACGGCAGCCTGCGCGGCCGCGCGGTGCTGGACTACGACACCAAGGGTTCGTTCATCGACGTGGTCAAGGAGCGCGACACCAACCTGTACGCCGCGCTCGACTACGACCTGACGCCGCGCACTACGCTGGGCGCGGGCGTGCTGGTGTCGCGGCTGCGTTCCACGCCCTTCTTCGGCGGCCTGCCGCGCTACAGCGACGGCAGCTCGCTGGGCCTGAAGCGGTCGACCTTCCTGGGGGCGGACTGGAACAAGTGGGACCGCGACGAAACGCAGCTGTTCGCCGACCTGACGCACCGCTTCAACGACGACTGGCGCCTGAAGATCGCCGCCACCTACGTCAAGGAAGAGAGCCTGACCACGGCGCTGGACGCGACGGGCGCGGTGGACCCGGTGACGCGGATGGGGCCGATGCGCAACGCATGGAACTACGACAAGTCGGCGCGGCACATCGGCTTTGACGCCAACGTGAACGGGCGCTTCACCACCTTCGGCATGCCGCAGGATCTGGTGGTGGGCGTGAGCCTGTCGCGGCTCAAGTCCACCGACCGCATCGAGTACGCCTCCAACTACCTGCCGCTGGACGTGTTCCGCCCGGATGCGCGCGTGCCCAGGCCGGACAGCTTCCCGGATTCGCAGCGCACCTCGCGCTATGAGCCGCACGTGCAGAAAGGCGTCTACGCGCAGTTGCGCAGCAGCCTGACGGATGACCTGACGCTGGTGTCGGGCGGCCGCTTCAGCTGGTTCGAGAGCCGCTACAGCACGCAGGCCGCCACCTGGAGCGACGTCAGCACCAGCAAGGCCAGCGCCGAGTTCACGCCGTTCCTGGGCCTGGTGTACGCGCTGACGCCGAACTGGTCGGTCTACACCAGCTACGCCGACATCTTCGAGCCGCAGACCGCCACCACGCTGGACGGCAGCATCCTCAAGCCCATCGTCGGCGCCAACTACGAGGCCGGCATCAAGGGCGAGCTGATGGACGGCAAACTCAATACCTCGTTCGCCGTCTACCGCATCGACCAGAAGAACCGCGCGGTGCAGGACTACGAGGCCGGTCCGGTGTGCAACGGCGGCTATTGCTCGCGCGCCGCCGGCAAGGTGCGCAGCCAGGGCTTCGAGGCAGAGCTGAGCGGCGAGGTGATGACCGGCCTGCAACTGGCGGCCGGCTACACCTTCAACAGCAACAAGTACCTGAGCGACCCCGACCGCGAAGGCCAGACCTTTAGCGAGGAAACCCCGCGCCACCTGCTGCGCGTCTGGAGCGAGTACCGCCTGCCGGACGAGTGGAACCGCCTGAGCCTGGGCGCCGGCGTGAACTGGCAGAGCGCGCTGAGCAACAGCATCTCGAAAGTGCGGCGGCCGTCGTACAGCGTGTGGAATGCGCGGGTGGCGTACGACCTGACCTCGCACTGGACGGCGGCGCTGAACGTGAACAACCTGTTCGACAAGGTGTATTACGAGTACCCCGGGTACGTGGAGAACCGCAACAACTATGGCGCGCCGCGCAGCGTGTTGTTGACGTTGCGGGGGCGGTTCTAGCGCGTTGCCTGCGGCACAGCGTTTAGTCGATGTCTGACGCGACGGGTTGAGTGAACGGCGAGCCGATCGCGCGGGGTCGGCTCGCCGCTGTTACGCAGCGGGGCCTTGCGTCGATGCAATGTCGGCTTTCTTTTCTGTTGGTCGGATATCAGCTGCTGCGTATCCGCTTGAGAAGGCAACCTCGCCAAAATGGCTCTCCTGGCTATTGCCACTCAAAAGCATGTTGGAAGCGGAACGCGAGGCGCGGCGATGAAAAAGCGGAATTTGTATGCGGAAATAGCCGAGGGCCTCGATGCGCTTGCCGATGAGCGAGCGGGCAAGCGAACCTTGCGCACGCACAAAGTAGAACGCAATCCCGCACCGGAGGTGACCGCGGAAGAGCTGCTGGCTCTGCGCGAGCGCTTGCACCTGTCGCGGCAGGTATTCGCACACTATCTGCGCACCAACCCTCGCACGTTGGAAAACTGGGAGCAAGGCCGCGCCAAGCCGAATGCGCAGGCGGCCTTGCTGATTCGTCTGGTCGAGAGATTCCCCGATACCGTGGAACGACTGGCAGTCGTGTAAGCGCAAGGCGCGTCTTGCAGCCACAAGGCAGCGTCATTCGCTTCGTCCGAAACCCACGCCCGGCACGCGCATGGACGACATGAAGCCCGTCAAAATGGGCTTCAGTCGATCCCCAGACGCGATACGCGTGCGTTGCCATGAATGCCCTGTTTGTCGAGCTGCCCGAATTCTCTCGCCACCGCGAGGAATTTCTGGCCGACGACGAATTTCGCGCGCTGCAATGCCTGATGTTGAAACTGCCCGAGGCCGGCGTCGTCATCGAAGGCACCGGCGGGCTGCGCAAGCTGCGTTACGTCGACCCGCAGCGCAGCCGGGGCAAGCGCAGCGGCTTGCGAGTCATCTATTACTGGTGCGACGCCGAGCGGCAATTCTGGCTGTTCCGGTTGTATTGCAAGCAGGATGTGAACGACAGCAATTCCGCCATCCGCAAGATGTTCGCCAAGTTGCTGGCGCAGGCGCTGGCGGCGCCGGGAGGCACGCCGGCGGCCATCACGCGCAGGGAGCCGAAGGTGCCGACGCATTACCGGGCGCCGAAGCATTCGATGAAGGCCAGGGCTGAATAAGCCGCCGTTGTTGCAGGTTCGAAACCGCCTTTTGCAGATTGGCGGCATCGGGGCACGTGGTCTCGATGCTGCTAAAGCAACGAGACGATGTGATCGATTCAGGCCAGCCAGTTTTCCACGGCGAGTCCGGGGATACGCTCGAATTCCCGGGTATTACCCGTCACCAGCGTCAGCCCGAGCGTGCAGGCGTGTGCGCCTATCCACAGATCGTTTGCACCAATCGGCTCGCCAGCGGCTTCCAGTTCAGCGCGCAGGCTGCCGTACTTGATGTCGACGGGCACATCCAGGGGCAGTACAGGGAGCGCGCTCAGCAGGCTTTCGACTTTCGCTTGCAGCTTCGCGGACCCCTTCTTGGCGCAGCCGTAGCGCAGTTCCGCCGCGACGACGATACTGGTGAATATCCTCTTTGGGCCTACCCGCTCGATGTGGCGGGCCGCCGGGCCGTTGGGATCACGCAGCAGCGCACTGATGATGTTGGTGTCCAGCAGATAACCGCTCACAGGACGTCCTCCGGCTTGAGCGGCGCGTCGGCGATGTCCGGAAATTGGTCTTCCGGCCCAAGCGGTTCGTCTTGTCGCCATTGGACCAACAATTCCACGATGTCGCGCGGCCCGATTACCGGTTCGATGATGAGCTTCGTGCCCTCACGATGGATCAGCACACGATCACCTGGCAATTCGAACTCTGCCGGAATGCGCACCGCCTGGCTGCGGTTGTTGCGAAAGAGCTTGGCTTCGCGGGGTTTGGCGGGGGAGGTCGGAATCGTCATGGCTTCTTCCTTTTGGCATATGCCAAATTGTATATGCCATGGACGAGGAAGAAAAACCGGTTCAATAAAAGAGGACTGGCTTGGCATGGTGGTCGTCTATCGCCGGCCACAAACGCTGCAACCGACTTTTGCAGTCGATTGAAGGTAACACCAGGGCTTCTCATCCCACACAGCCGCCGGTCTGATTTGCCCGGGTCCTCGTCAAACCCCCTGCACAAACGCCAGCGTATATCCGTTGCCATCCACCAACCCGAACTCATGGGAGCCATACGCCATGCGTTGCAATGGCCACGCGATGGGCGTCTTGTCCTTGATCTGCCGATAGAGCGCTTCGACATCGGGAAGCGAGAAATACAGGGTGCCGCTGAATCCCGGCGCCTGCTGCCACAGGTCGAGCGTGGTGAAGATCAGCCGGCCGCCGTGTTTCTCGACCGTGAGCGTGCCTTCGGCGGAGTCGGTGACGGTGAAGCCCAGCACAGACCCGTAAAAGTCGCGGGTCGCGGCGAGATCGGTGGTGTGCAACAAGGCGGAAAGAGGCATGGCGATGTTCTGCGCGATGGGGGGCCACACGATTCTTTCACGGATCGCCCGGCCGTGGTTTTATCTTTCAGGCTCTTCGAGGGGCCGGACCACGCGCGCGGGGTTGCCCGCCACCAGGGTGTTCGGCGGCACGTCCCGGGTGACGACGGACCCCGCCGCCACGACCGAATTCTCGCCGACGGTCACGCCGCCGATGACGGTGGCGCCAGCGGCGATCCAGACGTTTCTTTCGATCGCGATGGGCCTGGCGGTGACGAAATCGCGCCGTTGCGATGGCGCGAGCGGGTGGCCGGAGGTGATGAGGTTCACGTTTGGCCCGATCATCACATCGTCGGCGATGGACAGGCCGCCCAGGTCGTAAAAGGTGCAGTTCTGGTTGATGAAGACATTGCGTCCGAGCCGGATGTCGGGGCCGCCGGTGGTGTAGAACGGCGGGATCAGCAGGACGCTGTCATCGACGGGCTGGCCGATCAATTCGCTGAACAGGGCGCGGACGGCATCGGCGTCGTTGAAGGTCAGGCGGTTCAACTCGGCGGTAAGCGCCATGGCCCGCTTGACGTTCGCGATCATGGCGGCGGATGCGGGTGTGCGCCGGGGGATCACCAAGGTGCGATCGTCATTGTCCATGGTCATTGTCATGAGGCCGTTGCGTTATGAGGCCGCTGCGTCATGAGGCTCAATCCTCCAGGAATCCCAGGGTCCTGAGTTCGGCGATCGCGCCCAGCTCCTCGTCGCGCCGCTTCTTCGGCGCGCCCAGCGATGCGGTCAGCAGCATGGCCGGCTTGTCGGATTCGTCGAAGCCGCGCAGCACGCTGTCGGCGACGGGAAAGGCCTTGGCGAAGCCCGCGTCCAGCGCCGGTTGACCACGATAGCGGCCGCGCTTGTCCAGGATCACCTGGGTCCGCGGATCGCGCCTGATCAGGTGCAGCGGCACGCCTTCGCAACGCAGTCCCAGCAGCTTGGCTTCGCTGATGTCCAGCGCCCAATCGGTCTCGGCATAGAACGCGGCGCGGGCGGTCTCGAATTGCTGCAGCCGGTCCGCATCCGTGCAGAACGCTTCGGGCGTCAGGTTGAGATTGAGCTTGCCGATCTTGCCTTTGAGCGTGACGCGGCGAAAGAACGAGGCCCACACCAGCAGGATGGGGTTGGTGGACAGGTCTTCGACCACCACGTCCTCGAACACGCACGGCTTGATCTCTGAATTCGTCACGCGGCATTGGGACAGCCGCAGGTGCTGTACGCGCGACATGCGCTGCGGAGACTTGACCATCGACAGGCCGCAGTTGTCGAAGGCGCAGTCGTGCAGATGCAGGTCGTGGAAATGCGCGTTGCCCTTGTCCAGGGCCATCCGGAATTCCTGGCCTTCGATTTTCTGCATGGGTGCGCGTCAGTTGCGGTTGGCGGTGGCCAGGCGCAAGGCCAGGGCCAGGAACACCGAGCCCAGGACGTACTGCGGCCAGCGCGACACGCGCTGCCGTCCGGCCCAGCGCCGGCTGAGCTGATGCGCGGCCAGGATGACGGCGCCGTTGATGAAGAGGCCGATGACGTTGAGGATGGTGGCCAGCACCAGGATCTGCAGGGCCACCGAGCCGTCCTGCGGCCGCACGAACTGCGGGAACAGCGCCAGCACGAACAGCGCCATCTTGGGGTTGAGCAGGTTGGTCAGCAGGCCTTGCATGAAGACCTCGCGCACCGGCGAGCGGGCCCTGCCGGCGTCGGGCACGCTCTGCGCGGGCTTGCTGCGGAAGGTGCGCACGGCCAGGTACAGCAGGTAGAGCGCGCCGGCGAAGCGCACCGCGTCGTAGGCCATGGGCACCGCCACGAACAGCTGCGACAGGCCGAAGGCGGCCAGCAGCGCGTGGCAGTAGGTGCCGGCCTGGATGCCCGCCAGCGAGGCGAAGCCGGCGCCCTTGCCCTGGGCGGCGCTGCGCGAGGCGATCAGCAGCATGTCGGGGCCGGGCGTCATGGCCAGGGCGACGCAGGCGCCGCCGAAGAGGACAAGGGTGGCGGGGTCAAGCATGGAAGGTCCTTCGAGAATGGCGGGCCGGCGCGGCGTCGATTACTGGGCCGCCGGGGGCAGGCTGCAACCGGCGTAGAACGTCTGGCAGCTGCCGCCGGCGTCTTTGCCGCAGGTCTCCAGCGCGCGCATGCGGGCCAGTTCTTCGCTGGCGGCGAGGGCGGAGTTGATCATGACGCCGCTGCCCTTGGGCGACGGGCCATAGGCCACCGCCACGCACTGGTCGTGATAGGTGGTGTTGATGGCGCAGCGGGCGCCGCCCTTGGTGGCGCATTGGGCCAGCGCGTCTTTCTCTGCCTTGGCTTTGCTGGTCCGGTCGGCCGAAATGCCGATCGAGCCCGAGGGGGCGTCATACGCCACGGCGCCCCAGCGCTGGGCGTTGCCCGACGCGGGGGTGGACGCGGCGCCCGCGGCGGGCGCAATCTCCACGGGGATCGGCACGCATTGCTGGCCGGGCGTGCCGACGCTGGGCGCGTAGCCGTCCGGGCAGCCTTGTTCGGCTTGCGCCGCGCCGGCGGCCGAGAAGTTCAGGGCGATGACAAAGGAGGCAATGATCAGGGTACGCATGGGTCAACTCATTCGTTCGATAGACCGCCCAGCAGGGACAGGGCGGCGTCCAGCGACAGCACGGTCGTGCGGGACTCGAAAGCGGTCGCGAACAGGTGGTCGTGCACGACGGGATCGGGGTCGTAGCAACAGTCCTTGACGGTCAGGAGACGGTAGTCGGCGTCGCTGGCGTGGGCGATGGACGACAGCATGACGCCGGTGGAGGCGACGCCCACCATGATCAGGGTGTCGATGCCCTGGGCGGACAGGCGCGGTTGCAGGTCGGTGCCGAAGAACACGCTGGCGCGGTGGGCCAGGATGAGGGGCTCGTCGTCGCGCCGGCCGAGTTCGGGCGAGACGCGGTCATGCACGAAGCGGCCCAGCTGCCGGATGCCCTGCCCGTTCTTGTTGAGCGGGCTGACTTCCGGGTAGCCGGGACTGAAATGGATCTTGGCGAAGTAGACGCTCACACCGGCCTGGCGCGCGGCATCGCACAGTTGCCGCGCGTCGGCCAGCAGCCGGGGGGCGACCGACGGGAACAGGTCCATGATGTCGGTCTGGTAGTGCATGACCAACAGCGCGGTGCGCGCGGGGATGATGGCCGGGGGCTGGGAGGTCATGGTCCGTTCCGTGAAGACGTGCGTCATGACCTGTCAGTGTAGCGGCAGTCGCGGGGCCGCGGCGCGGGCCATGCCGGCCAGCGCCGCCCCGCGGGGTGGCTTACTTCTCGGCGTACTTTTTGCTGGCGGCGTCGTAGACGTAGCTGACGGCGTCGGCCGCGCCCAGCTGGCGGGTCTTGCCCGGGCCGGAGATTTCGCTGCCGCTGGGGGTGACGGTGATCCTGGGCATGTCGCCGCCGTTCTGCGCGGTGAAGGTCAGCTTGCCGGTCTTGGACACGCACGGCATGACGTCGCCGTCGGCGCAGGCGGCGCTGTTGTCGTCGCCGGTGATGAGGCTGCCGACGTAGGTCCAGACGTTGTCCTTGAGTTCGTCGCGCGGGCCGATGTTGAAGACGAACAGCGCGTAGCCTTCGAAGCTGGTGCCGTTGTCGAAGCCCTGCGTGGGCACGGCCAGCACCAGCTTGCCAGCCGGGGTGCGGTATTCGAGCGGCTTGCGGCGGGTGTCGATGGCCTCGGGCCGTTCGTAGGCGCCGAACATGCCGATGGTGTGCTCCATGCCGCGGAACTTCCAGGGGCGTTCGGCGCTGGAGCCGGTCAGGGTGAAGGTGGACTCGGCCAGGTTGACCTGGGTCTCCGGGCCGACTTCGTCTTCGCCGGGCTTGCCGTATTTCTCGCGGGTGTCCCAGGCGAAGCCGGTGAAGTACTGCGTGCCGCCCAGCTCGAAGGCATGGCCGAACCAGTAGGTGGCGACGCTGCCGTTGGCCACTTCGTAGGAATCGGCGCCCTTGCCGTCGATTTGATAGATGTAATAGAGCACGGTGGCCGCGTCGGGCGGCGTCACGGCGGCGGCGGCGCCCTGGACCGCATCCAGGCGCGGCGCGGTGGCGGCGGGCTCGGCGGCGATGGCGGCCGGGCCGGCGAGCGCGCCCAGCGTGGCGAGGCACAGGCTGGCCAGCGTGGCGCGCAGCAGCGGACGACGGGAGGACGGGCGGACGTTCAGACGCGTTTTCATATCGGACTTTTTCTCATCGGTCTTCGGTAGGCGCACCGTGGCGCATGATGCGGCGCCATCTTAGTGGGCGGCCGGGGTTGGCGTCGGACAGCAGTTTGCCAATTGTGTCCGACTGCAAGGCGAGCGGGGACGCGTCGCTGTCCTAGAATGGCGCTTTCGTCTCCGACACCCACCCCATGCCGGCAGAGCGCGACCGCCGGGAAAGGATGCGCCGATGGACTTCAAGCCGCTGCCCGCGGACCACGACGCCTTGCAGCGTTCGCTGGCCGACACCGACCTGCCTCGCGCCGTCATCGATCGCCTGCTGGCGCAAGCGCGCCCCGCGCTGCTGCTGGCAACCACCGCCGGCGACGAGGACGCCATCCCGTTGGGCGCCAGCAAGATCGGCGGGCGCCCCGACCTGCCGCCGGGCATGGCCTGGCCGACGCGGCCCGCCTATCCGGACGCGGGCGCGCGCGCCGCGGGGCATCGCCAGGAGGCCGACCGCCTGCTGGCGGATTCCAAAAAAAAGGGCTCGTGGATGACCCCGGCGCAAGGCGTGCGTTTTGCCGCCGATGCCCGCGCCCGGGCAGATGCGGTGGAGACGACGTTTCCGCTGACATTCCTGGGGCAGTTCGATCTGGCCACGCTGTCGCGGCAGGCGGGATTCGATGCCGCCTTGCCGAGCGAGGGTCGCCTGCTGGTGTTCTACGATTTCCTGGAGCAGGCCGAGAGCTTCACGCCGGCGGCTTCGGTGGGCTGGCGCGTGCTGTGGGACAGCACGCCCGCCGCGATGCTGACGCGGGCACCGGCGCCAGCGCAGCTTGTCGCGCTGTCGGATGAGGAATGGACCTGCGTGTTCCCCGGCGCGCCGGTGGCGGCGCGCACCGTGTTGACGCCGATCGGCGTGGACGACGCGGGCTGGGACGCGTTCAAGCTCGACGACGACGATCTCTACGACGGCTACCAGGATTGGCGCTCGCAGTTCGGCACGCCGGACATGGACGGCCGCGACAACCATCAGCTTGGCGGCCATCCGCAGTCCTTGCAGAACGGCATGCAGGCCACTTGCCAGCTGGTGTCGCACGGCCTGGACTGCGGCGGCAGCGAGGTCTGGCGCAGCGAGGCCGCGCAGGCCCTGCTGCCAGGGGCGCGCGACTGGCGGCTGGTGTTGCAGATCGGCGCGGATCCGCGTGCCGGCATTCCGCAGCCGGGCGCCTACTACGTGCTGATGCGCGAGCAGGACATCGCGGCGCGCCGCTTCGATCTGGCGCGCGTCACGTATCAATGCGATTAGCGTGACGTCGTCGCGAGACCCGGGCGGGCGCGAACCGCCGGACCTCGCTCCTCAAGTTGGCGGATCGCGATCCGCCAACGCCGCCGCCTGCTCGCGCAGCACGAACTTCTGGATCTTGCCGGTCGAGGTCTTGGGCAAGGCGCCGAACACCACGGTGCGCGGCGTCTTGAAGCGCGCCAGGTGTTCGCGGCAATAGGCGATCAGCTCGTCCGCGCTGCGCGATGCGCCCTCTTTCAACGTGACGAAGGCGCAGGGCGTTTCGCCCCACACCGCATCGGGGCGCGCCACCACGGCGGCTTCCAGCACGTCGGGGTGGCGGTACAGCACGCTTTCGATCTCGACGGTCGAGATGTTCTCGCCGCCGGAGATGATGATGTCCTTGGCGCGGTCCTTGATCTCGATGTAGCCGTCCGGGTGCACCACGGCCAGGTCGCCGGAGTGGAACCAGCCGCCGGCGAAGGCCTCGGCGGTCGCGTCGGGGTTGCGCAGATAGCCTTTCATGAGGGTATTGCCGCGCAGCATGATCTCGCCCAGCGTGACGCCGTCGGCCGGCACCGGCCGCATGGTGGCGTCCATCACCTGCACGGCTTCGACGTTGAGCTTGCGCACGCCGATGCGGGCCTTGAGCGCGGCGCGCTCGGCCAGCGGCAGGTCGTCCCATTCCTCATGCCAGGCGCAGCTGATCGACGGGCCGTAGGTCTCGGTCAGGCCGTACAGGTGCGTGACGCCTATGCCCAGCTGCTCCATGGCTTCGATGATGGCGGCGGGCGGCGCGGCGCCGCCGGTCATGGCCTGCACGCGGTGCGTGGCGCGATGGCGCACGTCGGCGGGGGCGTTGACCAGCATGTTCAGCACCACGGGGGCGGCGCAGAAGAAGCCGACCTGGTGGCGGCGGATGGCCTCGAAGATGGCGGCCGGTTCCACGCGCCGCAGGCAGACGCTGGTGCCGGCCAGCGCCGCCAGGGTCCACGGGAAGCACCAGCCGTTGCAGTGGAACATGGGCAGCGTCCACAGGTAGACGGCGTGCGGCGGCATGCCGCAGGCCAGCACGTTGCCGGTGGCGTTGAGGTAGGCGCCGCGGTGGTGATAGAGCACGCCCTTGGGGTTGCCGGTGGTGCCGGAGGTGTAGTTCAGGCACAGGTTGTCCCATTCGTCCGGCGGCCCTTCCCAGGGGGCGTCGGCCGGTTGGGCGGCGAGCCAGGCTTCGTATTCCGCGTCGCCCAGGTCGCCGTGGGGGCCGGCGTATTCGCTGTCTTCGATGCGCACGGTGCGCGGCGGCGCGCGCAGGTGGCCGAGCACTTCGCGCACCAGGGCGGCGTATTCGCTGTCGTACAGCAGCACGGTGGCGCCGCCGTGTTCCAGGATGAACGCCAGCGTGCGCGCGTCCAGGCGGGTGTTGAGCGCGTTCAGCACCGCGCCGGCCATCGGCACGCCGAAGTGCGCTTCGTACAGGGCCGGCGTGTTGGGCGCCAGCACCGCCACCACGTCGCCACGACGCACGCCCCAGGCGGCGAGCGCCGCGGCCATGCGGCGGCAGCGTTCGTCGGTGACGCGCCAGCTCTGGCTGCGGTCGCCGTGCAGCAGCGCGGCGCGTTCCGGGTAGACGGCGGCGGCCCATTGCAGGAAGCCAAGCGGCGTCAGCGGCTGGTGGTTGGCGGCGTTGCGCGGCAGCGCGTCGGCGGACGGTGGGGTCATGATGCGCTCCTAGTGGCCGGCGGGGGCCAGGCGTGCGGATTCGCGTTGCGCGGCCTGCCAGCCGAGCGCGGCCAGCGGTTCGACGCGCGCGCCCATCTCCAGCGCGTCCGTGGCGGCGGCGTTGCCGGCGCGGGCGCGGGCATACACGCCCTGCAGGATGGCGGCGATGCGAAAGAAGCTGTAGGCCAGGTAGAAGTCCCAGTTGGCCGGCGGCGCGATGCCGCGCGCCTCGCAATAAGCCCGCACGAACGCGGCTTCGTCGGGTATGCCCAGCGCCGCCAGGTCCAGGCCGGCGATGCCGCGCCACAGGGCCGGCGGGATGCGCCAGCACATGCAGTGATAGGCCAGGTCCGCCAGCGGATGGCCCAGCGTGGACAGTTCCCAGTCCAGCAGCGCGATGGCGCGCGGCGCGTCGGGCGCGAACACCAGGTTGTCGATGCGGTAGTCGCCGTGCACCAGGCGGGTCTGGTCGTCCTGCGGCAGGTGCTGCGGCAGCCAGTCGATCAGCGCGTCCATGGCGCCCAGGGACGTGGTCTCGGTATCGCGGTACTGGCGGGTCCAGCGCGCCACCTGGCGCGCGAAGTAGTCGCCGGCCTTGCCGTAGTCCGCCAGGCCGACGGCGGCCGGTTCCACGGCGTGCAGCGCGGCCAGCACGCGGCCGGTCTCGGCGTAGAGCGCAGCGCGTTCGACGGGCGCCAGTCCCGGCAGCGCCGGGTCCATGAAGACGCGGCCGCGGGCGTAGCTCATCAGGTAGAACGGCGTGCCGACGATGGAAGGGTCGGCGCAATAGTGCAGCATCGCCGGCACGGGCACGGCGGTGCCGGCCAGCGCGGCCATGACGCGGTATTCGCGGTCGATGGCGTGGGCCGAGGGCAGCAGCGCGCCGGGCGGCTGCTTGCGCAGCACGCGCGCGCCGCTGGCGTCTTCCAGCAGGTAGGTCGGATTGGACTGGCCGCCCGTCAAGGCCCGCGCGCGCAGGCCGTCGGCGTTGCCCAGGCCCTGGGCCGACAGGTAGGCGGCCAGGGCGGGCAGCCAGTCGGGGGCGGCGTTGGTGGCCGGATCGGGCGCGCTCATACCAGCGCCTTGCGCGGCGCGTCCGCGGCGTCCCACTGCCAGAACGCGTCGCCCTGGTCCATCAGGTAGCGCGCCAGCACCATCTTGTGGACTTCGGAGGCGCCGTCCACCAGCCGCGCCTGGCGCGCGTAGCGGTAGATCCATTCCAGCGGCGTGTCCTTGGAATAGCCGCGCGCGCCGTTCAGTTGCAGGGCGGTGTCGACCACCTTGTGCAGGGTTTCCGACACGACGATCTTGGCCATGGAGATCTCCTTGCGCGCGAAGTCGCCCTGGTCCAGCCGCGCGGCGGCGCGCATGGTCAGCAGGCGGCCGATCTCGATCTGCATGGCGGCGTCGCCCAGCAGCCATTGCACGCCTTCGCGGTCGGCCAGCTTCTGGCCGAAGCTGCTGCGTTCGCCGACGTAGTCCACCGCCACCGCCATGGCGCGCCGCGCCAGGCCAAGCCAGCGCATGCAGTGCGTCAGGCGCGCCGGGCCGAGGCGGATCTGCGTCAGCTTGAGGCCGTCGCCCACTTCCATCAGGCGGTTCTCGTCGGGGATTTCGAGACCGTCGAATTCCAGCTCGCAATGGCCGCCGTGTTCTTCCGGGCCCATGATGGGGATGCGGCGCACGATGCGCCAGCCGGGCTGGTCGGCGTCGAACAGGAAGGCCGACAGGCCCTTGCGGGCGTCGTCCGAGGTGCGCGCGATCAGAATGAAATGCTGTGCCGCGCCAGCGCCGGTGATGAACCACTTGCGGCCGTGGATCAGCCATTTGTCGCCCTGGCGCGTGGCGGTGGTGCGCATCATCGACGGGTCCGAGCCGCTGCCGGGGTTGGGTTCGGTCATCACGAAGGACGAGCGCACCTTGCCGTCGATGATGGGCTGCAGCCAGCGGTCCTGCTGGTCGGGCCGCGCCACCTGCGCCAGCACGCGCATGTTGCCGTCGTCGGGCGCGGCGGCGTTGAAGGCGGCCGGGCCGAAGATGGAGCGGTTCATTTCTTCGTAGCAGGCGGCCAGGCCCACCATCGGCAGGCCCTGGCCGCCGCGCTGGCGCGGCATCTGCAGCGCCCACAGGCTGGCCTCGCGGGCCTTGGCGCGGACGCGGTCCAGCAGGGCTTCGTCGATGTTCTCGTGGTCGTCGTAGTTGGCGCGGTCGGCTTCCAGCGGAATCAGCTCGCGGTCGACGAAGGCGCGCACGCGCTGGCGATAGTCTTCCAGTTCAGGGGGCAGCGAAAAATCCATGGCGGGGTCTCCGGATGGGGATGCGGGTTCAGAGCGAGCTGGCCAGGTGGCCGCCGTCGACGTCGATGACCGCGCCCGTCATGTAGGCGGAGGCATCGGAGGCCAGCAGCAGCAAGGGGCCGTCCAGGTCCTGCGGACGGCCCAGGCGGCGCTGCGGGATGCGCTTGACCAGGGCCTCGCCGGCGGGCGTGGCGAAGAAATCGCGGTTCAGGTCGGTGCCGATGTAGCCGGGCGCCAGCGCGTTTACGCGGATGCCGTGGCGCGCCCATTCCAGCGCCAGGGCGCGGGTCAGGTGCAGCAGGCCGGCCTTGGCGGCGGTGTAGGCGGCGACGTGCGAGGCCACGCGCTGGCCCAGGATCGAGGCGATGTTGACGATGGCGCCGGGACGGCCGTGGCCGTGGAAGTGGCGCGCGGCGCACTGCGCCACCCGCCACGCGCCGTTCAGGTTGACGTCGATCAGGCCGGTCCACTCGTCCTCGCTGATCTCCAGCGCGGGGCGCGTCATGGCGATGCCGGCGTTGTTGATGACGATGTCGATCGGGCCGAGCGCCTGTTCCGCCTGCGCGAACGCCGCCTGCACGCTGTCGGGTTGGGTGACGTCCATGGCCGCGACGCAGGCCTGGCCGCCATGGCCGCGGATCTCCTGCGCCAGCGCGTCGCCCAGTTCGGTCCGGCGGCCGCACAAGGCCACGCGCGCGCCGGCTTCGGCCAGCCGCAGCGCGAAGTGGCGGCCCAGTCCGCTGTAGGCGCCGGTGACCAGCGCGGTCTTGGATTTCAGGTCTTCAAACATCGGTGCGTCTCCTTTGTTTGTCTGCCGGCGGCATTACGCCGCCTCACGGGTCGCGGCCTGGCTGGCGGGATGAAGTTCCACCAGCGCGTCCACCGCCACCGCGCCCTGCCCCACGGCGCCGACCATCACCGGGTTGATGTCGACCGACGCCAGGCGCGGACCGGCCGCCAATGCGTAATCGCCCAGCGCCACGGCCTGCCGCGCCAGCGCCTCGACATCGGCCGGCGGATCGCCGCGCACGCCTTGCAGCAGCGTGCCGATGCGCAGGCCGCGCAGCTTTTCGATCACCTGCGCGGCGTCGAACGGCGGCATCAGCACCGCCACGTCGCGCAGCGCTTCCACGTATTTGCCGCCGCTGCCGATCATGACGACCGGCCCCAGCACTGGATCGACGCGCGCGCCCAACGCGCATTCGTGCAGGCCGCGCTGCATCCGCGCCACCAGCCAGGCGCCATCCCGCACGTTCAGCTTACCCAAGGTTTGGGTCTGCTGGGCAAACGCCGCGCGCAGCGCGGCCTCGTCGTTCAGTCCCAGCGCCACCAGCCCGTGCTCGGACTTGTGCGGCAGCTGTGCCGAGCAGGCTTTCAACGCCACCGGCGCGCCGATACGGCGCCACGCGGCGACGGCCTCGTCGGCCGTGCGGCAGACGGCGTGCTCGATCACCGCCAGCCCGTTGTCGGCCAGCAGCGCAAGGCTGGCCGCCTCGGACAGGAAGCCGCCGGCCGCGTCGGGCGCCGGATCGGCCGCCACTGCGTCTTGCGGCGCCGGGATCACGCCGTCGCGCTCGCGCAAGCGGCGCAGACGGAACAGCGCCGACAGCGCATCCATCGCCTGGATTTCGTCCGCATAGACCGGCAGGCCGCGCGCGCGGAATGCGCTGGCCACGTTGTCCTGCCACGCCACCACCACGACCGGCTTGGAAGCGGCCTGTGCGAAGCCGGCGGCATCCGCCGCGAACGAGGCCACGTCGTAGCCGCGCCCCGCCACCGGAATGTCCAGCAGGAACATGTCGGCCGCCGGGTCGGTGCCGATCACGGGCAGCACCTGGCCGAACAGGCCGTTGTTCGACAGCAGCGCGGCGGTGATGTCCACCGGGTTCACGGTGGTGGCATAGCCGGGCAGGCGCTCGGCCAGCGCCTGCTGGGTGGCATCGGCCAGCGGCGCGATCTCCAGGCCGCGCTCGGCGGCCGCGTCCGAGGCCAGCACGCAGCTGGCGCCGGAGTTGCTGACCACCACCACGCGCGGGCCTTGCGGCAAGGGGCTGCGCAGGGCCAGTTCGGCGTAGCGCACCAGTTCCTGCGGATCGCGCGCGCGCAGGATGCCGTGGTGTTCAAAAAACGCATCGACCGCACGGTCCTCGTTGGCCAGCGCGCCGGTATGCGAGGCCGCGGCGCGCGCGCCGGCCTCGGAGCGGCCCGACTTGACCACGATCAGCGGCACGCCGCGCGCCCGCGCCAGCGCCGCCGCCTCGGCCAGGGGGCCGGCCTCGCGCAGCGATTCCAGGTATAGCAGCACGCAGCCGACTTCCGGATCGCGCAGCGTCGCGCAGGCCAGTTCGGCGACCGACACATCGGCCTCGTTGCCGGTGGCATGCACGTGACGCACGCCGATGCCGCGCTGGCGCAGCAGGCCGTAGACCATGGCGCACATGCCGCCGCTCTGGCTGATGACCGCCACCGGCCCGTCGCCCGGCTCCACCTCCAGGAACATGGTGGAGAAGCTGGCGATGGCGCCGTTGCCGAAGTTGGCCAGGCCTTGCGAGTTGGGGCCGACGATGCGCATGCCGGCGGCGCGGGCGCGCGCCGTCATCGCATCCTGCAGGGCTCGGCCGGCTTCGCCGGTTTCCGAGAAGCCGGCCGAGATGACGATGGCCGCCGCCACGCCCAGCGCCGCGCAGTCATCCACGGCCCGCACCGCCTGCTCGCCCGCCACCGCCACGATCGCCAGGTCCGGCGCCGCGGGCAGCGCGGCCAGGCTGGGCCAGGCGCGTTCGCCCTGGACCTCGGCGCGTTGCGGGTTGATCGGGTACAGCGCGCCCGCATAGCCGTGGCGCCGCATGTAGTGGATGGGCCGGCCGCCGATCTTGTCCGGATTGTCGGAAGCGCCGACGATCGCGATCGAGGCCGGATCGAGCAGGCGCGCGAGGCTGGCGTCGCCGGTGGGTACAGAAGCCATGAAACTCCCCTGGGTAGGATGAAGGCGGGCGCGCGCGGTCAGTTGACCGTGGCGCCGGAAGTCTTGACCACGCCGGCCCATTTATCGACCTCGACGTCGAGGAAGCGCGCCGTGTCGGCGGGCGTCTTCCATTCCGAGGCGAAGCCCTGCGCGGCGAATTTCTGCTGGATGTCGGCGCGGCCCAGCACCTTCTGCAAGGCGCTGTTCAATCGGTCCACCACCGACGCGGGCGTGCCGGCCGGGGCCAGCAGGCCGTTCCAGGCGGTGGCCTCGTAGCCCGGCAGTCCGGCCTCGGCCACGGTGGGCACGTTGGGCGCGGCGGGCGAGCGCGCCGCGCCGGTCACGGCCAGCGCCTTGAGCTTGCCGCCGTTCACGTAGGGCATCGACGACAGCATGGTGTCGAACATGATGTCGGCCTGGCCGCCCATGACGTCCGTCAGCGCCGGCGCGCTGCCGCGATAGGGCACGTGCACCATGCGCACGCCGGCCATGGCGCCGAACAGTTCGGCCGCCAGGTGGGTCGACTGGCCATTGCCCGACGAGGCGAAGGTCAGTTTGCCCGGCGTCGACTTGGCCAGCTCGATCAGCTCGCGCACGTTGCTGGCGGGCAGGTCCGGCCGCGTCACGATCACCAGCGGGCCGCTGGTCAGCAGCGATACCGGCGCGAAGCTCTTGCGGGTGTCGTAGTTCAGGTTCTTGAACAGCGACATGTTGATGGCGTGGGCCGTGGTCGCCAGCAGCAGCGTGTAGCCGTCGGGCGCGGCCTTGGCCACCATGTCGGCGCCGATGTTGCCACCGGCGCCCGAGCGGTTGTCGATGATGATGGTCTGCTTGAGCTCGTCGCCCAGTCCCTGCGCGACCACGCGGGCCACGATGTCCGTCGGGCCGCCCGGGGGATAGGGCACAACCACGGTGATGGGTTTGGCGGGCCAGTCCTGCCCGGCCGAGGCGGCGGCTGCCACCAGGGAAAGCGCGGCCAGGGCCGTGCGGCATGCTGCGATTGCGCGCATGATTGTCTCCTCCGTCGTGCGGATATGTTGTTTTGCTGGGGATGGTGTTGCCGGCGGCGCTTCAAGGCGGCCGGCGCGCCTCGAAACCGAGCAATGCGCGGCCGTCGATCGTGATCGCGCGACCCATGACCTGCTGGCCGATAGCGATGCCGGCGTCGGCATGGCCCATCAGCACCGCGCCCTCTTCCAGGCGCACCAGCACCAGCACGTAGGGCACGTGCGCGCGCCAGAAGGCGTCGGGCGCGCGGTGGATCTCGGTGCGCGCCAGCACTTCGCCCGCGCCGCTGCTGCGCCGCCATGGCAGGTTGGCGCCGCCGCAATGGGCGCAGGCATAGGGACGCAGGGCCCACCACGCGCCGCAATCCTCGCAGCGTTGCAATTCCAGGGGATCGCGGGTGTTCATCGGGCCTCCTGCGCCTGCAGCACCAGGCTGACATGGGCGGACAGCACGCCGCCGTCCGCATGCACCAGCGCGCAGCGCGGCGCGCCCACTTGCCGCGACCCGGCCCGGCCCGCCAGCTGGGTCCAGGCCTCGGCCACGTGCGCCATGCCGCCCGCCACGCCGGAATGCCCGAACGACAGCAGGCCCCCGTGGGTGTTGAGCGGCAGCGGCCCGGCCGCGTCGAAGTCGCCGCGCCGCGCGCGTTCCGCGGCGCCGCCGCGTGGCGCGAAGCCCAGTTCTTCCAGCAGCATGGCCAGCGTGATGGTGAAGGAATCGTAGATGCCCAGGTAGTCGACCTGGTCCTGGCCGATGTCGGCGTCGGCATAGGCCAACTTGAGCGCCCGCGCCGCGCCGGTGTCGAAGAGGTCGCGCAGCGCCGACAGGTGCTGGTGGCGGTGCGCCTGCCCGGCGCCGCTGATGCGCACCGGCCCTTCGTCGGCGCTCACCACCAGCGCGACCGCGCCGTCCGAGATCGGGCAGCAGTCCAGCAGGTGCAGCGGCGTGGCGATGGGCCGGGACGCCAGCACCTGCTCGACGCTGATGGCCTCGTTCAGGTGCGCATGCGGATGGCTGGCGGCATGGCGCCGCATCAGCGCGGCGAACTCGGCCAGGTCCTCGCGGCGGGTGCCGGTCTGGTGCATGTAGGCGGAGGCCAGCAGCGCGTAGTAGGCCGGCACCGAGGCGCCGTTGGGCACTTCGGTATCGGCCTCGCCGACCTGGGCCAAGGTCTGGATGGACGCATCGACGGCCTGGCCGGTCAGGCGGTTCTCGCCCGCCACCACCAGCACGCGGCGGCAGCGGCCGGCGCGCACCAGTTCGCGCGCCAGCATCACCATGGCCGCGCCGGTGGCGCCGCCCATCTGCATGCCGTGCGCGTAGTGCGGGTCCAGGCCCAGCTTTTCGCTGAGCAGCGTGGCCAGCATCAGGTGCGGGAAGGTGGTGGCGTAGCCGCACAGCACGCCGTCGATATCGGCGCGGCGCAGGCCGGACTGCGCCAGCGCGGCGTTGGCGGCCTCGGCCATCAGGTCCAGGGCCGAGCGGCCCTCGTGGCGGCCGAAGCGGGTGGTGGCCGCGGCCAGCAGGTGGGCGTGGCGAAGGTCAGGCATGGGGCATCCAGGCGCGTTCGATGGCGCGGGCTTCGGCCGCCAGGGCCTGGGCCAGTTCCTGTTCGCGCGATTCGACGCGCTCGCTCAAGGCGGCCACGCTGAGCGCGGCGATGGCGCGGCCGCTGGGGCCGCGCACGGCCACGCCCAGGCCGCCCATCTTTTCCACCACCACGTCCAGCAGCATGGCGTGGCCGAGCTTGCGCGCGCGCGCCGTCATCTGTTCCAGCAGGCGCACCGGATAGCGCGGGTAGCGTTCCTGCAACCGCTGGTGCACCGGTGGCAGTACCGCCTGCGCCTCGCTGTCGTCCATGGCCGCCAGCAGCGCCAGGCTGCCGGCGCCGATGCCGAGCGGACGGCGGCTGCCGACCTCCAGGTAGTTGGCGCGGATCGGATAGTCGCCGAAGCACAGGTCCAGGCAGACCGACTCCCAGCCGGTCGGCAGGGACAGGATGACGGTGTCGCCGAACTTGCGCGCCAGGCGGATCAGCGCGGGCCGCGCCAGGGCGCGCAGATCGAGGCCGTCGACCATGGCGTGGTGCATGGCATAGACCTGCGGACCGAGCATGTAGTGCTTGCTGACCGGGTCTCGCTCCACGAAACCCTCGGCCTCCAGGTCCTTCAGGATGCGCAGCGCGGTGGACACGTCCAGCTGCGCCGCCTGGGCGATGTCGGTCAGGCGCTGGACGCGCCGGTTCGACAGGCTGGCGAGGACGCGGCAGACCTTTTTCGTGGCGGAAACCAGGCTTGTATCCGGTGAAGACATGGCAGCGGCATAACCCGATGGCTGAACATGGTCACAAGATAGGCAGGCCCGCGAAGCGGGTAAAGTTGCGTCGCAACAAATTTTCGCCCAGCAACAATCGCGGTTTTGCCGGGCGTTGGCGCCGGGGTCAGGCCGGCTCGGATTCGGGGTGCAGCGTGCGCAGCCGGCGCAGCTCCGGGAACCAGTGCATCCACAGCCCCGCCACCGCGATGGTGCCCAGCCCGCCGACCACTACCGCCGGCACCGCGCCCAGCAGCGCCGCCATCACGCCGGACTCGAATTCGCCCAGCTGGTTGGAGGCGCCGACGAACAGCGTGTTGACCGCGCTGACGCGGCCCAGCATGTGGTCGGGCGTATTCAGCTGCACCAGCGACGAACGCACCACCACGCTGATGGCGTCGGCCGCGCCCAGCACCACCAGCGCGCCCACCGACAGCGGGATCGAGGTCGACAGGCCGAACACGGTGGTGGCCAGGCCGAACAGGATCAGCGCGCCGAACAGCAGGCGGCCGACGTGTTCGCCCAGGCTCAGGCGCGCCAGCGTCAGCGACATCAGCATGGCGCCACAGGCCGGCGCGGCGCGCAGCGCGCCCAGGGCCCAGGGGCCGGCATCGAGGATGTCCTTGGCGAAGATCGGCAGCAGCGCCGTGGCGCCGCCCAGCAGCACCGCGAACAGGTCCAGCGACAGCGTGCCCAGCAGGATGCGGCGCTGGAAGATGAAGGTGATGCCCGCGAACAAGGTGCGCCAGGTGGTGGGCTCCCTGCGCGGCGGGGCGCGGTCGATCGACATGCTGGCGATGCAGGCGAAGCCGCACAGGTACAGCGCGGCCGCCACGCAGTAGATCCACCCGGCCCCCAGGCCATAGCCGATGCCGCCCAGCGCCGGGCCGGCGATCTGCGCGATCTGGCCGCCGGAGGACGACAGCGCGGTGGCGCGCGGCAACCACTCGCGCGGCACGATGGCCGGAATCAGCGTGGTCAGCGTGGGCGCCTCGAAGGCGCGCGCCGAGCTCATGATGATGAGGGTGGCGTAGATCAGCGTCTTGCCGCCGACGCCGTGCAGCGCCGCGATCGCCAGCAGCAGCGTGGCCAGGGTCTCGACCGCCATGCAGATGGCGACGATCTTGCGGCGGTCGTAGCGGTCGGCCACGTGGCCCACCACCAGCGTCAGCGCCGCCATCGGCAGGAACTGCGCCAGCCCGATCAGGCCCAGGTCGAGCGCGCTGCCCGATAGCGCGTAGATCTGCCAGCCCACCGCTACCGAGACGATCTGGAAGGCCAGCGACGCGCCGATGCGCGCGAACAGGAAGTGCAGGAAGGCGGGGCGGTAAAGCGGACTGGGCGAGTCGGGGGCAGGCATCGGGGCGGGCGCGCGGCAGGCGCGCGGACGGCGCCGGAATGCGCATTCTATAAACAGCCGGCTGACGCCAAACTAAAGCGCCCGCCGGCCGTGGGGTCTTGCGTGCCTCCCGGGGGGACGGCCTCAGTCGCCGATCGACACCAGTTCCGCGCCTTCCGTCACCTGGTCGCCGACGGCGTAGAACAGTTCCTCGACCTTGCCGTCGGCCGGCGCCGAGATGGTGTGCTCCATCTTCATGGCCTCCATCACCAGCAGCGGCTGGCCCTTGGCGACGCTGTCGCCGGCCTTGACGGCGATGGAGATGATCTTGCCGGGCATCGGCGCGGTCAGGCCGCCGCCGTGGTCGCCCTGGGTGTCCTGGGCGTGCGCCAGCGGGTCGTACAGGTCCAGCACGCGCGCGCCGCCGTCGCCGAAGACGTGGGCCTTGTCGGCGTGCAGCACCACGGTGCCGGCGCGTTCGCGGCCGTCCAGCGTGATGCGCAGCACGCGGGCCGGGCCCGTGGCCTGCTCGGCGCGCCAGGCGAAGGGCCGGGCGCCGTCGCCGCTGTCCAGGGTCCAGTCGGCGCCCTGACGCGCGACGCCGACGTGGCGGGTCTCGCCGTTGTCGATCCATTGCAGTTGGCGCTGGTAGCGCCCGCCCAGGCGCCAGCCGTCGCGTGTGTCCCACGGATCGGCCGGCGCGGCGGCATGCGGCGCCGATTGCGCCTGGCCCTGGCTGGCCAGCACGGCGGCCGTGGCCAGCGCCAGCGTGGCGGCGTCGGCCGGCGTCGGCTCGGGCAGCAGCGTGGCGCGCTGGCGCTCGATCAGGCCGGTATCGAGGTCGGCGGCGGCGAAGGCGCTGTCGCGCATCAGGCGCGACAGGAAGGCGACGTTGGTCTGCACCCCCACCGCCTGGGTCTGCGCCAGCGCCTGCAGCATGCGGGCGCGGGCCTGGTCGCGGTCGGCGCCGTGCACGATCAGCTTGGCGATCATGGGGTCGTAGAACGGCGTGATGGTGTCGCCGGTGCGCACCCCGCCATCGACGCGGATGTCGCCGTTGGCGAAGGCGACGTGGGCCGGCAGGCCCAGGTAGGCCAGCGTGCCGATCGACGGCAGGAAGCCCTTCTCCGGGTTCTCGGCGTAGATGCGGGCCTCGATGGCGTGGCCGTGGATGCGCAGGTCTTCCTGGCGCGCCGGCAGCGGCTGGCCGGCGGCCACGCGCAGCTGCCATTCGACCAGGTCGTGGCCGGTGATCATCTCGGTGACCGGATGCTCGACCTGCAGGCGCGTGTTCATTTCCATGAAGTAGAAGCGGCCGTCGGGCTCGGCGATGAATTCCACCGTGCCGGCGCCCACATAGCCCACCGCGCGCGCGGCGGCCACGGCGGCTTCGCCCATGGCGCGGCGGCGTTCCTCGGTCATGCCGGGCGCGGGCGCTTCCTCGATCACCTTCTGGTGGCGGCGCTGCACCGAGCAGTCGCGCTCGAACAGGTAGACGCAGTTGCCGTGGGTGTCGGCGAACACCTGGATCTCGATATGGCGCGGCTTCTGCAGATAGCGTTCGATCAGCACGCGGTCGTCGCCGAAGCTGGAGGCGGCCTCGCGCTGGCACGAGGCCAGCGCATCGAGGAACGCGCCCGTCGATTCGACCACGCGCATGCCCTTGCCGCCGCCGCCGGCGCTGGCCTTGATCAGCACCGGATAGCCGATGGCGTCGGCCTGTTCCTTGAGGAATTGCGGGTCCTGGTTGTCGCCGTGGTAGCCGGGCACCAGCGGCACGCCGGCCTTTTCCATCAGCGACTTGGCCGCGGACTTGCTGCCCATGGCGGCGATGGCCGAGGCCGGCGGGCCGACGAAGGCGATGCCGGCCTGTTCGGCGGCTTCGGCAAAGGCTTCGTTCTCCGACAGGAAGCCGTAGCCGGGGTGGATGGCGCCGGCGCCGGTGTCGCGCGCGGCTTGCAGGATGGCGTCGGCGCGCAGGTAGCTGGCGCGCGGCTCGGGGCCGCCGATATGCACCGCGACGTCGCAAGCGGCGACGTGGCGGGCGTTGGCGTCGGCGTCGGAATAGACGGCGACGGTGCGGATGCCCAGGCGGCGGGCGGTGGCGGCGACGCGGCAGGCGATCTCGCCGCGGTTGGCAATCAGCAGGGTATCGAACATGGCGTTATCCAGACTGGGATGATTCGTTGACTACGTTGCAGCGGCGAGCGCGTTGCATCCAAAACCCTCACACGTCGCATTACGCCGACCTTATCGGGGACACCGCGGATCCGGCTTCGCCGGTCCGCCGGTGTCGCCCCCTTGAGGGGGCGCGCGCAGCGCGTAGGGGGTGGGTTCTTCTACATCCGGAAGACGCCGAAGCGCGTGTCCTCGATCGGCGCATTCAGCGCCGCCGACAGCGCCAGCCCCAGCACGCGGCGCGTGTCGGCCGGCGCGATGATGCCGTCGTCCCACAGCCGCGCGGTGGCGTAGTACGGATGGCCCTCGCGTTCGTACTGCTCGCGGATCGGCGCCTTGAAGGCGTCTTCCTCGGCCGCCGACCACTGGCCGCCGCGCGCCTCGATGCCGTCGCGCTTGACCGTGGCCAGCACGCTGGCGGCCTGCTCGCCGCCCATCACCGAGATGCGCGCGTTGGGCCACATGAACAGGAGGCGCGGCGAATAGGCGCGGCCGCACATGCCGTAGTTGCCGGCGCCGAACGAGCCGCCGATCAGCACGGTGAACTTGGGCACGTTGGCCGTGGCCACCGCCGTCACCATCTTGGCGCCGTGGCGCGCGATGCCTTCGTTTTCGTACTTGCGGCCGACCATGAAGCCGGTGATGTTCTGCAGGAACACCAGCGGGATCTTGCGCTGCGCGCACAGCTCGATGAAGTGCGCGCCCTTCTGCGCCGATTCCGAGAACAGGATGCCGTTGTTGGCGACGATGCCCACTGGCATGCCGTGGATGTGGGCAAAGCCCGTCACCAGCGTGGGGCCGAAGCGCGCCTTGAATTCGTCGAACTCGGAGCCGTCGACGATGCGCGCGATGACCTCGCGCACGTCATACGGCTTGCGCGTGTCGGCGGGGATGATGCCGTTCAGCTCGGCCGGGTCGTAGCGCGGCTCGCGCACCGGCACGGTGGCCAGCGGCGCGGGCTTCTGGCGGTTCAGGCGCGCCACGGCGCCGCGCGCCAGTTGCAGCGCGTGCATGTCGTTGGCCGCCAGGTGGTCGGCCACGCCCGACAGGCGCGTGTGCACGTCGCCGCCGCCCAGGTCCTCGGCGCTGACTTCCTCACCGGTGGCGGCCTTCACCAGCGGCGGGCCGCCCAGGAAGATGGTGCCCTGGTTCTTGACGATGATGGACTCGTCGCTCATGGCGGGCACGTAGGCGCCGCCGGCGGTGCACGAGCCCATCACCACCGCGATCTGCGCGATGCCTTGCGCCGACATCTGCGCCTGGTTGTAGAAGATGCGGCCGAAGTGTTCGCGGTCGGGAAAGACCTCGTCCTGCTGCGGCAGGTTGGCGCCGCCGGAGTCGACCAGGTAGACGCACGGCAGCCGGTTCTGCGCGGCGATCTCCTGCGCGCGCAGATGCTTCTTGACCGTCATCGGGTAGTAGGTGCCGCCCTTGACGGTGGCGTCGTTGCAGACGATCACGCATTCGTTGCCGGCGATGCGGCCGATGCCGGTGATGACGCCCGCGCCCGGCGCGTCGCCGTCGTACATGCCGTGCGCCGCCATCGGCGACAGTTCCAGGAACGGCGACCCCGGATCAATCAGGTTCTCGACGCGGTCGCGCGGCAGCAGCTTGCCGCGCGCCACGTGCTTGGCGCGCGAGGATTCGCTGCCGCCCAGCGCGGTCTGCGCCAGTTGCCGGCTCAGGTCGTCCAGCTGCGCCTGCATGGCGCGCGCGTTGTCGGTGTAGTCCTGCGACCGCGGATTGATGCGGGATTCGATGATGGGCATGGGGTACCACCCGTCCTGCTGATTGGGATGTTGAAGGCGCTCGGGATCGAGCGGTTTGTCTCGCTGCCCGCTGAGCCGGGCATTCTTGTCATGGATTAACTCAGCTGCATTTCGTTGCGCCTCTCCCGCACGGCCCGCGACCGACCCGTCGCGGACTTCGCCTTGCGGAAAAGGCGCAGCGAAATGATGCCCCTCGGTGTACCCGCTACGCGGGCTTCCTGCCCCCCGAGGGGGCGCTTTTTCCCAGGGACATCCAGGGAAAAAGTGCGCCTCGGGAGAAGTACCGCCTTAGATCATCTCGATCGCCATCGCCACGGCTTCGCCGCCGCCGATGCACAGCGTGGCCACGCCGCGCTTGCCGCCGGTCTTGCGCAGCGCGCCGATCAGCGTGGTCATCAGGCGGGCGCCGGAGGCGCCGATGGGGTGGCCCAGGGCGGTGGCGCCGCCGTGCACGTTGACCTTGTCGTGCGGCAGCTTGAAGTCGGCCATGGCGGCCATGGTGACCACCGCGAAGGCTTCGTTGATCTCGTACAGGTCCACGTCCTCGGCCTTCCAGCCGGTCTTGGCGAACAGGTTCTTCAACGCGCCGACGGGGGCGGTGGTGAACCAGTTCGGTTCCTGCGAGTGCTGGCTGTGCGCCACGATGCGGGCCAGCGGCTTGACGCCGAGCTTCTCGGCGGTGGAGGCGCGCATCAGCACCATGGCGGCGGCGCCATCGGAGATCGACGACGAGTTGGCGGCGGTGACGGTGCCGTCCTTCTTGAACGCGGGCTTGAGGGTGGGGATCTTTTCCGGCATGGCCTTGGTGGGGGCCTCGTCGGTGTCGATCACGGTGTCGCCCTTGCGGCCGGCGACCGTGACGGGGGTGATTTCCCACTTGAAGCTGCCGTCCTCGGTGGCGGCGCGGGCGCGGCGCAGCGATTCCAGCGAGAACGCGTCCTGCTGCTCGCGGGTGAACGAATACTTGGCGGCGCAGTCCTCGGCGAACACGCCCATGGCCTTGCCCTTGTCGTAGGCGTCTTCCAGGCCGTCCAGCGCCATGTGGTCATACACGGTGTTGTGGCCGTAGCGGTAGCCCTGGCGGCCCTTGAGCAGCAGGTAGGGGGCGTTGCTCATGCTTTCCTGGCCGCCAGCGACGACGATGTTGGCCGAGCCCGCGGCCAGCAGGTCGTGGCCGAACATGGCGGCCTTCAGGCCCGAACCGCACACCTTGTGGATGGTGGTGCACGCCACGCCCAGCGGCAGGCCCGCGCCCAGCGCGGCCTGGCGCGCGGGCGCCTGGCCCTGGCCGGCCTGCAGCACGTTGCCCATGATGACTTCTTCGATCTGTTCGGGCTTGACGCCGGCGCGCTCGACGGCGGCCTTGATGGCGATCGAGCCGAGTTCGTGCGCGGCCAGGCCGGACAGGCTGCCGAGCATGCCGCCCATGGGCGTGCGGGCGACGGAAACGATAACGATGGGATCTGACATGACTAGCTCCTGTGAGGGTCGGGACAGCGTCTGCTTACGAGGCCGCGCCGGCGGATGCCGGGCGCAGGCGTCTGTCCGTATCGTAAGGGAAAAATTCTTCGATCCGGCCTTGCGCCACGTGGGCGCGGCAGGCCTGCCACCAATCCGGTTCCAGCAGGTCGGCATGGTGGCGCAGGAAGGCGCCGCGCACGCGCGCGTCGCCCAGCAGGAAGCGGCCGAACTCCTCGGGGAAGACGTCGTTCGGTCCGATGGCGTACCAGGGTTCCGACGCCATTTCCGCCTCCTCGTTGGGGGCGGGCGGAATCCGTCGGAAATTCATTTCGGTCATGCGCTGGATTTCGTCGTAGTCGTAGAACACGACCCGTCCGAGCCGCGTCACGCCGAAGTTCTTGTAAAGCATGTCGCCGGGGAAGATGTTGGCCGCGGCCAGCTGGCGGATGGCGTCGCCGTATTCGCGCACGGCCGGCTCCAGCAGCGCGTCGGACGCCTGGCTCAGGTACAGGTTCAGCGGCGTCATGCGCCGCTCGATGTAGACGTGGCGGATGACCACGGTGTCCCCGGTTTCCTCGATCAGGCTGGGCACCAGGCGCCGCAGTTCGTCCAGCAGCGGCGCGGCGAAGCGGTCGCGCGGCAGCGCCACCTGGGAATATTCCCAGGTATCGGCCATGCGGCCGACGCGGTCGTGCAGCTTGACCATCTGGTACTTGCGCCGCACGGTGGCGTGGTCCATGCCGTCCTTGTCGATGCGGTCCTTGATCAGCTTGAACACGTAGGGATAGGACGGCAGCGTGAACACGCACATCACCATGCCCTTGATGCCGGGCGCGATGTCGAAGGCGTCGCGCGAATGCGCCAGGTGGTGCAGGAAATCGCGGTAGAACAGCGTCTTGCCTTGCTTCTGCAGCCCGATCATGGTGTACAGCTCGGCCTTGGGCTTGCGCGGCAAGAGGCTGGCCAGGAAGTTGACCACCGCGGCCGGCGTCTCCATGTCCACCAGGAAATACGCGCGCGTGAAGCTGAACAGCGTGCTCAGGTCGTCCGCGCCCAGCAGCAGCGCATCCAGGTTCACCTGCCCGGCCGGGTTGCGCGTGAGCGCCACGGCGAAGGGGTAGACGGTGCCCTGGTTGATCAGGCGGCCGACGATGTAGGCGCCCTTGTTGCGAAAGAACAGCGAGCCCAGCGCGTGCACCTGGCAGTCGCTGGCGATGCGGCGGCCGACGTGGCGCGGCAACTGCTGGCGCAGCTGCCGCACCGCGGCGCGCGCCAGCAGGCGGGTGTCGCGCGGCAGGTCCTCGAACGGCAGCGCCAGGCCGAAGTCGGCCACCATGCGGATCAGGCTCTTCTGCAGGCCCTCGGTCACCGGGTAGTAGACCCGGTACGACGGCATGCGGCTGTCCAGGTAGTCGGTGGCCACGGCCGGCCGCACGAACAGGAAATCGTTGTGGAAATAGTCGCGATGCAGCAGCCGGCACGACACCGAGTTGAAGAAGGTCTCGGCGCATTCGGGCTGGCGGTGCTCGCCCAGCAGGCCGACGAATTCCTGCTTGATCTGCTGCCAGTAGGCGGTCTGCGTCGCGGTCAGGGCCGGGGCGGCCGCGCCGTTGGCCTCGTCGGCGCCGTGGACGCCGACCGCGCCTTCGGGACGGCCGCGCAGCACGCCCTCGAGCTGGCTGGCGCACTCGCGCACCCGCATGTCGTAGTACTCGATGCGTTCGCGCGACAGGCGCTGGATGCCGTGCCAGTCGCCCGATTCGAATAGCGCCTTGGCGCGCTGCGCGCTGTAGCGGAACAGCGCGTAGTGGCGGTCGAAGCCGGCCAGGATCCGCCGCGCGACCTCCAGCGCCGAGGGGCCCTGCGCGGGCGCCTGCTCGATGTGCTGGACGTCGGACGTGCGGATCATGGCGGCCGGGCTCAGGCGGTTTCGGCGAACAGCTCGCGGCCGATCAGCATGCGGCGGATTTCGCTGGTGCCGGCGCCGATCTCGTACAGCTTGGCGTCGCGCCAGAGGCGGCCCACGGGGTATTCGTTGATGTAGCCATTGCCGCCCAGGATCTGCACGCCCTCGCCGGCCATCCAGGTGGCTTTCTCGGCGGTGTACAGGATCAGCGCGGCGCAGTCCTTGCGCACCTGGCGCACGTGCTCGGCGCCGAGGCGGTCGAGGTTCTTGCCGACCTGGTAGCAGAAGGCGCGGCTGGCCTGCAGCGTGGTGTACAGGTCCGCCACCTTGCCCTGGATCAGCTGGAATTCGCCAATGGCCTGGCCGAACTGCTTGCGGTCATGGATGTACGGCACCACCACGTCCATCACGGCCTGCATGATGCCGACCGGGCCGCCCGACAGCACCGCGCGTTCGTAGTCCAGGCCGCTCATCAGCACCTTGACGCCGCCGTTGACCTGGCCCAGCACGTTTTCCTCGGGGATCTCGCAATCCTGGAACACCAGTTCGCCGGTGTGGCTGCCGCGCATGCCGAGCTTGTCCAGCTTCTGCGCCACCGAGAAACCCTTGAAGCCCTTTTCCACCAGGAACGCGGTGATGCCGCGCTGGTGCGCCTCGGGGTCGGTCTTGGCGTAGACCACCAGGGTGTCGGCGTCGGGGCCGTTGGTGATCCACATCTTGGTGCCGTTGAGCACGTAGCGGTCGCCCTTCTTGTCGGCGCGCAGCTTCATGCTGACCACGTCCGAGCCGGCGCCCGGTTCGCTCATGGCCAGCGCGCCGACGTGTTCGCCGGAAATCAGCTTGGGCAGGTATCTGGCCTTCTGCGCCGGGGTGCCGTTGCGGTTGATCTGGTTGACGCACAGGTTCGAGTGGGCGCCATAGGACAGGCCGATCGAGGCGCTGGCGCGGGAGATTTCCTCCATCGCCACCATGTGGGCCAGGTAGCCCATGTTGGCGCCGCCGTATTCCTCGCTGGCCGTCATGCCCAGCACGCCCAGGTCGCCGAACTTGCGCCAGAGGTCCATGGGGAACTGGTCGCTGCGGTCGACTTCGGCGGCGCGCGGCGCGATCTCGGCCTGCGCGAAAGTGCGCACGGCGTCGCGCAGCATGTCCAGGTCTTCGCCCAGATCGAAGTTCAGGCCAGGAAGGTTCATCGCTGTCTCCGTGATAGTGGGTACTTACATTCTTATGGGCGCCAGGATCGCGCCGGATCTCGCCGCGTGGCCCCATGATGCGCTGATCGACGCTGGCTACGCAATGATGCACCGCAAATATTACGTTTACGTAAACGTAAATAAGAGTCGGGTTTTCCCTAGGCAAATGTTTGCGTCCCGGGGGAACGCCCCTGGGTACTATTCCCCGGATCCTTGAAACCTCAAATTTTGTTACGGAGTCAGCGGTGTCCGACCTGGCCAATCTCGACGATATTGTGGCGCTGCGGCGCGACCTGCACGCCCATCCCGAGCTCTGCTACGAAGAGCACCGCACCGCCAAGGTGGTGGCCGATGCGCTGCGCGGCTGGGGCATCGAGACCCATACCGGCATCGCCAAGACCGGCGTGGTCGGCGTCATCAAGCGCGGCGCTTCCGACCGCGCCATCATGCTGCGCGCCGATATGGACGCCCTGCCGATGCAGGAAGAGAACCAGTTCGAGCACCGCTCGCGCCACGACGGCAAGATGCACGGCTGCGGCCACGACGGCCACACCGCCATGCTGCTGGCCGCCGCGCGCCACCTGCAACAGCAGGGCGGCTTCGACGGCACGGTCTATTTCTGCTTCCAGCCGGCCGAGGAAGGCGGCGCCGGCGGCCGCGCCATGATCCAGGACGGCCTGTTCGACCGCTTTCCCTGCGAGGCCGTGTTCGGCATGCACAACTGGCCCGGCCTGGAGGCCGGTTCGTTCGGCGTCTGCGCCGGCCCGATGATGGCGTCCGCCAACGGCTTCAAGATCACCGTGCGCGGCAAGGGCGGCCACGCCGCCGCGCCGCACGACTGCGCCGACCCGGTGCCGGCGCTGTTCGCCATCGGCCAGTCGCTGCAGACCATCCTGACCCGCAGCAAGCGCCCGCTGGACGCCGCCGTGTTGTCCATCACCCAGGTGCAGGCCGGCGGCAGCGTCATCAATGTGATCCCGGGCAGCGCCTGGCTGGGCGGCTCGGTGCGCGCCTACAGCACCGACGTGGTCGACCTGATCGAGCGCCGCATGCACGAGATCGCCGGCAGCATCGCCGCCGCCCATGGCTGCGAGGCCGAGGTCTATTTCGAGCGGCGCTATCCGGCGCTGATCAATACGCCGGCCGAGACCGAGTTCTGCATGGAGGTCATGCGCGAGGTGGCCGGCGCCGACCACGCCCGCGTGATCGAGCCGGTGATGGCCTCGGAGGACTTCGCCTTCCTGCTGCAGGCAAAGCCCGGCTGCTACGTGTTCCTGGGCAACGGCGACGGCGACCATCGCATGGCCGGCCACGGCCTGGGCCCGTGCATGCTGCATAACACCAGCTACGACTTCAACGACGCCCTGATCGCGCCGGGCGCGAGCTACTGGGTGCGCCTGGCGCAGCGCTACCTGGCCGGCTGATCGCGCGCGGCCGTCGCGACGCGCGTGTCGCCTTCGCGGTCACCGCCTTTGTCGCCACGACAAGTTTTCCTTTTGCTTTACCCGTTTCACGCATTACCTCACGCAGTGCTACGCAACACCACAAGGAAGCTATGAAAAAGAAGATGTTGTTCACGGCCGCGGGGGCGGCCCTGGCGATCATGACGGGCGGCGCCGCGCTGGCGCAGGGCTGGCCCGCCAAGCCCATCACCCTGGTCGTGCCCTACACCGCCGGCGGCAGCGCCGACGCGATCGGCCGCCGCCTGGGCGACGTGCTGCGCAAGGAGGCCAACGCCACCGTCATCGTCGAAAACAAGCCCGGCGCGGGCGCCTCGGTCGGCACCGACTTCGTGGCGCGCGCCCAGCCGGACGGCGCCACCCTGCTGCTGGCTTCCACCAGCCCGCTGACCATCTTCCCGCACCTGGCCAAGACCAACTACGACCCGATGAAGGACCTGACGCCGGTGGCCAGCGTGGCCGTGGCGCCCGTGGCCATCGTCGCCACCAAGGCCCTGCCGGTGAAGGATTTCGCCGGCCTGATCGACTACGCCAAGTCGCACCCGGACGGCGTGCGCTACGGCACGCCGGGCCAGGGCACCGTGGCCCACATCGGCATGGCGGCGCTGACCACGCAGACCGGCACCAAGATGCTGCACGTGCCCTACCGCGGCAACAGCCAGGCGCTGACCGACGGCCTGGGCGGCGTGGTCGAGCTGCTGGTGGTCAACACCGACGTGGTGCTGCCGCACGTGGCCAGCGGCGCGCTCAAGCCGCTGGCGGTGATGGCGCCCGAGCGCCTGGCCGCCTGGCCCGACGTGCCCACGATGGCCGAACTGAAGCTGCCGCAGGCGCAGTACTACTCGAACTTCGGCATCTTCGCGCCGGCCAATCTGCCGCCGACGGTGGCGGGCCCGCTGCAGGCCGCGCTGGCCAAGGCCGTGGCCAGCGCCGAGTTCCAGGACCTGCTGGCCAAGTCCTACCTGCAGCCCGGCACCGCGTCCGGCGAGGCCTTCGTCAAGCAGGTGCAGGCGGAATACGCCAACAACGCCCGCATCATCAAGGAAGGCAACATCAAGGCGGAATGACGCCAGCGCCGCCTGAATGTCGGCGGTCCAATGCAAAGCGCGCTCCTTGTGGAGCGCGTTTTTTATTGGCGCGGGCAGGGCTGGTTTGCGTCATGCGAATCGGGCGTGGCGTTCGGACGGCGCCAACCGATCTGAGTGATGGTCTGACATATGCCCCCAGGATCGTGTGTGAGTCGTTATCTCCCCGGTAATCTCTTCGAGCAAGGCCTACGCAAAGCGGGACTTGATTAGGGAAACGTTCGAATGAAGTTGCGCACACGATTCACTTTCACTTGGCTTCTGGGGCTTGGACTTGTCTGCGCGACTGCCGCGGCATATGACCCGACGACAGAGGTTCCCGTCTGGCACATGAGCATGTTCTCTCGCGCCAATTGCATCAACAATGAATCCATTTCATGGGATACCAGTGGCGCTTCATATTGGAACTTGTATACGCAGTCGTACCAAACCAACCTGGACGACTTCTCTGAAGTTTTTATCAGCGCCGGACCGGAAGTAACTTGGCGGTCTGCGGCAGTCGCATGGTTTGCAGCAGGAGAAGGCTTTTGGCAGGTCGAAGGCTATCACCTCATTCAGCCCGCTCCGCGAACGGATCCGGATGAGGGCTGGGCGCTGATCTACCAGAATTGCACGGACAGTTTTGGTGGCGCAACGGCCACCCTGGAAGAGTGCGTACGTACCTTGGCCGATGATTGCAGCTTCTAGAGAGCGCTCAATGTTCCACAGCAGTTACAAAGCCACTGTCCTTGCACTGGTTATTCTTTTTCCCTGGCCTGGAGGCATGGTTCATGCCGCAGCGCCCGTTCCCACTGAGTTCCCTGCGGTGGGAGACCTTCAACCTCCCGCCAACATGCCTGTAGATGCCAGAAAGCGGTGGGAAGAACGAAAATTGCGTCAAATTCGACCGAAGGCGCGTAGCGCCAAGCCAATCGTCTTCAGTGACCTCGCGTCCGTGCCTGTCCTGCAACGCTCATTCAAGCCGTTGAAGGCACGCGTTGAACAACTCGCGCAAGCACACAACAGCCTTCCCGCGCGACTACGCTCCTCCTGGATACATCCGGCGGACGTATCAAAGGGTCCGCTGAGCCGCTGTGCCTTGCAGTGCCAGACACCCGCCGGTGTTGAAGTGGACGCCAAGCTGACCGGCCTGGTCCGCGCCTATGAGTGCCCAGACGTGGACGCCGTCATCCTTTCGGAAACACTGTTGAGTAAAGGAGGCATGGTCAATCTGCTATCCGCTGAACAAGTGAACGCGACGATGTCAGCGGGCGGTCATCCACGCGGTGTTGTGGCGACCCGCCTGGTTCGGCCCGAGGATGGTCAGGAGATGACGATGGTGCGTTGGCGCAGTGGCGAAAAAATGATGACGCTTCGCGTGGCGGGAACACAAGCGCCATCACTGGATTTCGTACGCAAGGTCATGGAGAGCATGCCGGATTGATCCTGACTACCTTCCATGCGCGGAAAGGCCTTCTATGTTGGTCTCGGATCAATCCGCGTGAGTGGTGTCGGGACGCAATACCCAGTCTTGGAGGTGTGTCAGGCGGCTTTAGGCCCGAACATGATCACCAGCATCCCCGCCAGGCACAGCCCCACGCCGACATAATCGCTGACGCTGGGCCGCACGCCATCGACCGCCCACAGCCACAGCAGCGCCATGCCGATGTACACGCCGCCATAGGCCGCATAGACGCGACCCGACGCGGTCGGGTGCAGCGTCAGCAGCCAGGCGAACAGGGCCAGGCTGACGGCGGCCGGCGCCAGCAGCCAGATCGAATGGCCGCGGCGCAGCCACAGGTACGGCAGGTAGCAGCCGACGATCTCGGCCAGCGCGGTCAGGACGAACAGCGCGAAGGTCTGCAGCATGCCCATGACGCGGTCAGGCTCGCTGCTGCGCGAGCAGGTCGTGGCACTGGCGTTCCTGCACCGCGATTTCCTGCAGGGTGTCTTCGATGTCGCGGCGCTGCTGTTCCAGCGTGGCGCGATGCTGGGCCAGCACCGCCAGGTACTGGCGCAACTGCACCTCGGTGTCGCCGGGGCCGTCGTACATGTCGATCAGCGTCAGGATCTCGGACAGCTGCAGGCCCAGGCGCTTGCCGCGCAGGGCCAGCTTCAGGCGCGTGCGGTCGCGCGGTCCGAAGATGCGGTTGCGGCCCTCGCGCGCCGGGCTGACGATCCCCTGGTCTTCATAGAAGCGGATCGTGCGGGGCGTGACGTCGAACTCGCGGGCGAGCTCGGAGATGGTCCAGGTTGACGGGGACATGCGACGTGTGGCAGTTTACGTAAACGTAAATTATGATGACTTGACGCGATCGTCAAGCGTGGAGAGCGAGGCAATGAACCCCAACGAACAGAAGCTGCAGTATCCCTGGGCCGATTTCCAGCCCGAGGCCGGCCGCGCCCACCAGGTGGCCGAGGGCGTCAAATGGATCCGCATGCCGCTGCCGTTCGCGCTGGATCATATCAATCTCTGGCTGCTGCGTGATCGCATCGACGGCCGCGACGGCTGGACCATCGTCGACTGCGGCATCTCGCGCGACGAGGTCAAGGCGCTATGGGAAAAGGTGTTCGAGAACGAACTCGAGGGCCTGCCGGTGCTGCGCGTCATCGTCACCCACATGCACCCCGACCACATCGGCCTGGCCTACTGGCTCTGTGAACGCTGGGATGCGCGGCTGTGGATGACCATGACCGACTTCATGGTCGCGTCGCTGTGGTCGTCGCGCCGCAATGACGCCGGCGCTGGTCCCGGCGGCCAGTCGGCCGTCGACCACTTCGCCCGTCACGGACTGACCGATCCGGACGCGCAGGAACAGATCCGCCAGCGCGCCAACTACTTCCCCAACCTGGTGCCGGCGGTGCCCGCGCGCTACACCCGCATCATGCACGGCGACCCGGTGCGCATCGGCGCGCGCGACTGGCGCGTCATCGTCGGCTACGGCCACGCGCCCGAGCACGCCTCGCTGCATTCGCCCGACCTGGGCGTGCTGATCTCCGGCGACATGGTGCTGCCGCGCATCTCCACCAACGTCAGCGTGTTCGACTACGAGCCCGACGCCAATCCGTTGCCGCTGTACCTGCGCTCGCTCGACGGCTACGCCGACGTGCCGCGCGACACGCTGGTGCTGCCGTCGCACGGCCGGCCGTTCAAGGGCCTGCACGAACGCATCGCGCAGCAGCACGAGCATCACCGCGACCGCCTGGCCGAAGTGCTGGAAGCCTGTGCGGCCGCTCCGCAATCGACCTCGGACATCGTGCCGGTGCTGTTCAAGCGCAAGCTCGACCTGCACCAGCTGACCTTCGCCATGGGCGAGGCGCTGGCGCACCTGCATGCCTTGTACTTCGAGGGCAAGCTGACCCGCGCCACCGGCGCGGACGGCATCGTGCGCTTCAAGGCGGCCTGACGCGGTATTGCGCCGCGTTGCGCGGCGGCCTTCCGCGGGCGCGAGCCGGCCGTGTCAGCGCGTGGCCGTCGCCAGCCGCACCGCCAGCCCCACGAACACCAGCGCCGCGATGCGGTTGAGCCAGCGCTTGGCGGTGACCGAGCGTTGCAGCAGTTCGCCGAACGCGCCCGAGAAGAAGGCGATGGCGCCGAACACCAGCAGCGTGGCCAGCATGAACACCGCGCCCAGCTGCACCGTCTGCCAGCCCACCGAACCCAGTTTGGGCGAGGTGAACTGCGGCAGGAAGGCGAAGAAGAACAGCAGCACCTTCGGGTTGGTCAGGTTCATGACGATGCCGCGGCGGTACAGCGCGGACGTCTTCATCGGCGCCGGCCGTTCGCCATCCTCGGCATGTACCGGCGCCCGCAGGATCTGCCAGGCCAGATAGGCCAGATACGCCGCGCCGGCCAGCTTCAATACCGTGAAGGCCACCGGCGAGGCGGCGAACACCGCGGCCAGCCCCAGCGCCACCGCGGCGGTATGGCCCAGCAGGCCGGTGCACAGCCCCAGCACCACGAACAGCCCGGCCTTGCGGCCCCAGATGGCCGACTGCATCAACACGAACAGGTTGTCGGGTCCGGGCGTGAGGGCCAGCAATACGGCAATGCCGAAGAAAGCGATCAGGGAATCGAAGGGCAGCATGGGGTCTCGCCAGGGTCGGGCGGCGCCTTGCGCGCCGGCAATCAAGTGGCATCATACGAGGAAACCAAGGAGACACCATGTCCGCCGTACCCGAATCCGCTGCCGCGCGCCCCGACGCTGCGCTCGAAGGCTGGCTGCGCGCGCGCCACAGCTGCCGCGCCTTTCTGCCCGGGCCGGTGCCGCGCGCCACCATCGAACGCATCCTGACGCTGGCGCAGCGCACCGCGTCCTGGTGCAACTGCCAGCCGTGGCAGGTGACGGTGGCCTCGGGCGACGGCGCGCGGCGTCTGAGCCGGGCCCTGGTGGAACGCGCCGGGCAATCGGGTTTCACGCCCGACTTCCCGTTTCCGCGCGAGTACCAGGGCGACTACCTGGCGCGGCGCCGCGAGTCGGGCTTCCAGCTGTACGGCGCGGTGGGCGTGGCGCGCGGCGACCGCGAGGCCTACCGCCGCCAGGAGCTGCGCAACTTCCAGTTGTTCGACGCGCCGCACGTGGCCATCATCACCACCGACGAGGCGCTGGGCGAATACGGCGCCATCGACTGCGGCGGCTACGTCGCCAATTTCCTGCTGGCGGCGCAGGCCAATGGCGTGGCCACGGTGGCCCAGGCCTCGCTGGCGATGTATCCCGAAGTGCTGCGTGAGCAGCTCGGCATCGGCGCCGACCGCCGCGTGGTCTGCGCCATCTCGTTCGGCTACGCGGACGCCGCGCATCCGGCCAACAGCTACCGCACCCGCCGCGCCGACCTGGACGCGGCGGTGCGCTGGATCGACTGACACCGGACCGGGGGCGCGACATCCGCGCGCGTTCCTGCTACGGTTCGGATTCCCCACAATACGCAAGCACTCCCTCTTGAAGATGGCTACCAAACACATCGATACGGTTTTGCAGCACGCGGGCACCGCCCCGTTCAACCCCGAGACGGGCACCGCGCCGGTGCCGCTGCCGCCGATGCGGGCCAGCACGGTGCGCTTCGAGAACCTGGCGGCGCTGGAAAAGGCCCAGCGCACCAAGGCCGCCGGTGGCCGCGCCACCACCTACGGCCGCATGGGCATGGACACGCACGCCGCGCTGGAGCAGGTCTTCGCGCAGCTCGAAGGCGGCACCCACGCGTATCTCGCGCCGTCGGGCCTGTCGGCCATGACGATGGTGATGCTGGCGTTGTGTTCGGCCGGCGACCATGCCCTGATCTCCGATTGCGTCTACGGCCCGATGCGCGAGCTCGACGATGCCGTGCTCAAGCGCATGAACATCGCCGTCACCTACTTCGCCGCCGGCGAGGACCTGGACGCGCTGGTGCAGCCCAACACCAGGCTGCTGTATGTGGAATCGCCCGGCTCGCTGCTGTTCGAGATGCTCGACATGGGCGCCATGGCCGCCGTCGCGCAGCGCCACGGCCTGGTGCTGGCGACCGACAACACCTGGGGCTCGGGCTACATCTATCGGCCGCTGACGCTGGGCGCGCAGGTGTCGGTCATCGCCGGCACCAAGTACGTGGGCGGCCACTCCGACCTGATGCTGGGCGCGGTGGTCACCAATGACGAAGCCATCGCCAGGAAGCTGAACCGCACGCAGTACGCGATGGGTTATTCCATCAGCGCCGACGATGCCTGGCTGGCGCTGCGCGGCGTGCGCACCATGCCGATCCGCATGGCGCAGCACGCGCGCCACGCGCTGGAGGTCTGCGAGTTCTTCAAGCAGCGCCCCGAGACCGTGCGCCTGTTCCACCCGGCCTGGCCGCAGGACCCGGGCCACGCGCTGTGGCAGCGCGACTGCACCGGTTCCAACGGCATGCTGTCCGTCGAGCTGCGCCTGTCGCCGGCCGCGGCGCGCGTGTTCGTGGACGAACTGGAACTGTTCGGCATCGGTTTCTCGTGGGGCGGCTACGAAAGCCTGGTGCAGCTGGTGTCCCCCAAGGACCTGTCGAAACACCGCTATTGGGGCGAGGGCGAGAACGCGCTGGTGCGCCTGCACATCGGCCTGGAGTCGCCGCAGGACATCATCGCCGACCTGACCCAGGCGCTGGAAAAGGCCGCGGCGGTCAAGGGCTGACCCCGGCGTGACCGCGGGCCGGGCCGTGCCCGGCCGACGCGCCATCCCCACCCGCGACGAAGGCCGGCGCAAGCCCTTGTGGCAAGGCGCCGCCGTATGTCAGGCGTTGGCGCGGATCCACGCGCCGATGCGCGCGGCGATGTCGTCGCTGTTGTCGTCCATCATCGGCATGTGCGAATTGCCGCGGATACCCATGTCGGCCAGTCGCCAGCGGGTGACGCGGCCGCCCCGTGCTGCCAACTGGTCGGCGTAGGCCTGCCCGGCCGCATCCAGCCTGGCCCATAGCGGCGTGGCGTCGAGATAGTCGCCATAGACGAACAGGAACGGCTTGCCCGCCACCGCCGTCGGGTCCACTTCCGCCGAGAACCCCGACGGCTCGATGCCGATGACGCCGCGGACCAGTTCCGGCCGCGCCTGCAGCGCGCGGTAGGCCACTTCGCCGCCATGGCTGTGCGCCAGCACCAGGCACGGGCCGATGCGTTCCAGCGCGGCGCAGAAGCCCGCCAGCGCCGCATCGTTGTTGCCCAGCCAGCGCGGCACGGCGTGGCGGATGAAATCATCGAAGGCCGCCAGCGGAAAGCGCTGGCCGTCGAACGCGCGGCGCTGCGCGTAGTCCTCGGCGCGGCCGAAGCGGAACAGCGACCAGCTTTCCTCGGCGTTGCGCACGATCGGCGCATCCGGCCAGACCTCCTCGAACGGCGTCCAGCCGGCGCGGCCGCGCTCGACGTTGTCGACCACATAGACCGCGTGGCCCTGCCGCACGAAATGCTGCAGCCAGCCATGCCGGCCGTCCGGCGTCTGTTCCCACATCGCGCCGGTCATGCCGCCGCCGTGCAGCAGCACCAGCGGCAGCGGGTGGCGGCGCTCGGCGGGGATGAAGTACTGCACGTAGGCCTGCTCGACGTGGTACAGCCCGTTGGGGTCGTACGTCAGCGAGGCGGTCTTGGTGAAGGCGATCTCGCGCACGGGGCGGCCGGCGATATGGGCCTGCCGCCCGCCCGCGTAGAAGCTGCCGAAATCGGCCAGCGCCAGGGGGCCTATTTCTTGACCAGCGAGCATTGGCTTTCCGACAGGGGCCAGGCGAGCGAGTCGCCGGGAATGGTGCGCACGATGTTGTAGTAGTCCCAGGGCGCCTTGGACTGGTCGGGCGATTTCACCTGCGCCAGCATCATGTCGCGCACCACCAGGCCGTCTTCGCGGATGTGCGCGTTCAGGCTGAAGGGGTCGTCGATCGGCATCGACTTCATCTTCGCCATCACCGCGTCCGAATCGGTCGTGCCGGCCGCCTGCACCGCGCGCAGGTAGTGGCGCACCGAGCTGTACACGCCGGCCTGCAGGAAGGTGGGCGGGCGGCCCAGGCGGGCCTCGAACTTCTTGGTGAAGGCGCGGGTGCCGTCGTTCATGTCCCAATAGGACGGCACCGTCAGGTAGGTGTGCTGCGCGGCCTGTAGGCCCAGGCTGTGCACGTCGGTCAGCAGCAACAGCATCGCCGCCAGCTTCTGGCCGCCGCTGGAGATGCCGAATTCGGCCGCCTGCTTGATCGCCGAGATGGTGTCGCCGCCGGCGTTGGCGACGGCGATGATCTGCGCCTTGGAGGCCTGCGCCTGCAGCAGGAACGAGGCGAAGTCCGAGGCGTTGAGCGGATGGAACACCGTGCCCACGACCTCGCCGCCGTTGGCTTTGACCACGGTCTCGGTGTCGGCGGCCAGCTGCTTGCCGAAGGCGTAATCGGACGCCAGGATGAACCAGCGCTTGTTGCCTTCCTTGACCACGGCGGTGGCGGTGCCGCGCGACAGCGCGTAGGTGGTGTAGGTCCATTGCACGCCATAGGGCGAGCATTGCGCCTGCGTCAGCGCGGTGGTGCCGGGGCTGGAGAACAGCACCAGCTTCTTCTTTTCGCGCGCGATGCCCTGCACCGCCAGCGCCACCGATGAATTGGGCACATCCACCACCACGTCGACGCCGTCGGTGTCGTACCACTTGCGCACCATGCTGCTGCCGATGTCGGGCCGGTGCTGGTGGTCGCCGGACACCAGCGACACGGGCTTGCCGAGCACGCTGCCGCCCAGTTCCTCGATCGCCAGGCGCGCGGCCTCGACCGAACCGCGTCCGGTGGCGTCGGCGGTGACGCCGGCCATGTCCGTCAGGACGCCTATCTTCACGCCATCGGCGTCATTGGCGTGCGCGCTCAGGCCGGCCAGCGCCAGGCACGCGCCCAGCGCCGCGCGGCGCAGGAATTGCTGTCTCATTTGTCTTCCACCCTTGTAGGCCGCGCGGGGCGGCGAATTATTGTGGGAGGAAGTGTAGCCCGCGGCGCGGCGTTTGCCGCGTCCGCGCGCCCTGGGGATGACCCCATGAAAAACGCCCCGGCCGGAAGGCGCGGGGCGTTTTCAGGAACGTGATTCAGGCGCGGGTCAGTTGCCGCGGGCCATCGGGATCAGCTGGTTCACTTCCTTCAGGGCGCCTTCGTAGCTGTTGCCCGCCATGACCGGCGAGGTCATGAACTTGCCGCCCACGGCGAAGGACGGCGTGCCGTCGATGCGATAGGCCTCGGCCAGCTGGTTGGCGCGCTGCACCTGGGTCTGGACGCTGAACGAGTCGAACACCGAGTCGAACTTGGCGCGGTCCACGCCTTGCGAGGCGGCCCACTCGCCCATGGCCTTCTTGTCGATCAGGCGCTTGTGCTCGCCGTGGATGGCGGTGAAGACCTTGGCGTGCAGGTCGGGGCGATCCAGGGCCAGCAGCGTGTAGTACAGCTGTTGCAGCGGCTTCATGCCGGCGTTGAAGGCGATCGGCACCTGCTTGAGCACGACGTCTTCGGGCTTGGTCTTGGCCCAGTCCTCGACCATGGGTTCCATGGCGGCGCAGTGCGGGCAGGTGTAGGCGAAGAATTCCAGGACCTCGATCTTGCCCGGGGTATCCGACGGCAGCGGCGGATTGATCGGCACGTAGGCCTGGGTGCCCTGGGCGTGGCTGACCGGGCTGAAGAACGCGGTGGCGGTCAGCGCGGCGGCTGCCAGGATGCGGATGAGCTTGGGGGACAGCATGATGGGGTGAGGTTCCTGAACAAAGAGGTTACAGACAGGGCCAGGCCCGGATTAGTTCAATCAAAAACCATGATGGGGGCGCCGTGTTACTGGCGCACCACCGCCGTTTCAATCTTGTTTTCGCCCAACCGGCCGCGGGCGCGGTTCATGTCGTCCAGGCGGGCGAACGGACCGACGCGCACGCGGTTGATCGGCTTGCCGTTGACCTCGGCCTTCTGCACCGCCACCGGCAGGCCCAGCAGGATGATGCGGGCCTTGAGCGATTCGGCGTCGTCCTGACCGCGGAAGGCGCCGGCCTGCAGGTAGTACGAGCCATTGGCCGACGCCGTCGGGGCGGCGCTGGCGACCGGCGCCTTGGCCGCGGGCGCCGGGGTCGGCGCCATCTTGGCGATGGGCGTGGGCGGCGCGCTGGCGGCCGGCGCGGGCGTGGGGGCCACGGCCGGCGCGGCGGCGGGGGGGGTGTTGGAGGTCGGCA
>NZ_CYTU01000027.1:0-91456 GCF_001299375.1 Achromobacter sp. 2789STDY5608621 | reverse complement strand
AGGCGCAGCAGGCGTAGCGGGCGCCCGCCTCCCGCGCGGTCCCGGACCCGGCCCGTCAACGCGGGCGCCCGCCGACCTCGATCGCGACGCCTTCGACGCAGGCGACGATGCGCCCGTCATCGCCGCTGGCGGGATGGCCGCCGGTGAAGTCCGAGAACGCCGGCAGGATCGCAAGGCCAGGGCGCAGCCAGAACGCCGGCCAACTGCGCGGCACGCCGCGCACGGACGTCTTCGGATGCACGTGGCCCGCGATGACGTGCAGGCCGGCTGGGGACGCCCGCGGAACATGGCTGAACAGGAACGGGCCGTCGATGCAGGTCTCGCCAAGCTGCCGCACGCCAAACGTCGGACCGTCCAGGGCGCGGTCATGATTGCCCGCCAGCACGGCGATCTCCAGTGCGGCCCGATCCCGCCGCCACGCCATCCACGTGTCGCGCCACCCCGCCTGCCCGGCGGGTCCGTGCAACAGGTCGCCCACGATCCACAGCTCGCGGGCGGCGGTGCGCGCGATCACCTCCGCCAGGCGGTCCAGGTCGCCGCGCGTGGCGCCGCTGGGCACCGCGATGCCCGCGCGCCGGAACACATGGCTCTTGCCCAGGTGCAGGTCGGCGATGATCAGGCGCGATCGCGCGGGCCAGAACAGCGCCCGCGTCCCCAGCAGCCACATCGGCTCGTCGCCCAACAGCGTCTGCAACGCGCCCTCAGGCAACGCGTTCATAGCGCTTCTCCAGTTGCTGCGCGGCACGCCTGACGCGCGCCTGCCAGGTCTCGGTGCTGAGTTGCCCGCGCATGCTTTCGGTCCACAGCGGGAACGACAAGGGCGTCAGCGCGCGCGGCTCGCACAGCGCCAGCTCGCGCCGCTGACAGTCGTGCAATGCCGCCAGCAGGCGCGGCGCCTCCAGTTGCAGCTCGAAGACCTCTCGCTCCGCTTGCGCCAGCAGCAGGTGGTCAGGGTCGTAGCGGCGCAGGACGTCGTAGAGCAGGCCGCTGGACGCCTGCACCTGGCGCAGCGAACGCGCCGCCTGGCCGGGCAGCGACGGCGTCAACAGGCCCGCCACGCGCGCGATCTCGCGGAACTGCCGACGCGCCATCTCGCCCAGGTTGACGCCATCGCGCAGGTCCTCGGCCATGTTGGCGGGGCTGAGCAGCTGGCGCAACAGCGCGTCGTCCAGCGCGGCCGGCTCGGCCAGCGTCAGCATCAGCCCGTAGTCGTTGACGGTGTAGGAAATCGTGTTGGTCTGCCTGCGGCCCCAGCGCAGCGCGATCATTGCCGCGATGCCTTCGTGCACGGCGCGGCCGGCGAACGGAAACAGGAACAGATGCATGCCGCGCCGCGTGCCGATGCGTTCTGCCACCAGCCGCCCCCGATCCGGCAATGCGCTGGCCTGCGCCTGGATCCGCAGCAGCGGCGCGACCGCGCGCATCTCCGGATGCGTGCCGGGGTGCGAATACAGGCTCTCCACTTCGCTGGCCAGCTGCGTCGACAAGGGCATGCGGCCGCCCTGCCAGGTCGCGACCGGACCATCGCCGCCCTTGGCGCGGCGCACGTAGGCGACCATGCCTTCCAGCCGCACCAGTTCCAGCGTGCGGCCGGCGAACTGGAAGCGGTCGCCGCGCCGCAGGCGCGCCAGGAAGCCTTCTTCCACCGAGCCCAGGCTGCCCCCGCGCAGGTACTTGACGGCCACGGCGCCGTCGGCGGTGATGGTGCCGATGGACAGGCGATGGCGGAACGCGACGCGCCGGTCGTGCACGCGATAGCGGCCGTCGTCGTCGCGCACGACCCGTTGATAATCCGGATACTTGGCCAGCGCGCGGCCGCCCTGCACGATGAAGTCCAGCACCGCCTGCCAGGTCGCGCGATCGAGCCCGGCATAGGCGTGCGTGCCGCGCACTTCCTGGTACAGCGCGTTGGCGTCGAAGCCGCCGCCGAGCGCCAGCGTGACGGCGTGCTGGGCCAGCACGTCCAGGCTGCCGACCGGCGGCGGCCGGGATTCGATCTCGCCGCGCGCGATGGCCTGCCGGGCGGCGGCGTACTCGATCAGTTCGAGCGCCTGCGCCGGCACGCACACCACGTTGCCGGACTCGCCCGGCCGGTGCCGGGCGCGGCCTGCGCGTTGCAACAGGCGCGCCACGCCCTTGGGGCTGCCGATCTGCAACACCTGGTCCACCGCCGGAAAATCCACGCCCAGGTCCAGGCTGGAGGTGGCCACCACGCAGCGCACCGCGCCGTCGCGCAGGCCCTGCTCCACCGCCGCGCGCAGCTTGGGATCGAGCGAACCGTGGTGCAGCGCCAGGGTGCCCGGCGCCTCCGGCCAGATCGATTCGAGCGCGCGATGCCAGAGCTCGGCCTGCGCGCGGGTGTTGGTGAACAGCAGTGTCGCGCGCACGTCGAACAGGCGCTTGAAGACCCGTTCCAGCTGCGACAGCCCCAGGTGCCCCGCCCACGGCAGGGCGCGGCTGCGTTCGGGCAACAAGGTCGATATCTGGATCCTGCGCGGCCGCGCGCCCGCCACCAGCGCGCTGTCGGGCGCGTGCGGCAGCAGCACGGCGCGGGCCTGGTCCAGGTTGCCCAGCGTGGCCGACAGGCCCCAGGTGCGCGCGCCGGGCGACAGGCGGCGCAGGCGCGCCAGGCACAGCTGCAGCAGCACGCCGCGCTTGTTGCCCAGCAGCTCGTGCCATTCGTCCACCACGATGCCGCGCAGAGCGCGAAAGCGCTGCGACGCATCGGCGTAGGACAGCAGCAGCGCCAGGGACTCGGGCGTGATGACCAGTACGTCCGCCTTGCCCTGCCGCGCCAGGCGCTTGTCGCGCGCGCTGGCGTCGCCGGTGCGCAGCGCCACTGTCCAGGTCAGGCCCTGGTCGGCCGCCGTCTGCGCCAGGGCGCGCGTGGTGTCGGCGGCCAGCGCCCGCAGCGGCGTGACCCACAGCACGCGCGGCCCCTCGCCCGCCGCCGCGGGCGCCGGCGCCGGGTCGGCCAGCGCCTCCAGCAGCGGGCCGCCGAATGCCGCCAGGGTCTTGCCGCTGCCGGTGGGCGTATGCAGCAGGCCGGATTCACCGGCCAGATAGCGCCGCCAGGTTTCGCGCTGGAACGCGGCGGGCTTCCAGCCGCGTGCCGCGAACCATGCCAGCAAGGGGCCGTCCCGCTTCGCGGCGCTCATCGCGCCAACGCCTTCAGGGTATCGAGCCGGTCGGCCTGGTCGGCGCGCTTGTCATGGCGCCAGCGCAGGATGCGGGGAAAGCGTACCGCCACGCCGGACTTGTGCCGCCGGGACAGGTTGACGCCCTCGAAGCCCAGCTCGAACACCTGCACCGGGTCGACCGAGCGCACCGGGCCGAAGCGTTCGCGCGTGTGGGCGCGCAGCCAGCGGTCCAGTTCAAGGATCTCCTTGTCGTCCAGGCCCGAGTAGGCCTTGGCGATGGGCACCAGCGCGTCGCCGTCCCACAGGCCGAAGGTGTAGTCGGTGTAGAGCGTGCTGCGGCGGCCGTGGCCGGACTGCGCGTACAGCAGCACCGCATCGATGGTGAGCGGATCGATCTTCCACTTCCACCAGTCGCCGCGCCGCCGGCCGGCCTGGTAGGGCGCGCCGCGGCGCTTGAGCATGAAGCCCTCCACGCCGCGCTCACGCGATTGCGCGCGCAACGCCTGGGCCTCGTCCCAGCTTGCCGGCGCCACCAGCGGCGACAGGCCCAGGCGCGGGTCGGCGCGCTCGCGCAACAGCGCTTCCAGCCGCGCGCGGCGCCCGGCCTGCGGCGCGTCGCGCAGGTCGGCGCCGTCCAGCTCCAGCAGGTCGTACGCGAGCAAGCGCACCGGCGCCTCGGCCAGCCACCGGGGCCCGGGCTTGAGCCGCTGGATGCGGGTCTGCAGGGCCGAGAACGGCATCGGATCGGCGCTGTCTTCCTGCCAGGCCAGCAATTCGCCGTCGATGACGCAATCCACCGCCAGCGCGGCCGCGGCGGCCTCGACTTCCGGGAAGCGGCCGTCCAGGCGCTCTTCGCCGCGCGACCACAACGCCACCTCGCCGCGCCGCCGGATCAGTTGCGCGCGGATGCCGTCCCACTTCCACTCCAGCAGCCAGTCGTCGATCGGACCCAGCAGCGCCGGGTCGCCCTCCAGCGGCGAGGCCAGGAAAAAGGGATAGGGCTGCTGGCGGTCTCCCGGCAGTTCGTCGGCGCTGAGCAGGTCGCGCAGAAACGCGGGGCTGGGCGACCATGCGCCCAGCATGCGCTGCGCGATGCGGGCGATGGGCACGCCCGACAACTCCGCCAGCGCCTGCTGCACCATGCGTTGCGACACGCCGACGCGCAGCGCGCCGGTCAGCAGCTTGTTGAAGACCAGGCGCTCGATGTAGGGCAGGCCCCGCCAGGCCGCGACGATGACTTCGCGGCGCTCGGCCTCGTCGCGGTTGGCGACCGGCACCAGGATCTCCTCGATCCAATCGGCCAGGCCGCGCTCGGGCGCGGCAATGCGCGGATCGGGCACCAGCAGCGCCAGCGTCTCGGCCAGGTCGCCGACCTGGTCGTAGCAGGCGTCCACCAGCCAGGGCGCGGTGTCGGAGGCGGTCGCGGCCCATGCGCGCAACTCGCCGACGGCGGCGATCTTGCGGCGCGCGCTGCTGATCTTGCCGCCCGCCAGCAGGTACAGGGCCCAGGCCGCGTCGCGCGGCGGCGCATCGCGGAAGTACGCCAGCAGCGCCGCGCGCTTGTCCAAGGTGGCGGTGCTGCGGTCCAGTTCCTGATACAACGCCGCGAATCGCTTCATGCCTGGGTCCGTTCCCCTGTCGCTACGAAAATGGCGCGGCGCGCCGTCCTAGTCGTCTTCGCCATATTGCGTGGCCAGCGTCTCGGCGGCGATGCCGGATTCATTCAGCGTGCGCACCAGCGCGTCGGTGTCGCCATGCGTGGCGATGACGCGGCGGGCGCCGGTCTGGCGGATCGTGCGCAGCAGATCGGGCCAGTCGGCATGGTCCGACACGACGAAGCCCCGGTCCATGTTGCGTCGGCGCCGGTTGCCGCGCAGCCGCATCCAGCCGGACGCGAAGCCGTGCTGCGCCTTGCGGAAGCGCCGCAGCCACGCGCTGCCGGCCGCCGACGGCGGCGCCAGCACCAGCTCGCCAGCAAATCCCGTGCCCGCGGCCGCCGGCGCGCTGTCCGCGTCGATGACCAGGCGCGTGTCGGGCAGCGCGATGCCGGCCTCGCGGTAGACGTCCACCCCCGCGGCAATCGCGCCATGCAGGTAGACGGGCCGGTCGACGAACGGCATCAGTTCGGCCAGCACCCGCTGCGCCTTGCCCAGCGCATAGCAGTAGAGAATGGCCGCCTCGCCGCGCGCGGCGCAATGGTCGCGCCACTGGACGATGTCGCGCGCCACCTCCACGGTGTCCGGCCAGCGATAGATCGGCAGGCCGAAGGTGGCTTCGGTGATGAAGGTGTCGCACGGCACCACCTCGAACGGCGCGCAGGTGGGATCGGGCTGGCGCTTGTAGTCGCCCGACACGACCCAGACCTGGCCGTCGACCTCGATGCGTACTTGCGCGGAGCCCAGCACGTGGCCCGCGGAATGCAGCGAAACGCGCGCCCGGCCCAGCGTGAACGGCTCGCCATAGGCGTGGACGCGGTAGTCCTGCTCACGCAGTCGCCATTGCAGGATGGGCAGGCCCTCGGCGCTGGTGTGGTAACAACCCATGCCGGCGCGGGCGTGGTCGCCATGGCCATGCGTGAGGACAGCCACGTCCACGGGGCGCCAGGGGTCGATGTAGAACCCGCCCGCGGCGCAGTACAGGCCCTCCGGACGCAATTGGACGATGTCGGCCATGGATGCTCTCCCGCCGGGATGGGCGCGACTCGCGCGGGGCGCGCGAAACGCGGCACGGCATCAGTCGGTTATACCGCGAATGCCGCGCCTGGCCAAAGCCGCCAGGCCGCCAGGCCGCTACGCCGCCCGCCGCGCGGCGGCCTCGGCCGGATCCCAACCCCGGCCCGGCACCGCCGCCAGCAATGCCTGGGTATAGGGATGCGAGGGTTGGCCGAAGACCTCGGCGCACGGCCCCTCCTCCACCACCTTGCCGTCCTTCATGACCGCAACGTGGTCGCACACCTGCGCCGCGACCCGCAGGTCGTGGGTGATGAACAGGATCGACAGGCCCAGTTGCTCGCGCAGGCGCGCCAGCAGCGCCAGCACCTGCGCCTGCACCGAGACGTCCAGCGCCGACACCGGCTCGTCGGCGATCAGCACGCGCGGCCGCATCGCCAAGGCCCGCGCCAATCCCACGCGTTGCCGCTGTCCGCCCGAGAACTCGTGCGGATAGCGGTTGATCGCGTCCGGCGACAGGCCGACCAGTTCGAACAATTCGCGCGCCTGGGCCCAGGCCTCGCGCCGCGGCATGCCATGCACGATGGGTCCGCGCGCGACGATCTCGCCCACGCGCTGGCGCGGATTGAGCGAGCCATAGGGGTCCTGGAACACCATCTGCACTCGCCGCGCATGCGCGCGCCGCGCGCCGGCGCCCTTGAAGGCCAGCGGTTCGCCCGCCAGCGTGACGGCGCCCGCGTCGGGCGGCGCCAGCCCCAGCAGGGTGCGCGCCAGGGTCGACTTGCCCGAGCCGCTTTCGCCGACGATGCCGAGCGTGCCGCCTTCGCGCAGCGTCAGCGACACGCCATCGAGCGCGCGCGTCTCGCGCCCCGGCTGGTTGAACCAGCCGCGCTTGCGGTAGGTCTTGGTCAGCGCCACCGTCGTGAGGATGGCGGGCGCGTCGGGCGCGACCGGCGTGCGCGCCGCGGCCGGCGCCAGCGGCGGCACCGCCGCGATCAGGGCGCGCGTGTACGGATGGCGCGGATGCCGCAGCACCTCGTCGGCGCGGCCGCTCTCCACCAGTTCGCCGCGCTGCATGACGGCGACGCGGTCGGCGATCTCGGCCACCACGCCGAAGTCATGGGTGATGAACAGCACCGCCGTGCCCTTGCGGCGTTGCAGGTCATGGATCAGGTGCAGGATCTGCGCCTGCGTGGTGACGTCGAGCGCCGTGGTCGGTTCGTCGGCGATCAGCAGCGCCGGCTCCAGCGCCAGCGCCATGGCGATCATGGCGCGCTGGCGCTGGCCGCCGGACAGTTCGTGCGGATACGCGCCCAGCGCCAGCGCCGGGTCCGGCAGACGCACCGAATCCAGCAGGCCCAGCGTGCGGCGGCGGATCTCGGCGCCGGACAGGCGCGTGTGGGTGCGGAACACTTCCGCGATCTGGTCGCCGATGGTGCGCAGCGGATTGAGCGCCGTCATCGGCTCCTGGAAGATCATGCCGATGCGCTGGCCGCGCAGGCGGCGCATCGCGGCCGGGGACAGGCGCAGCAGGTCCTCGCCTTCCCACAGCACCTGTCCGCCGCTGGCGCGCACGCCCTGCGGCAACAGGCCCAGGATGGCGCCGGCGGTCAGCGATTTTCCGGACCCGCTCTCGCCGACGACGCACACGATCTCGCCGGCGTTGACGGACAGGGACAGGTCATGGAGCGCGTGCGGCCGGTCGGCGCCGGCCGGCAGGTCCACCGTCAGGTTCTGGATGCGTAGCAGTTCGGTCATGGGAGGCCGATGGTAAAGCGCGCGGCGACAGCGGCTAACGACAGATCGGCGATTAGCAAATTCCCGCCGCGTGATCCCGCGGACCGGACTTGTTAAGATGCCCGCAACGGCAGATTCTTGCCCTTGCCCACAGGAGCAGCGCCCCTTGACGCGGATCCTCACGACCTTGCTCTCCCGCCTCGGCCAGGCGCTGCTGCTCGCCTGCCTGGCCTGCTCCGCCGCGTTTGCCGCCCCGCCCACCCTGGCGCAATGCAACGGCATCAAGGATCTGGCCGTCGTCGCCCACCTGGATGACGACCTGCTGTTCATGAACCCGGACATCGCGTCCAACGTCGCCGCCGGCGGCTGCGTGCGGGTGATCTACCTGACCGCCAGCGATGCCGGCGAGGGCGACACCTACATGCTGGGCCGGGAGCGCGGCGTGCGCGCGGCCTATGCCTACATGGCGCGCCAGCCCGACCTGTGGAAGGAAAGCGCGGGCCATGCGGGGCAACGGCAGATCGCGCGTTTCACCCTGTCCGGCAACCCGCGCGTGCAGCTGTGGCACCTGCGCCTGAAAGACCCGTGGCTGGGCAAGGGCTGGGGCAGCCTCACGCCGCTGAGCCGCACCGAGTCGGAACCGGGACAGACGGTGGACACGTTGGGGCCGTATCCGGAGGTCTACTCGCGCGAACAGCTGATCGACACCCTGGCCGAGCTGATCCGCCAGTACCAGCCGACCACGGTGCGGCACCTGGACGACACCATCAGCGTGCCCTACACGCAGCTGTGCTGGCGCTGCGCCGGCCACGGGCACCCTGACCATATCGCCAGCGCGCGGCTGGTCCGCGCCGCCATGCTGCGCGCGCCCGGCAACTACGCCGAGATCGGCTACATCGACTACCCCAGCCAGGAACGCGCCAGCAACCTCGCCGATAACGAGATCGCCAGCAAATCGATGATCTTCCAGCACTATGCCTGGAACGACTACCACTATTGCGCCGGCCCCACCGGCTGCAAGGAGCCGGCCGGTCCCGCGGCCGCCTGGGTGCAACGCGCCTACTACGTCTCGCGCCAGGACATGCCGCCGCAGATCTATCCGGACGGACGCAACGGCCTGGTGGTGTTCGCCGCCGGCGAGACCAACGCCGCCGCCAACCGCTGGGACTCCGGCCAGCGCCGCTGGCAGAGCCTGGGCGGCCGCACCGGTGGCCCGCTGGTGACATTCGGCCACGCCGACGGCACCGCCGGCCTGATGGCGCGCGATCCGCTGGGCGGCGTGTGGGCCAACAAGCAGCGCCACGATGGCACCTGGCAGGGCTGGCAGGCCCTGGCCGGCGTGCGCGTCAGCCAGATTCCGGCCGTGGCGCCGCGCGGCGAAGCCGCCGCCGTGGCGCTCGGCTACGACGGCCTGCTGCACTGGATCGCGCCGACCGGCATCGACGGCAGCTGGGCCCCGTGGCAAAGCCTGCCGCCGCTGGACGGCGCCACCGGCGCGCCCGCGGTCGTGCGCGGCGATGACGGCCGCTACATCGTCTTCGCGTCGGCCGGCGGCGGCCAGCTGTTCTACACGCGCCAGTTGCCGGCGCGCAAGGGCCAGCGCCCCGAGTGGCACTCCTGGCGCCGCGTGCAGGCGCCCCAGGCCGCCGGCGGACTGGCCGCGATCCGCAACCACGAGCACCGCGTCGAACTCTATTTCCGCCAGCGCGCCAACAATCACCTGACGCGGCTGGAAGAAGCCGGCGACACCACCGACCTGGACATGGAATGGAGCGCGCCGACCGACCTGGGCGTGCCCTACATCGGCCGCCCCGCCATCGACGCCGATGCGCAGGGCAACGTGATCGTGGCGATCCTGGAACGCGCTGACGGACCGCTCTGGCTAGTGGAACACGGCAAGCCGGCCAGGCTCGACGCCGAGGCCGCCTCGCCGCCGGCCATCCACCTCATCGACGGCACCTTGTACGTCGTCGCGCGCATGGCGGGCGGGCCCCAGCGCTACCAGGTGCTGTCGCGCCGCGACGGCGTCTGGGCCGCCAGCCTGACCCTGGACGGCATGCCCGCCACCGGCGGCGGCCCGTTCGCGACCCTGGCCGCGCGGCCCGCCGACCTGCCCAAGCTGGGCGCCAACGACGCCCAGAACGCGGTCGTGGTGCGGCCCTCCGCCACCGAACCCGGCACCCTGACACAGGAAGCGATGCCCACGCAGGCCTCGCGCGCCGCCACACCGACCCGCACGCAATGAAGGGCGGATTGCCGGCACGGTAGTCCGCCCGGCGATGGGCGACCGGCGGGACACCCGGCCGCGCGGGCTGGCGGCCGGCTAACGCGGAATCCGCATATCGACATGCGAAAAACGTCCTTCTGGCGGCTGCCGTGACTGCTTAGGATCAGGGTTTTTCCTTCCCTGCCCTCATGCCCCACTCCCCCTCTGAGTCCGCCTCGACGGCGCCGGTGCGCGTTGCCGTCGACGTCGGCGGCACGTTCACCGATATCGTCCTCGAACAGGAACCGCGACGCTGGTCGGCCAAGCTGCTGACCACGCCCGACGCGCCCGAAACCGCCGTGCTGCAAGGCATCGAAGAGCTGCTCGGCCAGGCCGGCCTGGCGTGGCCGCGGGTCGACCTGCTGATCCTGGGCACCACGCTGGCCACCAACGCGCTGATCGAGCGCAAGGGCGCCCGCACCGCGCTGCTGACGACCGCGGGTTTCCGCGACCTGGTCGAGATCGGCCTGGAAGACCGCTTCGCGCAGTACGACATCTTCCTGGACAAGCCCGAACCGCTGGTGCCGAGGCCCTGGCGCTTCGGCGTCACCGAGCGCGTCGATGCGCACGGCCAGGTGCTGACGCCGCTGGACGAGGCCCAGGTGGTCGCGCTGGCCGGCGAACTGACCCGCGCCGGCATCGAGAGCGTGGCGGTGTGCCTGCTGCACAGCTATGCCCACCCCGGCCACGAGCGCCGCATCCGCGAGCTGCTCAAGGCGCACGCGCCGCAGCTGTGGGTGTCGCTGTCTTCCGACGTCTGCGCCGAGATCCGCGAATATCCGCGCCTGTCCACGGTCAGCGCCAACGCCTATGTGCAGCCGCAGGTGTCCGGCTACCTGCGCCGGCTGAACGACGCGGCGCGCCAGCGCGGGCTGCGCGACGAACCGTTCCTGATGACCTCGGGCGGCGCCATCGCCACCCTGCAGACCGGCATCGACGAACCGGTGCGGCTGGTGGAATCGGGCCCCGCGGGCGGCGCCATCCTGGCCCAGCACATCGCCGAACAGACGGGCGCGGCGCGCGCGCTGTCGTTCGACATGGGCGGCACCACCGCCAAGATCTGCTACATCGACGACTTCGAGCCACAGGTCAGCCGCAGCTTCGAATTCGGCCGCGTGCACCGCCACTTGAAAGGCTCGGGCCTGCCGATCCGCATCCCGGTGATCGAGATGGTGGAGATCGGCGCCGGCGGCGGCTCGATCGCGCGCGTCAACCACCTGGGCGTAGTGCAGGTCGGCCCGGACAGCGCCGGCTCCTCGCCCGGCCCCGCCGCCTACGGCAATGGCGGCGAGCTGCCCACCGTGACCGACGCCCACGCGCTGATCGGCACCGTCACGCCCGAGCGCTTCGCGGTCGGCAAGGTCAGCCTGCAACCCGAGCGCGCGCGCCAGGCCATCGAGACGCACCTGGCCGGCCAGGCCGGGCTGGAGGCGCCACAGGCCGCCCAGGCCATCATCGAAGTGGTCAGCGAGAACATGGCCAACGCCGCCCGCGTGCACGCCTCCGAGTTGGGCAAGGCGGCCGAGGAGCACACGCTGATCGCCTTCGGCGGCGCCGCGCCGCTGCATGCCGCCGGACTGGCGCGCAAGCTCGGCATCGGCCGCGTCATCATCCCGGAATCGGCGGGCGTCGGTTCGGCGGTCGGCTTCCTGTGGGCGCCGATCGCCTACCAGGCGGTGCGCAGCTTCCACCAGCGGCTGGCCGACATCGACCATGCCGCGGTGCAGCGCCTGCTGGACGAACTGACCGCGGGGGTCGACACGGTGGTGCGGCGCGCCGCGCCCGACGCGCCGCTGCATCACAAGCGCGTGGTGTTCATGCGCTACAGCGGCCAGGGCCACGAGATTGCCGTGGACTTGCCGGACGGCCCCTTCGACGCCGCCGCCAGCGCGCGGCTGGGCGCCGCCTTCGCCGAACGCTACGCCCAGCTGTATGGCCGCAGCCTGCCGCACGTGGCGCCCGAGGCCGTCAGCTGGTCGGTCGCCGCCCAGGCCGGCGAGCGCCGCGCGCGGCCCCAGGACCACATCGCCAGCGGCCCGGGCACCGCCGCGCGCCAGGCCGGCACGCGCCGGCTGTATGACTTCGAGCGCAACGACTGGATCGAGGTGCCGACCTACGAACGCCAGGCGCTCGACGCCGAGCAGACACTGAGCGGCCCCGCCCTGGTCGTGGAAGACGAGACCACCACTTTCGTGCCCGCGGGCTTCGAGGCACGGCGCAGCCGGCTCGGCTCGCTGGTGCTCGATGACATCAAGGCGGCCGCCGCGCGCGCCGCAAAGGACCCCGCATGAGCACCCCGCAACACACGCCCCAGCAACGCATCCGCTTCCAGCTGGCCTGGAACCGGCTGCTGTCGGTGGTCGAGGAACAGGCCCAGGTGCTGATCCGCTCGGCCTTCGGCACCGCCACGCGCGAGGCCGGCGATCTGTCGGCCGGCGTTTTCCTGCCCGACGGCCGCATGATCGCCCAGGCCGTCACCGGCACGCCCGGCCACGTCAACGCCATGGCCGAATCGGTCAAGCACTTCCTCAAGGTGTTTCCGCCGGAGACCCTGAAGGACGGCGACGTGCTGCTGACCAACGACCCATGGAAGGGCACCGGCCACCTGTTCGACATGACCATGGTCTCGCCGGTGTTCCACGACGGCGCGCTGGTGGCGCTGTTCGCCTCGACCCTGCACGTGATCGACATCGGCGGCATCGGCAGCAGCGCCGACGGCCTGGAGGTCTATCACGAAGGCCTGTTCCTGCCGATCCTGCGCTTCTTCCACCAGCACCAGGTGGACCCCGGCGTGCTGGCCATCATCCGCGCCAACGTGCGTGAGCCGGAGCAGGTCGAGGGCGACCTGTACGCGCTGGTGGCCTGCAACGACATCGGCGGCCGCCGCCTGAAGTCGCTGCTGACCGAGTTCCAGCTGGCCGACCTGGAATCGCTGGGCGGCTACGTCATCGAGCAGTCGGCGCAGGCCATGCGCCAGGCCATCGCCGAATGGCCGCAGGGCACCTGGCACAACACGCTGGTGATCGACGGCTACGACGCGCCGATCACGCTGCAGGCCAGCGTGACGGTGGGCGATGGCAAGATCCTGGTGGACTTCGACGGCACCTCGCCCAGCGTGGCGCGCGGCATCAACGTGGTCAAGGCCTATACCGACGCCTACACCTCGTTCGGCATCCGCTGCCTGATCGGCGCCGACGTGCCCAACAACGCCGGCTCGCTGTCGCTGGTGGAGGTGGCGGCGCCCGAAGGCTCGATCCTGAACGCCCGCTTCCCGGCCGCCGTGACGGCGCGCCACATCATCGGCCAGCTGCTGCCCGACGCCGTGTTCGGCGCGCTGCGCCAGGCGCGGCCCGACCAGGTGCCGGCCGAGGGCGCCTCGTCGCTGTGGAACCTGCACCTGGTCGGCGGCGAACCGCTGGCCGGCGCCACGCAGGAGGAACAACAGGCGCTGCTGGCCGGCCCGCGCTTCAACGCGGTCAGTTTTTCCACCGGCGGCACCGGCGCGCGCCCCGGCAAGGACGGGCTGTCCGTCACCTCGTATCCCAGCGGCGTGCGCAACGTGTCGCTGGAGATCCTGGAAAGCGCCAATCCGCTGGTGTTCGAACAGAAGGAATACCGCGCCGATTCCGGCGGGCCGGGCACGGTGCGCGGCGGCCTGGGCCAGACCATCGTGGTGCGCCACGCCGATCCGCACGCGGCCATGATCATCGCCGCCGCCTTCGATCGCGTGGTGCATCCGGCCCGCGGCGCGCTCGGCGGGCAAGCGGGCGCCGGCGGCGCGCTGGGGCTGGCCTCCGGCACGGGCCTGCGCGCGAAGGGCCGCCAGCTGGTGCCGGCCGGCGAACGCCTGGTGGTGCACACCCCGGGCGGCGGCGGACTGGGCGACCCGGCCCGCCGCGACGCCGCGCGCGTCGAGCGCGACGTGCGCTACGGCCTGGTCAGCGTGGAGCAGGCCGGCAGCGCCTACCAGCACGACGGCGCGCCCGCCTGACCGCTCCCTTTTCCTGGATCGCCCCGGGCGCGTCCCGGGGCCCATCTCATCCCCTGTTTTCGCGACGATCATGAAGCCAACCCGCCGTTCCTTTCTCAGCCTGACCCTTGCCGGCCTGCTGCTGGCCGCCAGCCCGTACACCCATGCGGAACCCACCCGCGGCGGCACGCTGACGCTGCTGCTGCCGTCCGAACCCACCGCGCTGGTCACCGTGGGCAACGTCGCCACGCCGATCCTGAGCGTCAGCGCCAAGGTCACCGAAGGCCTGCTCAAGTACGACTACGACCTGAACCCCGAGCCGCAGCTGGCCACCGCCTGGAACATCAGCCCCGACGGCACCGTGTACACCTTCACGCTGCGCCAGGGCGTCAAGTGGCACGACGGCAAGCCGTTCACGGCGGCGGACGTGGCCTTCTCCATCGAGCTGCTCAAGAAGATCCACCCGCGCGGCCGCAACACCTTCGCCAACGTCACCGCCATCGAGACGCCCGACGACCACACCGTGGTGCTGCGCCTGTCCAAGCCGGCGCCCTACCTGATCCGCGCCTTCGTCGCGACCGAAACGCCGATCATCCCCAAGCACATCTACGAAGGCACCGATCCGCTGACCAACCCGGCCACCTCGGCGCCGATCGGCACCGGCCCGTACAAGTTCAAGGAATGGGTGCGCGGCAGCCACATCGTCTACGAGCGCAACCCGGACTACTGGGACAAGCCCAAGCCCTACATCGACCGCCTGATCGTGCGCATCGTCGCCGACCCGGCGGCGGCCGCCATCGCCTTCGAGACCGGCACGGTCGACCTGGGCTACCGCACGCCCGTGCCGCTGGCCGACCTGGCGCGTCTCAAGGCCGTGCCGTCGCTGCGCTTCGAGACCAAGGGCAACAGCTACTCCTACAACGTCACGCGCCTGGAATTCAACCTGGACGATCCGCACTTCAAGAACGAGAAGGTGCGCCAGGCGGTGGCCCACGCCATCGACCGCAACGTCATCCTGAAGGTGGTGAACTACGGCGTCGGCCAGGTGGCGTATTCGCCCATCGCGCCGGGCCTGAAGACCTACAACGACCCGACGCCCACGCCCTACCCCTTCGACCTGAAGCGCGCCAACGCGCTGCTGGACGAGGCCGGCTATCCCAAGGGCGCCGACGGCGTGCGCTTTCGCGTGACGCTGGACTACAACCCGATCGGCGCCGACGGCCCGCGCCTGGCCGACTACCTGCGCACCACGCTGGCGCGCGTCGGCGTCGCGGTGACGGTGCGGGCGCAGGACGCCTCGGCCTTCATCAAGCGCGTCTACACCGACCGCGACTTCGCCTTCACCACCAACGGCGCCAGCAACCTGTTCGACCCCACCGTCGGCGTGCAGCGGCTGTACTGGTCGAAGAACTTCATCAAGGGCGTGCCGTTCTCCAACGGCACGCACTACCAGAACCCGAAGGTGGACCAGTTGCTGGAAGCCGCCGCGGTCGAGAACGATCCGGCCCGCCGCGTGCAGCTGTTCAAGGAGTTCCAGCAGATCGTGGCGCGCGAGGTGCCCGACCTGAACCTGTACCAGCCGGAGTTCATCACCATCGCCAACCAGCGCGTGCATGACCACTCGCTGACGGCCGACGGCGTCGAGTCCAACCTGGCCGACGTCTATCTGCAGCCATGACGGCGCATCGTTCCCTGCGGGTGCTGGGCCGCTCGCTGCTGCAGGCCATCCCCACCGTCATCGGCGTGGTGCTGCTGAGCTTCTTCCTGCTGCAGGCGGTGCCGGGCGACGCCGCCGACGTGATCGCGGCGGAGTCCGGCTCGGCCACCGAGGCCAGCGTGGCGGCGCTGCGCAGCCACTTCGGGCTGGACCAGCCGGTGCTGCAGCAGCTGGGCGCCTACCTGCGCGACCTGGCCACGCTCAACCTGGGCGTGTCGCCGCGCTACAACCTGCCGGTGTCCGAGCTGATCTTCAGCCGGCTGGGCAACACGGTGCTGCTGATGGGCAGCGCGCTGGCCTGTGCGCTGGCGGCCGGCATCGCGCTGGGCGCGGTCATGGCCAGCTTCGCCGGCCGCTGGCTCGACCGCGTGCTGTCGCTGGCGGCGCTGCTGCTGTATTCCACGCCCGGCTTCTGGCTCGGGCTGATGGCCATCATCCTGCTGTCGGTGAAGCTGGGCTGGCTGCCGCCCGGCGGCGTGTCCACCATCGGCTCGGGCGCCACCGGCTGGGCCTACGCGCTCGACGTGGCGCGCCACCTGGTGCTGCCGACGCTGGCGCTGACCGGCTTCTACGTCGCCATCTTCGCCCGCCTGACGCGCGCCTCGATGCTGGAGGTGAACCGCCAGGACTTCGTGCGCACCGCCCACGCCAAGGGCCTGACGCCGCGCGCCGTGGCGCTGCGCCACGTGCTGCGCAACGCGCTGATTCCCGTCACCACCGTGGCCGGCCTGAACGTCGGCACGCTGCTGGGCGGCGCGGTGGTGGTGGAGACCGTGTTCAGCTGGCCCGGCCTGGGCCGGCTGGCCTACGAGTCCGTGATGGCGCGCGACTACGTGGTGCTGCTGGGCATCCTGGTGCTGTCGTCACTGCTGGTGATCCTGGCCAACATCATCGTCGACCTGCTGCAGACCCTGCTCGACCCGCGCATCCGCGTGCGCTGACCCCTTCATTTCCCGATTCACGATGACCGTTCAATCCGCTTCCGCGCCGGCGCCGGCCGCCCCCCTGCCCCGGCTGCGCCGCGGCGCGCTGGGCCGCCTGCTGGCCAACCCGGCCGCCGTGGCCGGCGCGCTGCTGCTGCTCCTGATCCTGCTGGCCGCGCTCACCGCGCCGTGGGTGTTTCCGCACGACCCGCTCGACATGGTGGGGCCGCCCATCCTGTGGCCGGGGCAGGACCACGAATTCTGGCTGGGCACCGACACCATGGGCCGCGACGTGGCCGCCGGCCTGGCGCATGGCGCGCGGGTGTCGCTGACCGTGGGCGTCACCGCGGCGCTGCTGAGCCTGGTGATCGGCATCGCCATCGGCGCGGCGGCCGGCTACTTCGGCGGCTGGGTCGACGTGGTGTTGATGCGCGTGACCGAGCTGCTGCAGACCATTCCGGCCTTCTTGCTGGTGGTGGTCATCGTGGCGATCGCGCGGCCCTCGGTGACGGTGATCGCGCTGTCGATCGGCGTGGCCTCCTGGCCGGTGGTGGCGCGGCTGGTGCGGGCCGAATTCCGCACCCTGCGCGAATCCGAGTTCGTGCAGGCGGCCCGCAGCCTGGGCTTCAGCCACGCCCGCATCGCCCTGCTGGAGATCCTGCCCAATGCCCTGCCACCGGTGATCGTGACGACGTCGGTGCTGGTGGCCAACGCCATCCTGATGGAATCGGCGCTGTCGTTCATGAACATGGGCGATCCCAATGCGGTGTCGTGGGGCAGCATGATCGGCGACGCCCGCGAGATGCTGCGCACCGCCTGGTACCTGGCGGCGCTGCCGGGCGTGTCCATCATCCTGACGGTGCTGTCGCTGAACCTGCTGGGCGATGCCCTGAACGACGCCTTCAATCCGCGACTGTCGCGCTGAGGCCTCGTCGGCCCGGCGCGGCGGCGGCGCGTCGGCGGCGAAAGGGGCGGAAGAAACGGAAGTAGACAAACTTTTCTAGAACATTTATTCTAGATCGGCCTTTTGTCGACTTCCCCGCTTCATGACCGCCTCCCCTTCCGCCACCGCCAAGCCCACCAGCGCCGAACTCGACGTGTTGCAGGCGCTCTGGGAAACCGGCCCCGCCACCGTCAAGCAGGTCCACGCCGCGATGGCGGCCGGGCGCGACAGCCTGACCTACGCCAACGTGCTGCGGCTGATGCAGATCATGCACGGCAAGGGCCTGCTGACGCGCGACGAAAGCGAACGCTCGCACGTCTACGCCGCCGCCCAGAGCCAGAAGGCGACCCAGGGCGGCCTGATCAAGGACCTGATCGGCAAGGCCTTCGCCGGCTCCGGCAAGGCGCTGGTGCTGGCCGCCCTGCGCGAAGGCCATGTCAGCAGGAAGGACCGCGCGGAAATCGAAGCCCTGCTGCGCGACGACAAGCTGTGACCGACTTTCTGCTGGCCACGGCCTGGACCCTGGGCGGCAGCCTGCCGGCGCTGGCCTGGAAGATCCTGTGCCTGCACGCCGCCACGCTGGCGCTGCTGGCGCTGACGCGCCCCGACGATGCCCGGCTGCGCTACGCGCTGCTGGGCGCGGCGTTGTTCGCCGGCGTGGGCCTGGGCGTGACCGACGTGGCGCTCGCCTGGCGCGGCCTGCCGCCCCCGCTGCCCGCCGCGGCCGCGACGGAAGCGGCCGCCACGGTCTGGCCGCTGTGGCTGGCGCTGGCCTGGCTGGCCGGCTGCGCGCTGGCGGCGCTGCGGCTGCTGTTCGGACTGGCCTGGTTGCGCGGCGTGCTGCGCGCCAGCCAGCCCTGGCAAGATCCCGCCTGGCAGGCGCGCGTGGCGGACATGGCGCACCGCCTGCGGCTGTCGCGCACGGTCGGCCTGCGCGTGGCGCGCCACCTGTCCACGCCGGTCACCGCCGGCTGGCTCAAGCCGGTGATCCTGGTGCCGGCCTCGCTCGTCACCGGCATGCCGGCGGACCTGCTGGCCGCGCTGCTGGCGCATGAGCTGGCCCACGTGCGGCGCCACGATTACCTGGTCAACCTGCTGCAGCACGCGGCCGAGGTGCTGCTGTTCTTCCATCCGTCGATCTGGTGGCTGTCGCGCCGCCTGCGGATCGAGCGCGAGCGCATTGCCGACCAGATGGCCGCGGCCCTGATCGGCGGCCCCATGCCGCTGGCGCGCGCCCTGCACGCGCTGGAACGCGCCAACGATGCGCCGGCGCCGGTGGCGCCCGCCGCGCGCGACGGCGACCTGCTCGACCGCATCCGCCGCCTGGTGCGTCCCGACACGCTCGCCGCCCGCCGCGCGGTGGCCCTGCCCGTGCTGGCCATGTCGTGCGCGCTGGCCGGCTTCGGCGCCTGGTCGGCGCTGACGACGGGGCCGGCGCAGCCGCTGTCCGCGCAGCAGGCGCAACGCCTCATGGCGCGCCTGCCCGCGGTCCAGGCGCTGATCGCGGCCAGCGGCGCCTCCCACGTGCTGGTGCTGGACACCCGTTCGGGCGCGACGCTGCTCGGCCGCGCCGAGAACGACGCCGTGCCGATCGCCTCGCTGACCAAGCTGATGACCGCCATGGTGGTGCTGGACACCGCGCCGGACCTGTCGCGCGCCATCCGCATCGATGAGCGCGACGCGCGCGCCACCGCCGCGGGCGCCGCCTCGCCGCTGCCGGTGGGCGCCAGCGTGACGCTGGACACGTTGCTCAAGCTGGCGTTGATGGCCTCGGACAACCGCGCCGCCCACGCCCTGGCCCGCACCTATCCGGGCGGCGAGGCGGCCTTCGCCCAGGCCCTGCGGCGCAAGACCGCGGCGCTGCATCTGGAACACACCACGCTGGAAGAGCCGACCGGCCTGTCGTCCGCCAATCGCGCCAGCGCCGCCGACGTCGGCCGCATCGTCAGCGCGGCCGCCGCGTATCCGCAGATCGCGCGCGACACCACCACGCCCGCCGAGACGGTGGCCGCCGCCGGCGGCTCGCTGCGCTATCGCAACACCAATCCGCTGGTCGGCGCGCAGGGCTGGGACATCCGCCTGTCCAAGACCGGCGCCTCGACCGAGGCCGGACGCTGCCTGGCCATGCGCATCCACATCGACGACCGCGACCTGACGCTGGTCCTGCTCAACGGCCGCGCCGACCGCGCCTGAACGCACTTTCCGTTTTTCCCCACCACGCTTCATCGATCATGACCGTTCGACGTTTTTCGTGCGCCCTGGGCGCAGCCCTTTCCCTGTCCGCGCTGGCGGGCGCCCCCGCCCGCGCCGCGGTTTTGTGCACCGTGGTGGCCGACGCCGCCGACGGCCGCATCGTGTTCCAGCAAGGCACGCAGGCGGCCTGCGCCGAGCGCTACACGCCGGCCTCGACCTTCAAGCTGCCGATCGCGCTGATGGGCGTGGACGCGGGCATCCTGCAAGGCCCGCACGCGCCGGTCTGGAACTACCAGCCGGGCTACCCCGACTGGGGCGGCGACGCCTGGCGCCAGCCGACGGACCCGGCGCGCTGGATCAAGTATTCGGTGGTCTGGTATTCGCAGCTGACCGCCAGGGCGCTGGGGCAGGAGCGCTTCCAGCGCTACGCCTCGGCCTTCCAGTACGGCAACGAGGACGTCTCGGGCGAGCCCGGCAAGCACAACGGCCTGGATGGCGCGTGGATCAACTCGTCGCTGCGCATTTCGCCGCTGGAGCAACTGGCGTTCCTGCGCAAGCTGGTCAACCGGCAATTGCCGCTCAAGCCCGCGGCCTACGATCTGGCCGAGACGCTGTTCGACGTCGGCGAGGCCGGCGGCTGGCGCCTGTATGGCAAGACCGGCACCGGCTCGCCGGGCAGCAACGGCGTCTACACACCGGACAACGCCTACGGCTGGTTCGTCGGCTGGGCGCGCAAGGACGGCCGCCAGCTGGTGTTCGCCCGCCTGCTGCAGGACGAGAAGGCCACCAGGCCCAACGCCGGCCTGCGCGCCCGCGATGACCTGATGCGCGACTGGCCGGCCATGGCCGACGCGCCCCGCCAGTAGGCCGGCGCCGAGCATGAACGCCGCCCCCCGCGATGACGCCATCGACATGCTGCGCGGCCTGTCGATCCTGCTGGTGCTGCTGCATCATTTCAACATCGCCTATCCGCTGCGCGACACGGCGCTGGCCGGGCTGCCCGGCTGGCCGCTGCCGCTGGCGCTGGCGCGCAACGGCAATTACGGCGTGACGATCTTCTTCGTTATCTCGGGGTTTCTCATCACCCGCAACGCGCTGGAGCGCTGGGGCCGCCTGGACGCCATCCGGCCGGCGCCGTTCTGGCGGCTGCGCGTGGCGCGGCTGCTGCCGACGCTGGCATTGACGCTGGCGGCGGTGGACGCGCTGGCGCTCGCTGGCCTGCCGCTGTTCGGCAACCGGGCCGGCAGCGCGGTCTCGCTCTGGACCACCAATGCCGCCGCGCTCGGCGCCTGGATGAACGTGCTGGTCATCCGCGAAGGATGGATCAACTACGCGCTGGGCGTGATGTGGTCGCTGTCGGTGGAGATGGCCTTCTACCTGCTGTTTCCGCTGGCCTGCGCGCTGCTGCGGCGCGAGGCGCGGCTGGCGCCGCTGGCCGCCGCGCTCGTGATCGCCGGGCCGCTCTACCGGCTGGCCCACCAGGGAGACAGCGAGGCCTACCTGTATGGCTACCTGGCCTGCTTCGATGCCATCGCCATCGGCTGCGTCGCCGCGGCGCTGTCGCGCGGCCGCGCATGGCCGGCATCGCGCTGGCCCGGGATCCGCCCGCTCGTCGGCAGCGCCATGGCGCTGCTCTACCTGGCATGGCCGATCAGCCAGAGCAACGTCCTCGGCGCCAGCGCCATGGCGCTGGGCGCGGCCCTGCTGCTGCCGGGCCAGCCCGCGACGGGGCCGGCCGCGCCCGGCCTGGCGCGGCGCGCGCTGATGCGTTGCGGACGCGACTGCTACGAGATCTACCTGCTGCATCTGCTGGTGCTGGGCCTGCTGCGCACCTGGCTGCCCGCCGCGCAAGCATCGGGCGACGCCCGGCTCGGGCTGCTGCTGGCCTACTTCGGCGGCGCATGCCTGCTGGGCGCGCTGGTGTCGCGCCATTACTCCACGCCGCTGAACCGGCGCCTGCGGCAATGGCTCGGCGTCGCGCCGGCCGGCCCGCGCCAGCCGGCTGGCGACCTCAGCCCGCGGCGACCTCGATGACCTTGTAGATCACCATGCCGACCGCGACCACCAGATAGGTCCGCAGCACGCCCATCCACAGGCGGTTGGAGAACGACAGCGAGAGCGGCTTGAGACGGTGCAGCGGCGGCATGCGCCAGGTATCGCGGTCACCGCGGCGCAGCACGCTGGCCGCCTGGCTGCGGCCCGCGCCCCGCGCAACGAGCTGGGACGCGAACACCACGCCGGCGCCGATCACGCTGCCGCCGGCCAGCACCATCGTGATCGCGCGACCGGAGATGTCCGGCCACATCACGGCGGCGGTGAGGATGATGGACAGCATCACCAGCACCGACACGATCACGCCGGTGAACAGGTTGGTGAAGCGCGTGTTGACCCACGGCCCCAGCACTTCCTTGTCATTGCACAGCAGCAGCAGGAACACCGAGGCGCTCGGCAGCAGCACGCCGGCCAGGGTCTGCACCGCGTTGGTCAGCACCCCGAGCGGCACGCCCGGGATCAGCACCAGGGCCGCGGCGCCGGCGATCAGCAGGCCGTAGATGGCGTAGAAGGCCTTGGCGTCGGTCGGCTTGCGATGCAGCGAGTGCTTCAGGCTCAGCACGTCGGCCACCGCATAGGCCGTCGACAGCGACACGGCCGCCGCCCCGATCAGGCTGGCATCGAGCAAGGTCACCGCGAACAGAATGCCGGGCAGCCGGCCGTGATAGTTGGCGATGGCGGTGGCCACCGCGCCGGCATCCTCGAAGTTGCCGAACTCGGGACGGCCCGCGAAGGTGGCGGCGGCGACGGCGATGATCGCCACCGCGCCGATCACCACCAGCACGATGCCCAGCCACAGGTCGGCGCGCTCGTAGCGGATGAAGCGCGGCGTCACGCGCTTGTCGATGACGTAGCTCTGCTGGAAGAACAATTGCCACGGCGCCACCGTGGTGCCGACGATGCCGATGATGAGCAGCATCACGTCGCTGAGCTTGCCGTCCTTCGGCAGCCCGGGCACCAGGAAGTCGAAGCCGATCTGCGCCACGGGCGGATGCACCATCAGCAACAGCGGCACCAGCAACAGGCTGCCGAACACCAGCACCAGCGAGAACCGCTCGAACCGGCGGAAATCGCCGGTGCTGACCGCGATCATGATGAGGGCCGCGGCGCAGACCACGCCGAGCAGTTTCGGTATCCCCAGGAAATCCAGGGCCAGCGAGATGCCGATGAATTCCGTGACGATCGTCAACGCGTTCAACACGAACAGATCGATGGCGCTGAACGCGCCCCAGAACTTGCCGAACCGCTCCAGGATCAGGCGGGCATGGCCCACGCCCGTCACCGCGCCCAGGCGCAGCACCATCTCCTGGTTCACATACAGCACCGGCACCAGCAGCGCCAGCGTCCACAGCAGGGTGGTGCCGTAGTTCTGGCCCGCCTGCGCATAGGTGCTGAACGCGCCGGCGTCGTTGTCGCCCACCATGACGATGAGGCCAGGCCCCAGGATCGCCAGCAGGGTCCGGAACCGGTGCCACCAGTTCCTGCGTTTTTCAATATCGCCTTCCTTGATGGTGCCGAAGGCGCCTCGGATATCGCCAATATGCGCGTCGTCCAGGACGGCCGCGTCTTTCACTTTGTTCTGCATGAATCCAGTTCCTGATCATGTACTGCCAGTCATAGCCATTGCCTGGTCATGCGAACACGTTCATCCGCCACGCCGAAGGAAGACCCGTGGGCTCCTTTGCGTCGCGCAGGCGATCACGGGCCCGCCCCGGCCGCGCGGCGCGTCCATCGACGCCGGCGGACCGTGGAGGGATTCCACGCCCCGGATGACACCATGCCGAAAGTCTCCGCATGCCATGGCATCGAAATCGATAAGTCGCTACTGTCGGGGTCTGACATATCCCTCCTTCCTCTTGAGTTGGCGCGATTAAAAACCTTGGAGTGACTCTAAGGTCAAGGCCCGGCGCGCGCGGCATGACAGCTGTCGCCGCGCGGCCACAAGCCTTTGCCATAAAAGAAAAATCCACAATAATTCAATAATCGTTGTATTATCGAATCATGAATGAAGACCAAGCCATCTCCGCCCTCGGCGCCCTCGCCCATGCCCAACGCCTGCGCACCTTCCGCGCGCTGGTCGTGGCCGGCCTGCCCGGCCTCACCCCCAGCGTTCTCGCGGACCAGCTGGGCATCGCCCGCAATGCGCTGTCGTTCCACCTGAAGGAGCTGGCGCACGCCGGCCTGGTCACGGTCGAACAACAGGGCCGCAACCTGATCTACCGCGCCGACTACTCGCGCATGAACGGCCTGCTTGGCTATCTCACCGAACACTGCTGCCAGGGCGCCCCCTGCGACGTCACCGATCCCGACGCCTGCACCACCTGCTGACCAGGAGTTATCCCCATGTCATCCGTTCCCTTCAACGTGCTGTTTCTCTGCACCGGCAATTCCGCCCGCTCGATCCTGGCCGAAGGCCTGCTCAGGGGCCTGGGCGGGGAGCGCTTTCGCGCCTACTCCGCCGGCAGCGCGCCCAAGGGCGAGGTCCATCCGCTCGCGCTCGCCACGCTGCAGGCCTATGCATTGCCGACGGACGGCTACCGCAGCAAGCCCTGGGACGAATTCGCCGGGCCGGGCGCGCCGGCGATGGACTTCATCATCACCGTCTGCGACAACGCCGCCGGCGAAGCCTGCCCCGTCTGGCCGGGCCATCCGGCCACGGCGCACTGGGGCGTTCCCGACCCCGCGGCCGAAACCGGCGACGAGGCCCGCCGCCTGAAGGCCTTCCACGACGCCGCGCGCACGCTCAAGCGCCGCATCGAACTGTTCCTGTCCCTGCCGCTGGACAAGCTCGACGCCCTGTCGCTGCTGGCCGAGCTGCGCGGCATCGGCGCATCGCGGGAGTAAAGCCATGTCGCTCTCCAGACAGCAGGCGCCCGCCCAGCGGCCGCCCGCGGGGTTGAGTGTTTTCGAACGCTATCTCACGCTCTGGGTCGTGCTCTGCATCGTGCTGGGCATCACGCTGGGGCAGCTCATGCCGTCCCTGTTCCAGGCCATCGGCCGGCTCGAAGTCGCCCAGGTCAACCTGCCGGTGGGGTTGCTGATCTGGGTGATGATCATCCCGATGCTGCTCAAGGTCGACTTCGGCGCGATGGGCCAGGTCCGCCGCCACTGGCGCGGCATCGGCGTGACGCTGTTCATCAACTGGGCGGTCAAGCCGTTCTCGATGGCGCTGCTGGGCTGGCTGTTCATCCGCCAGGTGTTCGCGCCCTGGCTGCCGGCCGACCAGCTCGACAGCTACATCGCCGGCCTGATCCTGCTGGCCGCGGCGCCGTGCACCGCCATGGTGTTCGTGTGGAGCCGGCTGACCGGCGGCGACGCGACGTTCACGCTGTCGCAGGTCGCGCTCAACGACACCATCATGGTGTTCGCCTTCGCGCCCGTCGTCGGCCTGCTGCTGGGCCTGTCGGCCATCACCGTGCCGTGGGACACGCTGCTGGTGTCGGTCGGGCTGTACATCGTGATTCCGGTCATTCTCGCGCAGCTGTGGCGCCGCGCGCTGCAACGGCGCGGCCAGGCCGCCTTCGACGCGGCCCTGGCCCGGATCGCGCCGTTCTCCATGGCGGCGCTGCTGCTGACGCTGGTGCTGCTGTTCGCCTTCCAGGGCCGCGCCATCCTCGCCCAGCCGCTGGTGATCGCCATGCTGGCGGTGCCGATCCTGATCCAGGTGCTGTTCAATTCGGGCCTGGCGTACTGGCTCAACCGCCGCGTCGGCGAACGCCACGAGATCGCCGGTCCGTCGGCCTTGATCGGCGCGTCCAACTTCTTCGAGCTTGCCGTGGCGGCCGCGATCAGCCTGTTCGGCTTCCAGTCCGGCGCGGCGCTGGCCACGGTGGTGGGCGTGCTGATCGAGGTGCCGGTGATGCTGCTGGTGGTGCGCGTGGTCAACCAGAGCAAGGGCTGGTACGACGCCGGCCCGGGACGGCGCTGAGCCATGGCCGGCGCCGCGCTGCGCGTGGTCGGCGCGCTGGGCACGGCCCAGACCCTGGCCTGGGCCTCGTCGTATTACCTGCCGGCCATGCTGGCCGCGCCCATGGCGCGCGACCTCGGCATCCCGACGGCCGCCGTCTATGCGGCCTTCTCCGGCGCGATGACGGTCTCGGCGCTGACGGGCCCCGGGTCCGGCCGGCTGATCGACCGCCACGGCGGCGTGGTGCTGGCCGCGACCAGCGTGCTGTTCGCCTGCGGCCTGGCCCTGCTCGGCCTGGCGCAGGGCGTGTGGTCGATGACCGCGGCCTGGCTGGTGCTCGGCGTGGCCATGGGGGCCGGCCTGTACGAAGCGGCCTTCGCCAGCCTGGTGCGCCTGTATGGCCATGACGCGCGCGGCGCGATCACCGGCATCACCCTGATCGCCGGCTTCGCCAGCACCGTCGGCTGGCCCCTGTCGGCCTGGATGGACAGCCATCTCGGCTGGCGCGGCGCGTGCTTCGGCTGGGCCGCGCTGCACCTGCTGATCGGCCTGCCGCTGAATGCCTGGCTGCCCAAGGCCGCGGTCCGGCCCGCCGCCGCCCAGCGCGACGCGGCGCCGCCGGCGCAGGCCGCTACGTCGCCGCGCCAGGCGGGACGCGCCACCGCCTTGCTGGCCTTCGTCTTCGCCGCCACCTGGTTCATCAGCACCGCCATGGCCACGCACCTGCCGCGCCTGCTGGAGCACGCCGGCGTCGGCCTGACCGCGGCAGTGGCCGCGGGCGCGCTCATCGGCCCGGCCCAGGTCGCCGGCCGCCTGTTCGAATTCGGGCTGCTGCGCGGCGTGCATCCGCTGCGGTCGGCGCGCCTGGCGGCCCTGGCCCACCCCGCCGGCGTGGCGGTACTGCTGGCCGCCGGTCCGATCGCCGCGCCCGCGTTCACGCTGCTGCACGGCGCCGGCAACGGCATCCTGACCATCGCCAAGGGCACCCTGCCGCTGGCGCTGTTCGGCCCGCAAGGCTACGGCGCGCGCCAGGGCTGGCTGATGATGCCGGCGCGCATCGCGCAGGCGCTGGCGCCGTTCGCCTTCGGCCTGGCCCTAGACGCCTGGGGCGTGCGGGCGCTGTGGCTGTCCGGCGCGATCGGCGTGGCCGCCTGGGCGGCGCTGCTGGCGCTGCGGGCGCCGCGCCATCCCCACTGAGATTTCCATCCTGCATCACGAGGCATTGCATGCATTCCACGTCGCCCTCCGATCTTCCCAACCTCGACGCCGCGCTGTTCGAGGCGCCGGACCGGACGCGCCTGTTGTCGCCCGAACGCGCCGCGCATGCGCCGCGCTTCCTGCTGCTGTACGGCTCGTTGCGCGAGCGCTCGTACAGCCGCCTGACCGCCGAGGAGGCCGCGCGGCTGCTGCGCGCGCTGGGCGGCGAGACCCGGCTGTTCGACCCCGCCGGGCTGCCGCTGGTCGATGACGCCGGCAGCGAAGACCACCCCAAGGTGCGCGAGCTGCATGCGCTGGTCCAATGGGCCGAGGGCATGGTCTGGAGCTCGCCCGAGCGCCATGGCGCCATGACCGGCCTGATGAAAACGCAGATCGACTGGATTCCGCTGTCGGTCGGCGCCGTACGGCCGACCCAGGGCAAGACGCTCGCCGTCATGCAGGTCTCCGGCGGCTCGCAGTCCTTCAACGCGGTGAACCAGATGCGCATCCTGGGCCGCTGGATGCGCATGCTGACCATCCCCAACCAGTCGTCGGTGGCCAGGGCCTACCAGGAATTCGACGACGCCGGCCGCATGAAACCGTCGCCGTACTACGACCGCATCGTCGACGTGGTCGAGGAGCTGATGAAGTTCACCCTGCTCACGCGCGACGCCTCGCCCTATCTGACGGACCGCTACAGCGAGCGCAAGGAAAGCGCGCAGGCGTTGTCGGCGCGGATGAGGCAGGCGGCGATCTGACGCGCCGGGCCGATGCCGCCGTGGCGCGGCTGGCCGTGGGATCCGTCACGGCGGACCGCATAGAATGACGGCACCTTTCCAGCCGGCCGCCTCCTTCCATGCCGCACCCGCCCGAACCCTACCTGCCCCGCCGCATCGAACCGCTTGGCGCCTGGCGCCTGGCCGGCCATGCCATCAAGGCGTATGGCATCCACCACGCGCCGGCGCATCCGGCGCCGCTGCTCACGGAGGCGGTCGCCGCCGCCGCGCGGGCCGCGGTTGGCGCGACGCTGGCCGACCACGCGCAGGACGCGCGCAGCCATGGCCTCGGCTTCTGCATGGTGCACGTGGGCCAGGAAGCCGTCTGGCTGCTGGTGGACTGGTGGATCACCGGCGGCATCGTCTGCCAGCGCATGCTGTCGGCGCCCCTGGCCCGGCCCGATGTCTTCACCCCGGTCACCGCGCCGGCGCTGGCCTGCGTGTGGGAACTGGCGGTGACCGGCCATGAGCGCAATGCCTGGATCCGGCACATGCTGACGGCCCGCCCCGATGCGGCGGCGTATCTCGACGACGTCTTGCCAGCGGGACGCTATTGAACCGTCCCCGACCGAGATGAACGCGCCCCGCGTTCCCGCGGCCGCCGCCCAAATGTAATATTCACGCCAAGGCCGGGAATAATCCCGACCGTCAGTCGTCTTACGGCAACCCTGGACCCGTGAAAGGCTTGTTTCCCCATGACTGGCGGCTTTACCGACGATGATCTGCGCGAGGTGCTGCCGCGGCTGCGCCGCTTCGCGCTGTCGCTGACCCACGACGTGGCCAACGCCGACGACCTGGTGCAGTCGTGCATGGAGCGCGCGCTGTCGCGGGCCGGCGGCCGCCGCGCCGACGGCGACCTGCGCGCCTGGCTGTTCTCGATCCTGTACCGGTGCTTCCTGGACGGCCAGCGGCGCGGCAAGCGTTACGCCCGCATCCTCGACTTCTTCAGCGGCGCGCCCGAGCCGGTGGCGCCGTCCGCCGAGGACGTGGCCCTGGCCCGCGCCGCGCTGGGCGACCTGGCGCGCCTGTCGGCCGACCAGCAGAGCCTGTTGCTGCTGGTGTCGGTGGAGGGCCTGGGCTACCAGGAGGCCGCCGACGTGCTCGATATCCCCATCGGTACGGTAATGTCCCGGCTGTCGCGGGCGCGCAAGGCGCTGCGCGAGATCACGGAAGGCCATGTGGCCGCCAAGCCTGCCCTGCGATTGATGAAATGACCATGCCGACTCCCAGCGATCAAGAACTGCATGCCTACGCCGACGGCCAACTCGATGCCGAGCGCCGCCGCGAGGTCGAGCGCTATCTGGCCGACCACCCCGACGCCGCCCGCGAGGTCGACGCGATCCGCCAGCAGACCGACGGCCTGCGCCGCCAGCACGCCGACCTGGGCCGCTTCGCGCCGCCGCCGCGGCTCGACCCGACGCAGATCCGCCTGGCCCAGGCGGCGCGCCGGCGCCGCGCCATGGCGCTGGCGGCCTCGCTGGTGCTGACGCTGGGGCTGGGCAGCGTGGGTGGCTGGCAGATGCGCGACGCCGCCATCCGCGCCAGCTACCTGCCGATGGCCGACGCGGTGCAGGCCTACCGCATGTTCGCCTCGGACGCGGCGCCCTCGATGGTCGACTTCCGTTCCAGCCAGCCGGCCGAATTGCAGGCCTGGCTGAACCGGCACTTCGTGCAGCCGGCGCCGTTGCCCGACTTCAACGCCTTCGGCTTCCAGCCGGTGGGCGGACGCCTGATGTCCTCGGAGTACGGGCCGGCGGCGATGGTGCTATACCAGAACCCGGCGGGCGAGTCGGTGCTGTACTACGTGCGCCCGCCCGGCGGCGTGGTCAATTTCGGCGACGGCAAGCGGCGCGACGGCGACCTGACGGCGCAGTACTGGAAACAGGGGCGCTACTTCTACGGCGTGGTCAGCCCGAGCGATACGCCCGCCGCGCGCGCGGTGCAGCAGGCGGTGGCGCCGGACGCCTGAGCCAGCCGAACCAGGCCGGACCGCCGCAAAAGACCCACGCGCCAGCCGCCCCGAACCGGGCGGCTTTTTCTTTCATGTCCCGGGAATAAGCCCGAGGCCCGTTCGTCTTACGGCGGACAGGCAGACGCCGGCGACATCGCGCCGGACGCCCCAGGCCTGCATGCCTCTTATCGACCGAGAACCGAAGGATATCCCATGAAGATCAAGCATTCCCTCATCGCCGCCGCGCTCGCCCTGGCCGGCGCCGGCCTCGCCCACACCGCGTCGGCCGCCGAGGCCGCCCCCATCCGCAATGTCGTGCTAGTGCACGGCGCCTATGCCGACGGCTCGAGCTGGTCGGCCGTGATCGAGCGCCTGCAGAAGGCCGGCCTGCACGTGACGTCGGTGCAGAATCCGCTGACCTCGCTGGCCGACGATGCCGCCGCCACGCAACGCGCCCTGGCGCTGCAGGACGGCCCGACGATCCTGGTGGGTCACTCGTGGGCCGGCACCGTGATCAGCCAGGCGGGCAATGATCCCAAGGTGGCCGGGCTGGTGTACGTGGCGGCGCGCGCGCCCGACGCCGGCGAAGACTACGCCGCGCTGGCCGCCAGGTTCCCCACCCCGCCCGCCAGCGCCGGGCTGGTCAAGTCGGGCGGCTACGCGCAATTGAACGAACAGGCCTTCCTGCATGATTTCGCCGGCGACCTCGACCCGGTCCAGGCGCGCGTGCTGTACGCCGAACAGGGCCGCATCTCGGACACGTTGTTCGCCTCGCGCACCACCGAGGCCGCCTGGCGCCACAAACCGACGTGGTACGCGGTCTCGACCAACGACCGCACCACCTCGCCCGAGCTGGAACGCTTTTTGGCCAAGCGCATGAACGCCCACACCATCGAACTGGCGTCGGGCCACCTGTCGCTGCTGTCGCATCCCGACGAGATCACCGATCTGATCCTGCAGGCCGCCGGCCGCAAGGGCTGAACCGACAGGTCCGGCCGCCTTGCGCCGGACCGCCCCGCGGCGATCACGACGCCGAACGGGCCGCGTCAACGCGGCCCGAACACCTCGGCCAGCTTGGCGGCCTGCGGCATGCCGTTGTACTTCTTGATCGCCCCGGCGTCGTCGCGCACGACGATGCCGGGCGTGCCGCGAAAGCCCAGCGACACCATCAAGGCCTGGTTGTCGTCGAGCATCTTGCCGATGTTGTCGGGCACGCTCTTGGCCGGGGTGATGCCGCCGGCGTTGAACTTGTGCTCGTTCTCCAGCAGGGCCGCCGACGGATCGGCGGCGCCGAGGATGGCCGCGGCCTTGGCCGGGCTGTCCTGACGGATCACGCCCACCAGCACGTGGCGCAACTGCACCTTGCCGGAATCGACCCACGGCCGCGCCGCTTCCCAGAACTTGTGGCAATAGGGGCAGTTGGCGTCGCTGAAGGTGTAGATGATGCGCGGCGCATCCTTCTTGCCGTCGAGCACCCAGGTCGATTTCTCGAGCTGCGCCCAGGCCTGGTCGCCCATCGGCTTGCTGACCAGCGCTTCCAGCTTGGCTTCGTCGAGCGGCTTGCCTTCGGCGTCCAGGCGGGCGCCGACGATGGCGTTGCCGTCGCGGGTGACGTAGATCGCCACCGGCTGGTCGCCCGCCACGCCGGCGAACGCGCGCAGGTCGCCGCCGACCTTGAACTCTTCCACGACGCGCAGCCCGCGCGCCTCCAGCGCCTTGAGCACGGCGGGCCGGTCCGGGCCCTGGGCGTGGCTGCCGGTGGCCGCCAGCAAGGCGGCGACGGCAAAAAGGAAGCGGCTGGGCGCGTGCAATCGAATCATGGGTACTCCTGGTCTCTGCGGAAATGGGGCGACGGGCGTGGCCGCCGTCAGCGCCTGAGGGTTGCATGATACCCACAGCACTGTCATTTCATCGTACAGGGGCGCCAGGCCGCCCCACGGCGCGGACGGCGCTACGGCAGCAGGCCGGCCTGCTGCAGGCGCCAACGTGGAATCTCGTACTCGTACGACGCGGTGGCCAGCGTGTCGTACTGGCTGAACCAGGGGCCGACATAGCGCTCGATATCGGCCGGCAAGACCGCCAGCCAGCGCGCCAGGTCGTCGGGCGAACACAGCTCGATCACCGCGCCGCTGCCTAACGTGGCCTCGCCGACCAGCCCCTGCCCCGGCGCCAGGCAGGCGCGGCGGTAAAGCCGCCCCTTGTCCCACACGTCCGGCGGCACGTAGACCGGCCATTCACGCTCGCACGGGACCGACACGTAAAGCCCCAGCGACACCAGCTGGCGATTCTCGAACGAGTCGCGGTAACGCAGCAGTTCCACGCCCTGCTCGACGCCGTCGGCCAGCGCCCGCCACAGGCAACGCTTGCGCCGCTTCTTCCAGCCCGCGAACGCGGGCTGCGCGCGCAGGGTCTGCATGAACGCCTGCTCGATCGGCTCGAAATCTATCGGCATGCACGACTCCCATGGCTGCGCCGCTCCGCCCGGCGTCGGCCCAGATGCATCAGCGTCATGCCCGAAATGGCCAGGGCAGCGCCCAGGAACAGGCTCGGGCTGGTCGCCTCGCCCAGCCACAGGCTGGAGAACAGCACGCCGAACACCGGCACCAACGTGATGTAGCCGGAGGCCGCGCCGGCGCCCAGCACCTTGACGCCCTCGAAGTACCAGGCGTAGGCGATGGCCGTGGCGCCGAAGGCCAGGGCGGCCAGGCTGCCCCAGGCCTTGAGCGGCGCATTGCCGAGCGCCTGCCAGGCGGCGGGACCTTCGAAGCCGAGACTGGCCAGGAGCAGCATCAGCGCGCCGATCACGGTGGTGACCGTGGTGGTGGTCAGCGCGTCCATGCCCTTTAGCACCAGCCGGCCGATCAGTGTATAGGCGACCCAGCAGGCGACGCAGCCGAGCAGCAGCAGTTCACCGATGCCGAGCGTGCCCGGCAGGGCGGCGCTGGAGCCGCCGCTGATGGCGATGTAGGCGCCGATGGCCGACAGCACCATGCCGGCCAGGATGGCCGGGTTCAGGTGCTCGCGGAACAGGATGGCGGCCAGCAGCAGCGTGGCGCCGGGATTCAGCGTCACCACGATGGCGGCCTTGCCGGCTGGCACCAACTGCAGGCTCAACATAAAGAAGCTCGAATAGCCAAACACGCCGGCCATGGCGGCGGCGGTCAGGCCGAACCACTGGCGTCCGCTCAGTTTGCGCAGGTCGCGCAACGCCGATGCGCGATGCATCCATAGCAGCAGGACCACGCTGGCGAACAAAAACCGCAGGCTGGCCGCCGCCAGCGGCGCCATCGATTGGGCCACCACCTTGCCCCACGACCACGACGCGCCCCACAGCGCCGCCATGCCGACCAGCCGCAGGTGCGTGGCCATCAATGTGTTTTTCATGTGTGGTTCTTGAAGAAAACTAAATTGAAAATGAGCGGAGTGAATTCTAGACTGCCCCGACATCGCCCATGCAAGCTGGCATGCGGCCGTTGCCCCCTGGCACGTTCGATGGGGTGCGCATCCTCGATGCTTTCGCGCATCCTGGCCGGTTATTGCGCCACCCAGCTGCTGGGTAACGGCGCAACGCCGGCTGGGGGCTGCCGGCCCAGATGGACGCGCACGCCCGGAAACCGGCAATGGGAGCGAACATGGGCGCGGTCCTGCATGAGAGGAATCAGTCTAGAATTCACATGATTCAATCTCAATTGAATTTGAATTCAATATGAATTCCACTCTCGGTCCCAACGCGCCCACGCTGCGCCAGCTGGAATTGCTGTTATCCCTGGCCGGCGCCGACGGCATCGCCAGCGCCGGCGCCAGGATCGGCATGACCGCGTCGGCCACCAGCCACGCGCTGCGCGCGCTGGAGTCCACGCTGGGCGTGATGCTGATCGACCGCAACGCGCCGCAGCTCGAACTGAGCCACGCCGGACAGCAGATCCTGCCGCACGTGCGCGACCTGTTCGCGGCCCTGCAGCTGATACAGGCCACCGCCAGCGCCAGCGAGGGGCTCAAAAGCGGCGTGCTGAAGATCGGCTCGTTCGGCCTGAGTTCGTCGCTGCGGCTGCTGCCGCCGCTGCTGCGGCAATTCCGCCAGCGCTATCCCGGCATCGACCTGCGCGTGTTCGAGAAGGCCGACGCCGACATCGAGCAGGACCTGATCGAACGCCGCCTGGAGATCGGCGTGGTCACGCTGCCCAGGCCACAGTTCGACACCCTGGCCATCGCCCACGACGAGCTGGTCGCGGTGGTGCCCGCGGACCACGCGCTGGCCGCCGCCGACACGATCGAGGTCAGGCGGCTGGCGCAGTTCCCCTTCATCCTGACCCACGCGGGTTCGCAGGGCCTGGTGGCCAGGATGTTCAGCCGCGCCGACGTCACGCTCAAGGTGACGCACGAGCTGTCGCAGATGCTGTCCATCCTCGACTTCGTCGCGCGCGGCGAAGGCATCTCGGTGGTGGCGGCGCTGGCCCTGCCCGCGAAATACGATGGCGTGGTCTACAAGCCGCTGACGCCGCAGACCTCGCGTCGGGTCGGGCTGGCCTGCCTCAACGAGGGCCGGCTCTCGCCGGCGGCCGCGGCGTTCTGGAAACTGGCCAAGTCGCTGGCCCGCAAGCGCCCCGCCTGAGAAGGCGCGCGCCTACATCACGGGAAAGGTCAGGCCCGGCGCGGCCTCGCGCACCATCGCCCAGAAGGCGTGCGCGGCCGGCGACAGTTTCCTTTCGTTCAGACAGGCCAGGCCGATGCGGCGCTTGGCGGCCGGGCTGATCTTGCGGTAGACCAGGCCGTCGTAACGCCGCGGCAGCACCAGCGACGCCAGCACCGAGATGCCCTGGCCGCGCGCGACGAATTCCAGGATCGACATGATCTGCGACAGGTCGTGCGCGATCCGCGGCGCGATGCCCGCGCGCTCGAACATGCGCGTGATCACCGGCTGGGAGCCGGCGCGCGTCATGATGAGCGGATAGTCGGCCAGATCCTTGACGCCAATCACGGCGAGCCGCGCCAGCGGATGGCCCACGGGCAGCACCACCATGAGTTCGTCGGTGACCAGCGGCAGGGTGTCGAAGTCCGGCTTGGGCAGCGCGACCACGCCGATCTCGATGCGGCGCTCGACCAGCGCCCGCTCCATCTCCGGGTCGGGCTTCTCGGTCACGAACACGTCCACGCCCGGATAGCGCGCCTTGAACATCTCCAGCAGCGGCGGCAGGATGTTCAGCGACGAGCTGGCCCCCAGCGACCCCAGCGTCAGCAGGCCGGCGCGCAGGCCCGCGCTGGCGCTGGCGGTGGCGCGCACCACCTGCAACGAAGTGAAGATGTCGCGCACGTGCGGCAGGATCTGCTGCGCCGCGTAGGTCAGCTGCACGCCGCTGACATTGCGGTCGAGCAAGGGCGCGCCCAGCGTCAGTTCCAGCGTCTTCAGCGCGTGGCTGGTGGCCGACGGCGTCATGCCCAGGCGCGCGCCGGCGCTGGCGATATTGTCGGAGGACGCCAGCGCGATGAACAATTCCAGCTGCTTGAGCGACAGCGATTTGGCGGCCTTGTCGGTCATCCCCGGCGGTTCCCCGATGTTGAGAAAAAACTCATATCGCGATGAGTCGCTTGAAACTGCGTATCGAGTATACGGCGGCGTGGCGGCATCCCCCCCTCCCCCGCATGCGCAGGCGGGACGGCAATGCCGGATGCGCCAGCCGGTCGTCAAACAGCAAGTAAGGGCCAGGTTCACCGCCAAATTCGGCACATTGAGGACGACGCCCCCGCCGTCTAATGCCGGGTGAACCAATCACCGGAGAATGGACTGTGAACAAAGTCGAATCGACAGGCAGCGCCCTGGGCGCCTGGGCCGGCAAGCCGGCCATGGCCGCCGGCGCCGGCGGCAAATCGTTCGCCGCGACGCTGCAGGACGCGCAGGACGCGGACGCCAGCCGCCACAAGCTGGGCCTGGCCGCCCAGGGGCCGTCCGACGCCGAGCAGGAATTGCAGGATTACCTGACGATGTCGCCGGCGGAACGCCTGTTCACGCAGATCCTGCAGTCGCTCGGCATCACCAAGGAACAATATGCCGCGATGACGCCCGCGCAGAAGGAAGAAGTCGCCAGAAAGGTGCAGGAACGCATCAAGGAACTGGCCAAGCAGGAACAGGGCGCGGCCGGGCCGGTCTGACCTCACGCAGGCTGCGCGGACAGGCGGCTGGCGCGCGCCCAGGACGGCGCGGCCAGCGCCTGGCGGGCCCGCTTCACTTCCCCGCCGACACGATCCACGCTGATGCCATAGCGCGTCGCCACCTCGCGCGGCGACAGGTCCTCGACGCTGCGCGCCAGCAGGATCGCCTGGCGCCGGCTCGGCAGCCCCTGCATCGCGCGCAGGCACGACAACAGTTCGGAACGGGCCTCGGCCACCTGAGCCGGCCCCGGCGCCTCGTCGGCGTAGACGCCTTGCTCGTCGCCCTCCTGGCCAATCTCCCGCCAGCCCTGGCGCATGCCGTCGATGGCCAGGTTGCAGGCCATGCGAAAGACATAGGCCCCGGGGTTGCTCACCTCGCGCGCTCCGCAGGAAGCCAGGCGCAGCCAGGCGTCGTGCAGGCTGTCGCCCGCCAGGTCCTCGCAGCCCAGGTAGGTCACGAGGCGACAGCGCAGGTCGTCGTAGTGGCTGGCGATGAAGCGCTGCAGCGCGGTCGGCTCGCCCGCGTTGGCGGCGCGCGCCCCGCCCGGGGCCGGGCGCGCGTCGAACAGGGCGGCGGTCATGGCTGCCAGTTGCGCCGTTCGGTCGGCGTCAGCGCGGCCTGCTGCGCCGTCGTCAACGGCCCGTCGCCGACCATCTGGAACACGCTGTCCGCGCGGTAGAGCGGATCCTGGCCGGCGTTGGCCGCGGGGCCTGGCGGCCGCGCGCCGGCCGGCGGCTGCTCGTCGCCGTAGCCCAGGATCTGCACCGAGATGATCGAGGGCATCGACTGCCGCGCCGCGGCCCGGTCGCGCTGCATCACGTCCTGCGCCGCGCTGGAGGCCGACGAGGCCGCGGCGCTGGCGCTGGACAGGGCATTGGTGTTGACCGTCGCCGCCACCGGCACGCCCTTGCTGTCGCCCTGCACCTGGATGTTAGCCGCGTTGACCACGTGCAGCGCCGCCACGTTGACGTTGCCCGACACCCGAATGCCGGCCTCGCCCGCGTCAATGGTGCCCAGTGGCGCGATCAGGTCGACATCGCCCGCCGGCACCTCGGGAATCGGCGCCAGCGTGCCGATTCCCGCGCCGCTGGAAGGCACCGTGGGCGACAGCGTGACGTTGCCGTAGGCGTCATAGACGCGCTTGGGCGGCGTGTACAGCACGGTGGTCTTGGCGCCGCGACCGGCGTTGATGTCGCCCTCGGCCGACCACGCCTGGATGTGGCCGCCGAAGGTGGTCATGATGCGGCTCTGTCCCAGCAGCACGCTGCCCAGCGCATAGAGCTGGATGTCGCCCTGCCCCTGCGTGACGATGCCGGCGCTGGCAGGCGGCGCCACGCCCTCGACCCCCAGCACCTGCTGCCCGCCCGGCGTGAGCAGCTGGATGTTGCCGCCGAAATTGGTGCGCAGCCCGGCGCCGCCGAACATGGTGAAGGCGCCGTCATAGCGGATCGGCGCGCCGTTGGCATCGACCGCCGGGAACAGCGCGGCGATGGCGCGGCGGCCGCGCAGGTAGCTGCCGAAGCGCGCGCTGGCGTCGTCGTTGTACTCGCGCCCGCCGAGCTTGAGTTCGGCAAAGAACAGCTGGCGCGCATAGATGCCGCGCTCGGCCGACGGCAGCGCCTCGAGCGCGGCGCGCGCGCCGGCCTCGCCGCCCGCGTAGCCGTGTCGGGTACGCAGCCAGTTCACCAGGTAGAGCCCGCTGTCCTGCGCGAAATCGCGGGCCAGGTCGCGCCGTGCCCGGTCGGGATCGGCGTCGCGCAGCGACTGCTGGCGCGCCAGTTCCGCCAGCGCTCCGGCTTCGTCGCCGCTGTAGCCGAAGCGCTCGCGCAGCCAGTCGGCCAGCGTCAGCTCGCCTCCATAGGCCCGCGCCACCTTGTCGGGACGCGAGGCCAGGCCGGCCCCCGCCGGCAGGGCCCGCTCGGCGTCCAGATAGCGCGCCAGGAAGCCCTCGTAATCGGGCCCCGCCGCGCCGACGCCGGCCAGCACCGCGATGTCGGCGCCCGGCCGGGCGTCGCCGCGCACGATGGCGCCCAGGCTGCGCACGCTGGCCGCGTCGTCCTGCCGCACCTGGCGGGCGGCTTGCACCAGCAAGGTGCCGGGACCGGCCACCTGCGCGTTGGCGTAGACGATGTCGCGGCCCGCCAGGATCAGCGACAGGTCGCGCGAATCGTTGTGCAGCGCCGTCACGTCCAGCTTCAGGATGTCGCGGCCGGCGCGCACCGAGACCGGCAAGGCCGCCTCGTGCCAGGACAGCACGCGGCGTTCCGGCTCGTTGGCGATATTGACCAGGGTCGAGACGCCGCCGCTCCTGAGGCCGACGATATCGCCATTCACGGCATAGAACCTCGCGACCGGACCGTTGTCCGGATGCAGGCTGCGATCGGTGGCGGTGTTGGGGCCGAACACGAACAACGGCTTGCTGCTCGCGGATTCGGCCACCACGCCGCCGTCCGCCGCCCGGTTGCCGAGCTGCGGCGCGCCGCCGCCGTCGAGGGCGTAGGCCGTGAACGCGGGCCGCATCGGGGTCGGCAGGGCCGTGTCGGCGCCCGACATCGACACCGCATGGCCGCCCTGGGCCAGGATGGAGCCGGCCGACAGCAGTTCGAGCTGGCCGCCGGCCGACGGCGCCAGCAGCAGGATGGTGTTGGCGGTGGCGGCGTTGCCGACGCCGGGCGCCAGCACGATATTGCCGCCTGCGGCCACGGCGCGCAGGATGGACGGATAGACGTAATAGTTGGCCTTGGCCTGGCCGCCCGGGCTCTCTGCCGCCACTTCGCTGCCCAAGGAGAGGCTGTTGGACGCCGACATCGGCGACAGGTTGCCCCCCGCCGAGAACAGGTTGACCGCCGTCGCCGGCGTCCAGAGCGTGAACCAGGATTCCGCGCCGCCCGGCGTCGCCGTGGTGGCGCCGGCCTTCAGGTAGGGGCTGCTATTGAGGGGCGCCACGCGGCCCGGGTCGCTGACGGCGCCCAGCACCAGGTCGCCCCGGGTGTCGATCCAGGCGGTGGCGTCGCCCAGCACCAGGCGCGGCGCGCCGAGCGGCACGCCGCCCGCCAGCGCGAACGGATCGGGCGCGCGCAGTCCGGCGCCATCGCCGAACTTCGGCGACAGGCCGCCGACCTGGCCGGCATCCAGGACCAGCCGGCCGCGCAGGTTAACCAGCACGCCGTTCAGATCCAGGTTATCGCCGCCGCCCGAGCCGCTGGTGAACAGCGTCGACATCTGCGTGGCCCGCAGGCCGGGATTGAGGCTGCCGCCGACGCGCAGGTCGAGATCGCCGCCGCCGGTCAGCACCAGCTTGCCATCGACCAGCCGGCCGGTGCCGCCGACCGCGGCGCTCAGGCCCTGCGTGCGCGGCACGACGCCGCCCTGCGCCGCCAGCGCGTCGCCGCGCGCATCGCGCACGCCGGCATCGCGCCCGGCGCTGATGCTGACGTTGCCGCCGCCCAGTGTGCCGAAGCCGGTGAAGCCGACCAGGCGCGGTTCGCGCTCGGAGACGCTGCCGCCCGACACGTAGGTGCCGAAGTTGATCCACCAGGCCGGCGCGATATCCGCCACGCCGGGCATGCCGATCACGCCCTGGCGCCACAGCCAGTTGCCGGTCGTCGCGCTGGCGTAATGGGCCCGGCCGCCCAGCGTGTCATCCTTGCCCGCGGTCAGCGTTTCCCTGGCCCAGGCGTCGCCGTGGATGTCACGGCCGGCCTGCACCACCAGGTTGCCGCCGCCGTCGGGATACCAGGCGCGGTAGGCGGCCATGGCCGCGTCGTACTTGTGGTCGTCCAGGATCATGCCCAGCGGGCCGCCGAACTTGCCGTCATGGCCACGCGCCAGGTTGTAGTCGGCGTCGCGCGCGCCCAGCGACGTGGGCGCGCCGGCCGTGTAGACGCCATACATCGACGTCATGGCCACGTCGCGGCCAGCCAGCAGGGTCAGGTCGCCGGCGCCGGTGCGCAGCACGCTGAACGCCGGCGAGCCGAAGCCGTAGCGATACTCGCGGGTGATGGTGGTCTCGGCCTTGCCGCCGACGCAATAACTGGCGTCGACGCAGACCTCGTCCGCGGTCTTGCCCAGCAGCGCGGCCAGTTCGTCGACCGTGCGGCCGGCCCAGCTGGCGTCGCCATGCCAGCGCACCGACCCCGCTTCGGACACCCGGCGCGGCGCCGGCGCGCAATACGCGGGCGACATGCCGCACAGGTCGGCCTCGCCGCCGAAGCCCATTTCCGCGGCGACTTCCTTGGCCAGCCGGCCGATCAGGCTTTCCGATTCGCCCCAGTCCTCGACAAACTGGCGCGTGATGATCAGGTCGCCGATGAAGACGGTCGTGATCGTTTCCTTGGCGCGCGCCGCGACGCCATGGTGCGTATCGGCCAGCACGATGTCGCCGGTGCCCAGCACGTTGCGCGCGCGCAGGTCGGCCGAGGCGAGGTCGGCGCCCGCCACCAGCGTCAGATCCCAGGCGGTCGCGCCCGGCCCCAGCATGGGCGCCAGCGCCCAGTTGCGCCCCTGCTTGCCGTCGGGTCCCTGCGGCCGCAGGTTCACCGGCTCGCCATTGAGCAGGACCACGCGGGTCTGGCTGGGGATGATCGCGCCTTGCGCCAGGGTCACGCGGGTCGCGGCCTCCAGCATCGCCGGCAGCGCCACGCCCTTGGGCCAGATGAAAGCGCGCATCGCGGCCTGCGAGCGCAGCACGAAGCCGGCGCCCAGCTTGGCGCCCGCCTGCAGCGCAAGCGCATTGGCCAGCACCGTGCCAGCCCGCAGCACGCTGCCGTCGGCCGCGGTCACGTCGCCGGTCAGCACCAGGCCGGCAGGCAGGGTCACCGGTGCGTCCAGCGTCATGGCGACCGGCAGCACCGTGCCCGCGGGCAGGGTCGTGGCCTTGGCCGACAGGTCGTAGTTCAGCGCCCGGCCGGCCGGGAAGCGCGTGCCGGCTTCCAGGCTGATGCCCCCGATCGGCACCACCAGGTCCTCGCCGAACGGCGTGACCGGGGTGAGCGGCGTGGTGGGCAAGCGGCCCTCGACCAGCTTCCAGCCGGAAGCGTCGTCGGGGGAATCAGGCGGCGGCGCGAAGCCGTCGTTGATGCTGCCGTACAGGTTCAGGTTGCCGCCGGCGCGCAACACCAGCACGCCCGGTTCGCCATAGCCGCGCAAAGCCGGCGTGAACCGGTCGGCATTGGGGCCATAGCGGTGGTTCGACAGGTCCAGGTCGCCGACCACGCTCAAATCGCCATCGGCGGCGGCGCTCGCGACCTCCACGCCAGGCCGCAGACGGTAGCCGGCCAGGCCCGCCAGGCGCGCGCCCAGCGCCGCGTTGCCCAGCGCGGCATGCATGAAGGCCTGGCTCTCGCGGTCGATGCCGTCGAGATAGCCCTGCGTGATTTCCTGCGGACGCTTGCCGTTGACGTCCGGTGCGCTGGCCAGCGGCGCGTCGTCGTAACGGCGGAAAGCGTTCACCGCCACGGTCCGGGCGCCCAGGATGGAAGGCGCGCCCGCCACCACCAGCGCCACGTCGTTGGCGCCGTCGCCGGAACCGGCCATCGCGCCGCGCTCGGCGCCGCCTCCCAGGCGGCGTGCGTTCAGGTCGAGCGTGCCGCGCGCGACGCCATCCTGGCGCGGCGATTCGGTGCCCGCGCGCAGGTCCACGCGCGCGCCGGCGCCCAAGGTCAGCGTGCCTTCGCGCGCGGTCAGGTCGACGATGGCGCGGTTGGCGCTGTCGATGACCTGGCCGTAACTGTCGACGCGCAGGCCGGTGGCGTGGGTGTCGAGCAGGCCGTTGACGATCAGGTCGCGCCTGGCGGCCAGGCGGATGCTGCCGACCTGTTGGCCGCTGGCGTCGATGCGGCCATTGACCGTCAGGCTGCCGCCGTCGAGCACGATCTCCACATGGCGCGCCCGCACCTCGTCGCCGACGGTGAGATCGCCCTGCTTGATCTGGAAGCGGCGCGCGCCGGTCACGCCGCCATTGTTCAGGCGGGTGTTCAGGCCGGCGAAATCCACCAGCGATTGCGCCCGCAGCACGATTTCGGCGCTGTCGTACGGCACCAGCGTGCCGCCCGCGTCGTACAGGCCCGAGGCCGAGCCGAGCACGGCGCCGGCCAGGTCGATGCGGCCCGCGTCGGCGCCCAGCGCGATGGCCTGCAGGCGGCCGCCGCGGTTGTGGCGCGCCGACAGGTCCACGACCGATCCTGCCGCCAGCGTGATGTTGCCCGCCACGCTGTGCAATTCCAGGTCGCCGCCCCAGCTGTAGCGGGCGACATCGAACAGCGGCACCTCGCGGCCGGCCAGGTCGATGCGCGCGCCGGCGCCCAGGGCGATGTCGCCGTCGGCCTTGATGGCCAGCTTGCCCGAGGGCAGCACCACCGCGGTATCCACGGCGACGCTGCCGCCGGACAGGCTGAGGCTGGCGCCCAGCGCCTTGCGCGCTTCGGGCGCCACGCCGGTGCCCGTGACACGCAGCGCGCCGCCCGCCTTGAATGCCAGGTCGGCGCCGGCCTCGCCGGTCAGCAGCGGCGTGCGAATCAGCAGGTCGCCGCCGCGATAGCGCCAGCCGTCGGCGGCGGTGTAGCCGTCCTGCTCGTGGTAGACCGCGACGCCGCCCTTGGCGCTGCCGGTGATCATGCGCGCGGCGTCCAGGGTGACGGCCGAGAAGCCCAGCGCCAGCCGGTTGGCCGCCACCATCGGCGACGGCAGCTGCAGCGGCGACGCTTCCAGCCGGATGACGTCGGCGGCGATGTTCAACCGGCCGTGCCCCAACTGGTCCAGGATGGCGCCGCCCGGCGCCTGCGGTTTCGACGAGCCCAACGGCACGTTGCCGCTGCGGTCGGCCGGGATCGACCCGGCCCAGATGAATTCGTTCGCGGCGATGGTCGCCACGTCCCCCGCCGCGCCATAACCGTAGATGGCGGGCGCGCCCAGCACCAGGCGCTGCAGCGACCGACCGCCCGCGCCGCGCGCGTCGAGCGCCACGCTGCCGTAGACGTTGACCGATTCGCCCGCGGTCAGGATCAGGCTTTCCAGCGCCGGCGCGCCCAGCGCGCTGTTGCCGCGCAGCAGGTTGGCCAGCACATTCTGGTTCAGGCCCATGCCGGGCGGCAGCTTGCCGGCGGCGCCGGCCCGCGCCAGCGCTTCGGCGCTGCCCAGGTTGACGGCCGAGACGCTCAGCGCCAGGTTGCGGGTGCCGTACAGCACCGAGTCCCGCAAGGTAAAGGCGCCGTTGGTCGCCGCGCTGATCGACCCTTCGGACAGCAGACGCGTCGAGCCGGCGCAATTGGCCAGGCAGGCGCCCACGTCGATGGCCGCCGGCGCGCTGTCGCCCACCGGCAGCAGATTCACCAGGCCGTTGGACAGCGCCAGGACGCCGCCGAAGTCGGTGACGTAGTAAAGACCGTCGCGCGCATCGCGCGATACCGCGCCGCGCCCCAAGGTGGTCAGGGTCGCGCCGGATTCCACCACGATGCCGCCGCCGCTGCCCGAGGTGTACAGGAACAGCTCCGGCGCCGACAGTTCGACGCCGCTGCGCACCAGCAGGGTGCCGGTCGGCCCCGACAGGCGCATGCCCGCGGCGGAGTTGATCTTGCTCGCGCCCAGGAACATGGCGGCGGGCGCCAGCGCGTTGAGGTCGGCGGCCGACACGGCCGCGGCCTGCGCCCCCAGCGTGGGCGCCTGGCCCGGCGCCAGGATCTCCAACCCGGCCGCCGGGCCGGTCACCACCAGGGCGCCGGCGTAGCCGCCGCTGTCTGACGGCACGCCGAAGCGGGTACTGCCGGCAAAGCGCAAGGCGGCCTGGCCGTCCATGCCGGCGCCGGCCTTCAGCGCCAGTTGCAGCGTGCCGGCGTCGACGGTCAGGCCGGCGCGCATCACGCCCGTGCGCGCGGCGTCGGCCACCACGAAGCGGTTATAGGAAGTCTCGTTGTACTGCGCATGGCGCCGCACCACGTCGCCCGGCGTGATCAGCAGCCGGTTGGCCAGCACCGCCTGCTGGCCGGTGCCGCGGGTGCCGAGCCAGCCGCTGGCAACCCAGCTGCCGCCGCGCGTGCGCGCCGCCGGCGCATCGGCGAAGCCCTGCGCGCCCAGCTCGACGCGGAAGGCGCCGGGCAGCAGCGCATAGGTGGAAGGCAGCAGGGTGTATGTGCCCGCGGGCAGACCGGGCACGCCGGCGCCAAGGGTGACGCGCCGCCCCACCGCCGGGTCGCCCGCGCCCGCGTCCGGCGCCAGCGGCGCATAGCCGGCGCCATACCCCGGCACGATCGCATAGACCGCGCTGCCAGGATTGCTGAAGCTGAACCCGGGGTTGGCGTCGGCCAGCGCATGACGCAGCACGTCCACCGAACCGCCGCGGCCGCGCACGAACGCCGCGCCGGTGAGTTCTCCGCCGCCGGACAGGTCCAGCACCGCGCCCTCGTCCACCTCGGCGCGTTTCACGGCCAGCAGGATCTCGCGGCGCAGGCCGCCCAGGATGTCGCCTTCCACGCCGACCGGCCGCACTTCCTGGCCGCCGTAGAGATACTTGACGCCGTCGACCGTGCCGCCATAAGGCATGAGCAGGCCCTGTGCGCTGATGGAGGTCAGGCTGCCCGGCAGGAAGCGCACCACGCCGGCCGGCCCCAGGTCGTTGTCGAACACGATGCGGCCCAGCGGCGCCCGCACGACGCCGCCCTGCTCGACGCGCGCGCCGGCGAACGAGATGCTGCCGAACACCGAATCAGGCGCCTGCGGCTGCGTGCCGGCGGTGCGGCGCAGGGTCAGGACCGCGTCCGGATCGTAGGCCGTGACATTGCCGGACGGCGAGCTGGCCTGGTAAGTGCCGACCTCCAGGCGACCCGTTGCGCCCGTGCCGGGGTAGATCTGCGCGGCGGTCACCGTCATGCGGTGCGGCGCGCGCAGCTGGCTGCGCCAGGCCAGGCTGGAGAAGTCCGCCATCGCCAACAGGCGCAGGTCGCCGTTCACGTCCACCTGCACGTCTTCGAAGCCCAGCATGTCGTGCTTGCCGCGCACATCCAGCAGATCGGCCGCCAGCGCCAGACGGTGGCCATTCTGCAGGCGCCACAGGTCCCTGGGCGCGATCTGCAGCAACGTGTCGCCACCGCCCAGGGGCGCATAGGCCGTTTCATTCAAGCGCAGGTAGGGCGCGCTCAGGCGCACCACGCTGCCGGCCGGCGCATTCGCATACGGCGACAGCGTGCCGGTCAGGCGCAGGCTCTGGCCCATCGCCAGGTCCAGGTCGCCCTCGGTGCGCACGCTGGCGTACAGCGCCAGGTTGTCAAAGCCGCCCGCCGCGATCCGGTCCACGCCCAGGCGCGCCTTGCCATAGGCCAGCAAGGCGCTGGCCTGGCCGGGCAACAGGCCGTCGGCCAGCGCGCTGGCGCCCTGGTGCTGCACCAGCGTCAGCAGGCGTTCGGCCTGCACCGCCGGAGCGGGCGACGCGGCGCGCAGGTAGAAGGCGCCGCCCAGCGACACGCCCAGCGTGCCGCCCGCCGCGCCGGCTGCCCCCGCGGCCGCGCGCAGCGTGCCGTCCAGATGCAGGCTGTTGGCCGAGGCCAGCACGATGCGGCCGCCGTCGCCGCCCACCTGCACCGCGCCACGGCCCGGCAGGTCCAGCACGGCTTGCGCGCCCGAGGCGTCCAGCACGGCGCCCGGACGCACGATCAAATGCGCGTCGATCGGCCGCGATCCGGCGTAGCTGTTGCCTTCCCAATCCAGCCGGCCGCCGATCTCGATGGCGCCGCCTGCCTGCACCACGCCGTAGCGCCGGCCCTGCGCGTCCAGCGCGACCTGGCTGCTCCCCGATGCGTCCAGCACCGCGTGCTCGCCGATCCAGACCGAACGCGGGTTGGCCGTCGGCGCATACGGCTGCTCGACCAGCCGCGCATCCTGCAGCGAGATCAGCCCGCCACGCGCCTCCAGCCGGCCCAGCACGGTGATCTGGCCGGCGCCCTTCAACGACAGCGAACGACCCGCGTCGACGCTAACCCGCGCGCCTTCGCCCACCAGGATCGCGCCGCCGACCGCGTTGCGATCGGAGCTCAGCGCCAGATCGGCGCCGACGCGTTGCGTGAGCCGGCCGCGCACGGGATCTTCGGCATAGAGCGGCGGCGTCCACAACGACAGCACGTCGGCGGGCGCCAGGCCCGAGCCCGGCGCCTGCGCCGTGCCCATCTCCAGCCGCAGCACCGGCATCAGCACATCGATGGCCGCGCCGTCGGCGACCGTCACGCCCTGGTGGCCGTTGACCTCATAACGGCCGAAGCCGCTGCGGAACAAGGACGGGTCCAGGCGCAGCGCGGTCGCGTCCGCGCCGGCCTCGCCGCCCAGCACGATGCGTCCGCCGCTCACGACGGACAGCGTGCCGCCGCCCGTCACGCCATAGCCGCGCACCTCGCCCGCCAGGGTCAGGTTGCCGCCGCTGCCTCCCAGCTGGCTCATCGTATTGGCGGCCAGCGTCACGCTGCCGCCTTTGCCGCCCGCCAGCTTGCCGGTCGGCAGCACCGACGCGCCCGCGGCCACGTCCACGACGCTGCCCGCTTCCACGATCACGTCGCCCGTGCCGCGCAGCGCCACGCGGCCGCCATCGCGCGTCGGCAGGCCCGTCAAGCCTGCGCCGTCGCGCAGCAGGTTGGCCCAGGTGCCGCGCGCGTCCAGCGTGACGCCGTCCAGGATGCGCAGCCAGGCGCGCGAGTTGGCCGCCGGCGCCTGCGCGATCTCCTCGATCCGGCCCGGCGTGCCCGGCTGCAGCAGCACGTTGCCGATCTGGATCAGGCCACTGCGGCTGGTGATGTCGGCCCGGATGTCGATGCGCGGCGCATAGAGTGTGATCTCGCCGCCATCGGCGCCGCGCAACGCGCCATCGACCACGATCTCGCGGCTGGCGGCGATACGCAGCCCGCCCAGGCCGAAGCCGTTGAGCAGATCCGTGTCGAGGAACAGCTTGCCGGCGCGGTCCTGCGGCAACGCGGCCTGCAGGTCCAGGCCGTCGGCGATGCGCGATTGGCCCGTTCCCAGCCGCACCTCGGCCACGGTATCCGCGGTCGCGCCCAGTTGGTAATGGACCTGGCGCGTCACGCTGTCGTAGTAGCGCAGGTTGTTGCCGACCACCAGCTGCGCGCGGCGCGCCACGGCGCGTTGCGACTGGCTGTAGCCGTCCAGCCCGGCCTGCGGCGCGCGGTCCTGGCGCACGCCTTGATAGGTATCGGAAACCAGCGTGCCTTCCAGCACCGCGCTGCGGGTCGAGACCACCAGCGCGCCGGCATCGCGGCCCACCGTGTAGCCATCCTCGTAGCGCGTGGCGGGTGCCAGCAGCGGGTTGTAGAAGCGGCGCGTGGCTTGCTCGCCCCAGCGTTCCGAGCGTTGTTCGTAGCCGCGGTACAGGCCGGTGTAGAGCATGTCCGCCGGCGCGCGGTCGGCCACGTACAGGCGCCCGTCCTCGCCGCGCAGCCAGGTCTGGCGCAGGGTGCCGCCCTGCACGTCGAGCGTGCCGCCCGACAGGTTGATCGCCGAGCCCGCCTGCGTGACGACCTCCGCGCCCTCGAAACGTACCTGCCCGCCCTGCGCCAGCCAGTGGCTGGCGGGCACCGCCAGATTGCCGAGATAGCCGGCCACTTCCAGCAGGCCGCCGCCGCTGTACCAGCGGTCGGCGTCGGTGCCGCCGCTGCCCGCGGCCACGCGGATCAGGTCGCGGCGGTCCAGCCAGACATCGCTGTTGGTCAACAGGCCGCTGTCGCGATTGAGCGGCGAGTCGCGCTGCTCGTTGCCCTGCAGGTTGATCTTGATGTTGTTCGACTCCATCGCGACCGCCACGCCAATGGCCCCGCTGACGTCGATCTGCGCGCTGTCGCGCACCAGGCTGCGCCCGGCCGCCTTGACCGCCACCTGGCCGCCCGTGGCCAGCGTCAGCGAGCCGGACTGGAAGTCCACGGCGCCGCTGCTCTGGATCTGCACCAGCGACAATTCGCGCCGGTTGGCGTCGGTGGGCGCCAGGGTCGGCCCGCCGCTGACGCTGGGCAGCATCAGGTTGTCGCGCTGGCCGTCCAGCGCGGTGGCGCCGTCGGCGTCGACCAGGATCGCGGTGGTCGCGGCGGACGCGAGGGTCACGGCGCCGTTGGCGCCGGAGGCATTCAGATGGATGGTGCCGCGTGCATCGACCGAGGTGGTCGCGGCCAGCACGCCGGCCTGTTCGACCTGGCGCGCGGCCAGCGTGATGTCGCCCAGCGGCGCCAGCACCAACCCGCGGTTGCGCACGATACCGTCGCCGGACGGCAGCACTTCGTTGCCGCGCGTGGTCGAGGACACATTGCCTTCGGTGCCCTGTCCGCGGCGGATGACGAAGCTGTCGCCCGCGGCCAGCGCAGCCTGGCCGCGTGGCGTGGCGATGGTGCCGGCATTGTCGACTTCGCGGCCCAGCAGCAGCACGTAGCCGCCCGACTGCGTCACGCTCGACGGGCGGTTGGTCTCGATGCTGGCGCCCGGTCGCAGCTCCACCTTGCCCAGGGCGCTGGCGAAGGTGGGCGTGTTGTCGTCGGCGCTGTAGAGCCCCTTGTCCAGGAACTGCGCGTCGGTGATGCGCGCCGCCGCCGCCACCAGGTTGCGCACGTTCACCTGCGAGGCGCCGTCGAACACCACGCCGTTGCGGTTGACGATCATCACCGTGCCGTTGGCCTGGATCTGCCCCTGGATCACCGAGGGCCGCGCCTTCGGATCGTTGACGCGGTTCAGCACGGCCCAGGACGCATCCTGGCGGAACTCGACCGTGGTGCGCTGGCCGACGTTGAAGGTCTCCCAGTTCAGGATCGCCTTGTCGCCGGTCTGCTCGATGGTGACCTTGGCGCGGCCGGCGGCGGCGGTCTGCACCGGCGCCCTGGCGTTGCGCCAGCCCGCGGTCAGCGGATTGGCGTCGACCTTCAGGCCGCCCTCGGCCAGGCCGTCCGGCACGGCGCCGCCCGCGGCCAGCGCGGCCTCGCGCGCCGCGCGCTGCGCCGCCTGCTGCGCGGCGATCGACGCGGCGGTGCGCCCCAGGTTGCCGACCGAGCGCTGCAACTGCTCGCGCGCGGCTTGCGCCTGGCGGTCGCCGCCGGGCAGCGAAGTCGCCGGCAAGCCATTGGGCAGGCGGCCGGTGGCCAGGGTATTGGCCTGCGTCGCGTTCTTGGCCGCGAACCAGCCGCTGCTGAAGGCGGCGGGCTGGGCCTGCGCGCCCGCACCGACGAACGCGAGCGAGGCCAACGCCAACGCCAGCGGCGTGCGGCGCGGCGCGATGCCACGGGCGGAGGAGCGGGAAGAAAGGCGGGAAGCGAAGCGGGAAGGGCCGGGCATGGAAACGGACTCAGGTAAGGGACCGGATGACGCGTCCCCGCATGGGAGCGGGACGTGCGCCTGCGTTACTTCCTGTCGTGTTTTCCCATCCCGGACCCGAACCGCTTTTTTCGTGAAGTTTTTGTTGCAGCGCTTATTTCAGCTCAATATCACGACACCCTTGGGCAGCGTGCTGACGCGCGCGCCGAAGGCCTCGCTGATGCGGTCGATCGCCAGGTCCAGCCGCGCGATCTGGAACCGCCCGCTGACCCGCCGCGCCGCCAGCGCGTCGCCCAGCACCAGGATGCGGCCCGGCCGGTAGCGGTTGATCTCGGCCACCGCGTCGGCCAGCGGCATGTCGCGGAACACAAGCACGCCCTCGCGCCAGCCCATGGCCTGTTCCAGGTCGGCGCGCATCGGCGCCATGACTGTGTCGGCGTCGTAGCCGGCCTGCTGCCCCGCCTCCAGCGCCAAGTCGGCGCGCGGATGGCGGATCGCGACGCGGCCCGACAGGCACGTCACCGTGACGTGGTCGCCGATGCGGCGCACGCCCACCGCCGCCGCGTCCACCACCATTTCACCCGCGCCGGCCGCCACGGTCAGGGCCTGTTGCGCCTGCGGGCAACGGATGGCGGCCTGCCCTTCCAGCAAGGCCAGGCGCCGCTGCCCATCCGAGACATTCATGCGCGTGTGCGCATCCAGTTCGACCACGGCCTGCCCGCCCCAATCGACGGTGCGCTGCTCGCCCACGCCGGTGCTGTAGTCCGCGCCCAGCCCGGCCAGCGTCGACCACCACCCCAGCGGCGCCAACGCGACCGCGGCGGTGGCCGTGCCCACGCCCGCCACGCCCATGCGCAGGAATCGCCGGCGTCCGGACGGGGCCGGCGCCGCGCGCGGATGAAGGGCGCGGAACTCGCGGCCCGCCTCGCCCAGTTCGGCCCACGCGCGGCGCGCCCGTTCAAAGGCCGCGGCGTGCGCGTCACTGCGCGCGCACCATTCGCGCAGCGCCAGGGCGTCGCGGCGGGTGGCGTGGCCGGACTGGATGCGCCGCACCCAGGTGTCGGCCTCGAGCTCCAGCGCCTCGGCGGCGGAGGTGAAATAACGGCTGATGTTCATCGTTCCAGTCTCGGGGACGGCAGTCGCGCGCGGCAATACGCCTGCGCCTTCTGCAATTCGCGCTCCACCATGCGCACCGAAATGCCGTACCGCAGCGCCAGATCCTTCTGCGGCGTACCATCCAGCCGGTGCGCCAGCAGGATGTCGCGCTGACGCACCGGCAGGCGCTCCAGCGCCGCCAGCAGGACCTGAAGCGTCTGCCGGTCCTCCGTGATCTGCGCCGGGCCCGGCGCCGAATCCGGCGTCAGGCCGAGAATCTCATCGGTCTCTGCGGACGTCAGACGCTCGTCGCCCGAGCGCGCGTAGTCGACGGCGATATGGAACGCCATGCGGTACAGATAGGCTTCGGGCTGGCGCACGCTGTCGGGCGCGGCCACCGCGTCCAGCTTCAGGTAGACGTCCTGCAGCGCGTCGCTGGCCAGCTCGTCGTTGCCCAGACGGGCGGCGAGACGGCGCTTGAGCCGGTCGTAGTGGGTGACCAGCGATTTGCGCAAGGCGGCCAGGCCGACGTCCATCACGCCCCCCGTCCCGACTTGCGCGCGCCCGCCGCCTCACGATGCAAGGCAGTCTCCGTCGGCAGCGCTCGCTTGCGGCCGGATGACGAACGTGACCGGCTGGTTCACGCCCGGCGGCGCGGGCTCGTCCAGCCGCAAGCGCTCCAGCCGCTGCGCCAGCAACGCATCGCGCTGGGCTGATCCAGTCGAATCCAGCAGGCGCACGCGGCGGACCTGGCCGGCATCGCCGAACCACAGGCTGATCGCCGCGCGATAGTGTCCCGGACGCACGGCCGGATCGCCGCACAGCAAAGCGCGCATGGCGACCTGCAGCTTGCCGTAGAAGCGCTTGCGCGCCGCCAGGGCCTGCGTCGGTTGCGGGGCGGCGGCCGGGGCGTCGGCGGCGATGATGAAAGTGTCGGGGGAACCGTAGCGGGCCTGCAGGCCGGAATCCCGCAGCAGCAGCCGCAGAGCCGACTCGGCGGTGTAGTTGCCCACCACGCTGCTTGACCGGCGGCCTTTGGTCAGGCGGCTGTCGTACAGCCCGGAATGACCGGTGCTGGCAGTGAACCGTTGCAACGCCTCCGCCAGCGGCAAGGCGGGAATGTCGAAAAAAAGCAGATCGCCGCCGCCCTGGGCGCGCGCGGCCTGCCCGTGCACGCCCAGGGCGGCGGCGAGCAGGAGGCAGCGAGTCACGAACCAGGCGCCGCGGGCGCGTCGGAAGGGAGTCATGGCAGGAATAGTCGAACACAGCCGCGATGTTCACCGCGATGACGGCAGGCGCCAGAGCTGCTGCATCGTAGTCGGCGTTTGTGACCGAACCGTGACGCTCGTTCAGCCGGCGTTCAACATTTCCCGCGACTGACCGTCACGCTAGATCCTGGCGGCCTCGCGCCAGCCGGACAGCAAAGCGCCGTGGACAGTGCCGCTGTAGTGTTCGTGCGTGGCCTCGCCGGCGAAGTGCACGCGGTTGTCGACCGGATCCGCCAGCGCCTGCCGATCGCCGGCGCGGCATCCCAACGCCGGGAAGGAATAACTGCCGCGCGCAAACGGATCGGAGGCCCAGCGCGTGATGCGATGACCGACCGGCGCCTCCACCCGCGCGCCGAAGATGCTGGCCAGCCGCTCGACAGCATCGCGGACGATCTCGTCATCGCCCATCTGTTCGAAGCGGCGCGCCGCATCGCCGCCGATCAGCGCGCACAGGACCGGCGCCTGCACGATCCGGTCCATGACGTACCAGTTGGCCCACATGCCATGGCGCGTGCCGCGCTGCGAAAATGCCGGCACGTCGTCCCAGAAGGCGCGCGGGAACCGCAGGTAGAGCTTGTTGTAGACGCCCATTCCCAGGCGCTCGATCGCCTCGCGCTTCTGCGCGGGCAGCGCCGGCGTGAAGCGGACCGACGGCTCCTTCAGGACGCCGAGCGGCAAGGTCACCATGACCCGGTCGGCCTCGAACAGGCCCTGTCGGGTATGAATGCGCACGCGCGGCTCGCGGTAGTCGATCTCGTCGACGGCATGGCCCAGCCTCACGTCCAGCCCGCGCGCCAGGTGATCGGTCAATTGGCCGTAGCCCTGCGGGAACACGACCTCGCGCCCGCCGAAGCCGCCGCTCTCGTCCAGCCCCCACGCCGCCACTTCGCCGATGCTGGCACCGTAATCGTCCTCGATGATCCGGCTCTGCAACTCCAGCACGTTTTCCCGGCGCGCCCCGTCCAGGCCGCCCGCGTCGAGCGCCTGGCGCAGCGCGGCGTCGAGCGACAACGCCTCGGACGCCGTTTCGGCCAGCGCCGACAGACGCGCCGAGATGGCCTCCTGATCCTCGCTCAAACGCTCGACCTGCGCCGCCGGCACTGGCCTGCCGCTGGCTTCGTACAACGGCGCCGAGCGGGTATTGGCGGCGAGGTCGCCGAAGTCGTAGACCGTCGTGGCAACGTCGTATTTCCTGGCCAGGCGGGCGACCGGATTGGCCCGCACGCCGTGGATCCAGGACGCGCCCAGATCCACCGGCGAGTCCGCCCAGGAACGGTCGGTCCAGATCCGTCCGCCGAGGCGGTCACGGGCTTCCAGCACCACGACCTCGTGGCCCGCGGCCCGCAGCCGGCTCGCCGCCGCCAGGCCGGCCATGCCGGCGCCGATGACCACGACTTGTTTGAACGTCGTGGACCGCGACATGGCGAACGCGCCATGCCGGGGCAACATGCCCAGCGAGGAAAACATGAAGGCTTGCAGCAGATTCCTGCGGCGCGGCGTAAGGGGGGGCATGGCGTGTCTCCGAAAGGCCCGCCCATCGTTGCCGGCGCGGGGGACCGGCGGCGGGCGGCCTGGATACTGTCACGCGCGCCTGAAGATTCCGTGCGCGCTGCATGAAGATTGCGTGAAGCGGGAAAGACGGCTGGACGCGGCCGCCGCGAGGCCTTGCGCCAGGAGTCGCCTGGGCTAGAATCCGCGCATGGCCAACTCCAAAATACTGATCGTCGAGGACGACGCCTCGATCGCCGACGTGCTCGACGCCTATCTGCGGCACGATGGCTACGCGACGGCCATCGCGCGCGATGGCGACCAGGCCATCCAGCTGCACGACAGCTGGAAGCCCGATCTGGTCCTGCTCGACTATCTGCTGCCGGTGCGCAACGGTGATGCGGTCCTGGGCCTGTTACGCCAACGCGGCAACGTGGCGGTCATCATGGTCACCGCGCTTGATGACGAAGCGGAGAAGCTGGGCGCCCTGCGCTATGGCGCAGACGACTACATCGTCAAGCCCTTCAACCCGAAGGAGGTCGTGGCGCGCGTGCAGGCGGTGCTGCGGCGCACCCAGCGCGTGGACAAACCGACGCTGCTGCGCGGTGATGGGCTGGCGCTGGACCTGCAGGCGGTGCAGGCCTATGCCGAACGCCCCGCCCCCGCGCACAACGAACCGATCGACCTGACGCTGACCGAATTCAACCTGCTGGCCACGCTGATGAGCGCCCCGGCCAAGGCGTTCTCGCGCATCGAACTGCTCGATGCCTGCCTGCCCGAAAGCGATTCGCTCGAACGCGTAATCGACACGCACATCCGCAACATCCGCCGCAAGCTGCAAGCCCATGGCGTCACGCATGTGCCGCATTCGGTCAGGGGCGTGGGCTACCGCTTCTCGCGCGCATGATGCCCCTGCGCCGGTTGCGCCCGTCGTCGCTGCGTCCCTCGTCGTTTCGCGCCTGGGTCAGCCTGCGCATGATCGCGCTGGCGATCGCCACCGCCGTCTTCGTCAGCTTCGGCATGTGGTACCGCTACGAACTCTGGTACGAGGGCAACGAAGCGCGGCTGCCGCCCGAACTGCGCACCGAGGTCCGGACGCTGGAGCAGGACCCCACGGCCAACGCGCGCCGGCTCGGCGAGATATACGTCCAGTACTACTCCGAACCGACGGCGCGTGACGACCTATTGGTCTTCTTCGGGCTGCTCCTGGCCGTCACGCCGTTCATCGTCATGTTCGGCCTCTGGTCGGCAAAACGGTTGTCGCAGTCGGTCACCCACGTCACGCGCGCGGCCAGGTCGGTCGCCGAGGGCGACTTCAGCGTCCGCGCGCGGGCGATGCCGGGCACGCCCATCGAGATCCAGCAGTTGGTGCGCGACTTCAACGCCATGGCCGACCGCCTGCAGAAATATGAACGCGAGTTGCGCGACTCCAGCGCCGCCATCGCACACGAAATCCGCACCCCGCTCACCGGCGTCACGGGTCGCCTGCAAGGCATCGCCGACGGCGTGTTTCCCTGCGACCTCGAACAGGTCGGCATGGCGATCGTGCAGCTGGAGCAGCTCAACCGCCTGGTCAGCGACCTGCGCATCTATTCGCTGGCGCTGGCCGGCCAGCTGCAACTGCACCCCGATCGCTTCGCGCTACGCGAACTGGTCGATGAACGCATCCGCTGGGCGGCGCCGCAACTGGCCGCGCAAGCCATGCAGGCGGTCAACGGCCTGCCCGCCGACCTGGCTGTCACGGCCGACCGCGACCGCATCGGCCAGGTCATCACCGCGCTGATCGACAACGCGCTGCGCTACGCCGCCGAGGGCGGCGTCATCGAGTTCCGCTGCGAACAGGCGGGCCCCCTGCTGACGCTGCGCATGCTGGACCGCGGCCCAGGCATGCCGGCCGCTGACCTGCCGCGCCTGTTCGACCGCTTCTGGCGCGCCGAGCCTTCGCGCGCACGCCACGCCGGCGGCAGCGGCCTGGGGCTGGCCATCGCCGCCGCCATCAGCGAAGCGCATCAGGGCGCCATCGAGGCCGCCAACCGGCCGGACGGCGGGCTCGAGATCCGGCTGACCCTGCCCCAGGACGGCCCGCGCCCGCTTCAGGCCGGTTGATCCGCCCGCGCAACCACCGTGTCGTAGCCCAGCGCGCCGCTATTGATGTTCACCATGCGGGTATAGCGCAGCGTGTCGCCCTCGAACTCGCACAGCACCGTGTCGCGGAACGCGGTCTCCGGCAGGATCCACGTCATGTGCAGGCGGCGCTCGTCGAGCCAGGCGGCGCGCGCGACCACCACGCAATCGGGGATGTGATAACCGTGATGCAGGTCGCGCCCCGGCATGTCGGTCACGCCCTCGATCCAGCGGTCCCAGCCGGCCACGATCGTATGGGGGCCGTCGGCATCCGTCAGCGTGAAGCGGCAGCCCTCGGCGGACAGGTCCAGTTCGATGCCGGTGATGCCCTGGGCATTGTCGGCGGCCGTGAAGCGCAGGCGACGCGGCTGCGCGGGCGCCTGACCGGCCTGGAACGGCGCCTTCCACGGCGCGGCCGCATCCTCGTGCTGCCAGGCCGCCAGGCGCGCGGCCAGGCGGGCATCCTTGGCGGCGTCGGGGTTCGACACGCCAAACGCCGCCGGGAAATGCGCGTTCATGTGCGGCACCAGGCGCGAACTGCCCTTCATCGCGCCGATCACCGCCAGCACCGCGCCATGCTCGGGATAGACGCGCACCATCTGCACGAACTTGCCGATGCCGGCGTAGGTCGCATCGTCATACACCCACCACTGATAACCATAGCCGGCGGACGGCCCCTGCGCGCGGGTCGCGGCGCGCACCCAGTCCGGCGGCAGCACCTGGCGGCCCTGCCAGGCGCCGTCCTGCAGGTGCAGGATGCCCAGCTTGAGCAGGTCCGCCGTCGTCGCCACCAGGCCGTTGCCGCCGGGGTTGACGCCGTCCGGCCCCACGTCCCAGGCTTCGCCGGCGATGCCCAGCGGCTCGAACAGGCGCGGCTTGAGATAGTCGTGCATGGTCTGGCCGGTCAGGCGCGTCAGGATGGCCGACAGCATGTAGCTGGCGGCGCTGGTGTAGACGAAGCGCTCGCCCGGCGCGTACGCCAGCGGGATCTTGAAGAACTCGCGCACCCAGCTGGTCTTGATGCCACGCCAGACCGCGCCCGAGGTCTCCGATTCATGGCCGACGCTCATGGTCAGCAGGTGCTCGACCGTCATCGCCTCCAGGCCTGGCTGGCGGGCCTCCTCGGCGAACTCCGGGAAGAAGCCGATGACGGGCGCGTCCAGGCGCAGCAAGCCTTCCCGCACCGCCAGGCCGATGGCGCTGGCCGTGAAACTCTTGGCCACCGAATGCAGATTGCGCGGCCGGTGCGCGGCGTAGGGCCAGCGCCATCCCTCGGCCGCCACCGCGCCATCACGGAACAGCATGAAGCCATGCAGGTCCAGCCCGGCCTGTTCGACGTCGTCGAGAAAGCCGATCACGGCATCGGGATCGACGCCGGCGGCGCTGGCGGTCTTGCGGGGCAGGCCGTCGTGACGGGCCGTGGGGTCGGTGGCGGGAGCGGCGTCGAGCGGTGCGGACATGGGCGATGGCAAGGTGGACGTCCGGCGCGGGCGGACGCATGGGGTGGCGTCGGACCGTCAGGGACGTCATGCAGGCGCGCGCCGTCCCGACGGCATCGCGGGAAATTTTCGCACAAATTGGCGCCAAAACACATACGCCGATGTCTTGCGCCGACGCCGCGCGCCGGACGGCCCGGGCGCGGAATCCCGCGCCCGGGAGCCGGCCGCGCCGCGTTCCGGAACCGACTGAAAGAACTCCCTGGGCCGTCCGCCCGCCTTCCTGGCGGCGGGCCGCGCAAGTCCTCCTACACTTTTCAGACGCCGCGCACCGTTGCCCGCGGACGAGATCGAGGACCCGCGCATGACCGTGATACCGAACCGCTGGCTGATCGCCGGCCTTTGCGCCGCGCTGGCCGCGACGCCTGTTGCCGCGCAGGTCGTGTCCGACGCGGGCGATGGCGGCGTGCCCGCCTTCTACCGCTGGGACGCGCCGTTGCCCGGCCGGCCGGGCGAATTGCTGCGCGCCGAGGCCTTGACCGCCCGCCAGAGCCTGGCGCAGGCCGGCCAGAACATCCGCCTGTTGTACAGCTCGACCGATGGCGTGGGCGGCCAGGCCCCGATCGCGGTGTCCGGCGCGCTCTACCTGCCGCACGGCACGCCGCCGGCCGGCGGCTGGCCGCTGCTCGCCTGGGCCCATGGCACCGTCGGCATCGCCGACGTCTGCGCGCCGTCGTTCGCGGGGCGCGGCGAACGCGATACGCGCTATCTCGATTACTGGCTGGCGCAGGGCTATGCCATCGTCGCCACGGACTACCAGGGCCTCGGCACCCCGGGCGCGCATCCTTACGTGCATGTGCGGTCCGAGGCCTACAGCATCCTCGACAGCATCCGCGCCGTCCAGAAGCACTACCCGGTCTCCGCCCGCACGGTGCTGATCGGCCAGTCGCAAGGCGGCGGCGCGGTGGTGGCCACGGCCACCTTCGCCAAGGATTACGCCCCCGAACTCGACATCGCCGGCGCCGTGGGCACCGGCGTCAACCTGTCGGCGCGCGACTACGCGGCGCCGATGAACAACACCAAGCGGGTCGCCTATTTCCTGGTGTACCTGAACGCGATCCAGCTGGTCGATCCCGCGATCAAGCCGGAGGAATACGTGTCCGACAAGGCCCTGCCGGCCTTCGAGCTGACCCGCACGGCCTGCTTTCCGCAGGTCGAGCAGCGGGTCCGCTTCGATCACCTGGACAAGGACAACAGCTTCCGCCAGGACCTCTCGGCCGTCACGCGCAAGCTGGCCGGCTTCAAGCATCCGCCCACCCTGCACACGGAGATCCCCATTTTCTGGGGCACCGGCGGCAAGGACACCGACGTCTTTCCCGAGGCCCAGCAATCGGGCGTGTCGGCGGCCTGCGCGGCCGGCAGCCGCGTCGAGTGGCATGTCTATCCGGCGTTCGACCACTCCGCTACGGTGAACGGATCGCTGCCCGACTCCACGGCCTTCATCAAGCGCGCCTTCGCGGGCGAGACGATCGAAGGCAATTGCGCGGCGCCGCCCGCATTGCCCTGAGCCGGCTGCCTGTTCATGCCATCGAGCGCCGTGATCCGGCTCCTTTTTTTCTTCGCCGACGCACCAAAAACGTGCATGGCGCGTCGCATGGCAATCACGCAACACGTCGCGGCTGCGGTTCGAAACTGCGAACAATTCTTGGTATCATTTCCTGCATATCGGCCGCTGGACCTGGCACAGGGACGCGGGTTCCTCGTGTCCTCCCCGCTGCTCGCGGGGACTCCCAAGCATGTCCAATCCCCTCCAGCTATTCTGCGAAGATCACTACGATTGGCTTTGCCAGTGGTGGCGGCATCGGCTTGGCCATGGCGATGAGGCGGCCGACCTGGCGCACGACACGTTCATCCGCGTCCTGCGCAAACCCCACGAAGTCAGCGCGCTGCGGCAACCGCGCGCCTACCTGACGACCATCGCGCGGGGCCTGCTCAACGATCATTGGCGCCGCCGTTCGCTGGAGCGCGCCTGGCTGGAGGCCGTGGCGGCCCTGCCGCCCGGGATGGAAACCTCGCCCGATGTCCTGCTGGGCGTGCAGCAGGCCCTGCAGCAGCTGGACCAGATGCTCGCCAACCTGGCGCCCCAGGCGCGCGAGGTCTTCGTCCTGTCGCAACTGGAAGGGCTTTCGTACGCCGAGATCGCCGCCCGCACCGGACTGAGCGACCGCACCGTGAAACGCTACATGGCACAGGGCTTCGAGATCTGCCTGACCCTGATGGAACACTGATCCGCCATGGCCGCCATCAACACCCCGTCCCCGGACGCCACGGTCATCCGCGAGGCCGCCCGCTGGCTGGTGCGCCTGCATTCGGGCGAGGCCGGACCGGAAGACCATGCGGCTTTCGAGCGCTGGCGCCAGGGCAACCCCGAACGCGAAATCGCCTGGCAGCGCGCGCAGCGCCTGAGCCAGCAATTCAACGCGGTGCCGCCCGCCCTGGGCGTGCCCCTGCTGACGCGGCAACGCCGCGCCAACCGCCGCGCGGTGCTGCGCACGGTCGCGGCGCTGGGCGTGACGCTGCCCGCGGCCTGGCTGGGCTATCGCCTGGCCGCCGTGCCTGACGGCGGCCAGGCCTACCGCACCGCGGTCGGCGGCCACCAGGACCTGACGCTGGCGGACGGCAGCCAGGTGCAGATGAACACCGATACCGACGTCGACGTGCGCTTCTCCGAGCACACCCGGACGCTGCAATTGCGCGCCGGGGAAGTCTACGTCCGCACCGCGTCCGACCCCATGGGCACGGCGCGGCCCTTCATCATCGAAACCCCCCAGGGACGCCTGCGCGCCCTCGGCACCCGCTTCGTGGTGCGGCGGCCGGAGGACGATGACGCGACGACCGCGCTGACGGTGCTGGAACATCGCGTCGAGGTCACCCTGCGCAATGGCGGCGCCCCCCGCATCGTCAACGCCGGCGAGTCGCTGCGCTTCACCGCGAACGCCTTCCTGCCGGGCCAGCCCGCCAGCCCCGAGGCGCCGGGATGGACGCGCGGCGTCATCGAGGCCAACAACATGCGGCTGGACGCCTTCCTGGCGGAAGTCTCGCGCTACCGGCGCGGCGTCGTCCGCTGCGATCCGGCCGTGGCCGGCCTGCGCGTCTCGGGCGTGTTCCGCCTGCAGGACACGGACGCGGTGCTGGCGATCGTGGCCAGGACGCTGGGGTTGCGGGTGGTCGAGCGCACGCGCTATTGGGTGACGCTGTCGAGCCCGGCCGCGTGACCTGCCCTCCGGCCAGCAGTTTCATTTGGTTTCAATTCAGCTTCCCTTCCCTTGTCCCTTTTTCCATCGGTCGTCCGGCATAGCGGGCATTGATGATCAACCAGGGACGTGAACCGTGGCCTTTCGACTCCAATCCCCCCGCGCCCGCCAATCGGGACAAGGCGCCCGCCTGGCGGCGCTGACCTTCGCCCTGGCGGCCGCCTTTGCCGCCGCGCCGCCGGCGCGGGCCCAGGCGGCGCAGCAGGCCACGGCGCGCGACTTCCACATCGCCGCGGGGCAACTCGACCAGGCCCTGAACGCCTTCGCCAAGGCGGGCGGCATCACGGTGTCGTTCCGTCCCGAGGACGCAGCGGGCCAGACCACCCGCGGCCTGCAGGGCAGCTACACGATCGACGCGGGCCTGGCGCAACTGCTGGCTGGCACCGGCCTGAGCGCGGAGCCGCAGCCGGGCCAGGGCTATGTGGTGCGCCCGCCGCGCGCCGCCGGCGCCAACACCCTGGAAGCGATCCAGGTCAGCGCCGACTGGCTCGGCACCGGCCTGGAGAACAGCGTCCAGACCTTCGGCGGCGCCCGCACCCTGCTGCGCAGCGACGACATCAACAACAGCGGCGCGACCAGCGTGGCCGACGTCCTGCGGCGCGTGCCCGGGGTGCAGATCAGCGGCAGCACCAGCGCCAGCGGCAGCTCGGTGGGCCTGCACGTCGGCATCCGCGGCCTGAACCCGCGCAACTCGTTCCGCACCACCATGCTGCTGGACGGCATCCCGATGGCCATGGCGCCCTACGGCCAGCCGAACCTGGTGATGTCGCCGACCAGCCTGGGCAACATCGAATCGATCGACGTGGTGCGCGGCGGCGGCGCGGTGCGCTACGGCCCGCAGAACGTGGGCGGCGTGATCAACTTCAAGACGCGCTCGATCCCCAACACCGGCGGCCTGACCGCCGATGCCTCGGCGCGCTACAACATCTTCAGCCACGGCGGCACCAACACCCAGTACACCGGCTTTCTCGGCACGCAGTTCGACAACGGCCTGGGCGTGGCGCTGATGTACTCCGGCATGGACGGCGAGCAATGGCGCGACAGCAGCCATGACCGCTACAACGACGTCGCGCTCAAGTGGCGCTTCGCGCTGACCCCGACCTCGGAGATCTACGGCAAGTTCTCGCACTACGACGTCAAGTCGATGACCCCGGGCGGCCTGACGGTGGCCCAGTACCGCGACGATCCGTTCCAGAACACCCGCCCCACCGACTACTGGAAGGGCCAGCGCGACCAGGTCGACGTCGGCTACCTGAACTCGCTGTCGGACACGCAGGAATTCGAGGTGCGCGTCTACCACTACGACAGCTCGCGCCAGAGCTCGCTGATCAACACCGCCACCGGCCGCAACGACTTCCAGCCGCGCAACAACCAGGTGCTGGGCATCGAGCCGCGCTATACCCAGCGCGTCGAATGGGGCCCCACCACGCACGACATCACCGTCGGCTACCGCTACATCCGCGAGACCGGCCAGGACCGGCGCTATTCGGAATCGCTGGCGACCGGCCGCCAGGTCGGCGTCACGCAGGTGTTCGACAACGAGACCGAAGCCCACTCGTTCTACCTGGACGACCGCATCGCCCTGGGCAACTGGCGCCTGACGCCGGGCGTGCGCTACGAGCGCATCCACAGCAACCGCAATCCCAGCGGCACCACCGACGACACGCCGTTCGACGTGCGCAACAACCGCGCGCTGCCGTCGATGAACGTCGCCTACCTGGTCGACGACGCGCTCACGCTCTACACCAACTACAGCACCTCGTTCGGCGCCGTGCAGTACACCCAGCTGAACTCGATGTCGGCGACCAACCCGCTGAACCCCGAGGTCGCCAAGACGCTGGAGGCCGGCCTGCGTTATTCGGGCGAACAGGTCCATACCGAATTCACCGCGTTCAACCTGCGCTTCGACAACCAGATCCTGTCGATCCCCGGCACCAACCCGGCCGTGTTCCGCAACCTGGGCGCGACCACGCACAACGGCGTCGAGTTCGCGATCGACTACGACTTCGACAAGGCCGGCCCGCTCGCCGGCCTGAACGTCTACGCCAACTACACCTACGTGCGCGCCATCCAGAAGTCCGGTGAATTCGAGGGCAACGACGTGCCGTTCTACTCGCGCCAGACCGGCACGCTGGGCGGGCGCTACAGCCTGCGCGACTGGACCTTCAACGTCTTCACCACGATGCAGAGCGGCCAGTACTCCGACACCGCCAACACCGAACGCGAGACCGCCGACGCCAGCAACGGCCGCGTGCCGGGCTTCAGCGTCTGGAACGCCCAGCTCAGCTACAAGATTCCGCAATGGAAGGGCAGCGAACTGGCGTTCGGCGTGAACAACGTGTTCGACCGCCGCTACTACACCCGCAACGTCGACAGCAACGCCGGCCGCATGGTCGGGGCGCCCCGCATGGTCTACGTGCAGGCGCGCCTGGCGTACTGAGCGCGGCCCGCACATGGCGCGCCGCCTGTGGCTGTTCTGCCACCGCTGGATCGCGCTCGGCCTGGGCGGGATCCTGATCCTGTCCGGCTTGAGCGGCGCGCTGCTGGTGGTGGCTCGTCCGCTCGACCAGTGGCTGCACCCGGCGTATTTCGTCGCGGCCGGCGCCGCGACGGCGCAGCCGGCCTCGCTGGAATCGATGCGCGCCACGCTCGCGGCCGAGTTCGGCCCGCAGGCCGCATTCACGTTCAGGCCGCCGCGCGAACCCGGCGAAACCGTGCAGGTCCGCGTGCGCGCGGCCTGGCGCGGCACGGTCTATCTGGATCCCGCCAGCGGCCGCGAACAGGGCCGGCGCGGCGACAACGACGGCTTCGTCGCCGTGGCCTACAACCTGCACAGCGCCCTGCTGCTCGACCGCACCGGCAAGGCCGTGCTGGCCTGGGCGGCGCTGGCCTATCTGCTATTGATGCTGTCGGGACTGGTGCTGTGGTGGCCGCGCAAGTGGCCGCCGTCGTTGCGCATGGTGTTCGACAAGGGCGCCCTGCGCGCGCTGTTCGACGTGCACCGCAACGGCGGCGCGCTGCTGGCGCTGGCGCTGGCGGTCTGTATCGCCAGCGGCGCCTACCTGGCCTGGCGTCCGATCGGCGGCTGGATCACCGCCGCCAGCGGCCAGCCGCGCGTCGCCGCGCCCAAGCTGGCGCCCGGCGACGCGCCGATGCGGCCGCTGGACGAGCTGGCGGCCGCGGCCCGGGCGGCATTTCCCGGCGCCACGATCGGCTTCCTGCTCTACACCCCGCACCCCGACCGCCCGCTGGCGGTGCGCATGCGGGTGCCCGACGATCCGCACCCCAACGGCCGCTCGACGGTCTGGCTCGATCCGCGCAACGCGACCGTGGCGGCGGCGCACCGCTGGAACGAACTCGATCCCGGCGTGCGCATCAATTCGATCCTGTATCCGCTGCACACCGGCGAGCTGGGCGGCGTGGCGGGCGAAGCCGCCGTCGCCCTGCTGGGCCTGGCGCTGGGCGCGCTCGGCATCAGCGGGTTCTGGCTGTGGTGGCGGCGCCGCGCGCTGCGGCGCGTGCAGGCGCCAGCCAGCCAGCGCGTTGCCCGCGCGCCGCGTTGAGCGCGCGTCAACGCAGCGCCTACGCGGCGACCTCGGCCAGGGCCTTGGCCAGCCCCGCCTCGACCCGGTCCACGTCGGCCGTGCCGTTGTAGCCATGAAAGCTGATGCGCAGGCGGCCACGTCCGTTCCAGGTCAGCACCTGCTCGCGGTCCAACGCTTCATGCAGCGCGCGGGCGTCGGCACGGGCAATGCAGACACTGGCGCCATGCCGGGCGGGATCGGCCGGCGTCGACGGCTCGATGCCCAACGCCGCCAGCCGGCCGAGCAGGTCGGTGGTCAGGCGCTGCACGTGCGCCTGGACGGCGGCGGCCTCGAACTGCGCCAGGTAGTCGAGCGCGCTGGACAGCACGTACAGGCTGGCGTGGGCCGGATTGCCGCGGGTGAAACGCAGCGCGTCGCCGCGCAGCGTGATGCCGGCGTCGAAGCGGGTGTTGTCGTTGGCCAGCGAGTACCAGCCGGCGGTGGCTGGCGCCCAATCCGGCTGGCGGCGACGGTTCCAGCAAGCGGTGGCGACGCCGGTCATGCCCAGCATCCATTTGTAGCTGGCGCTGAAGGCGAAGTCCGCCACCTCGGCGTCAATCGGCAGATAGCCCGAGGCCTGGGTGAAGTCGACGATCAACAGCGCGCCCACCGCGTCCGCCGCCCGCCGCAGCGGGCCGAGATCGAAGCGCTCGCCATTCAGGTACGAGACGTAGCTGACCAGGATCACGCGCGTGCGCTCATCGACCCGGGCCGCGACGCCGGCGGCGCTGGCGGGGTCGGCGAACCGTACCTGGTAGGGCGCGTCGCGTCGCGCCAGGAACGGCGCCACCAGCGAGGGATATTCGGTGGCCATGGCGCAGATGTTGTCGCCCGGGCGCCAATCGATGCTTTCCAGCACCAGCGACACGCCCTCGGCGACGCAGCCCACCCAGCCGATATCGCCGGCCGGCATGCCCCATAGCGCCGCCACCTGCTGGCGCGCGCGCTCGACCTGCGCCTCCTGCGCGGCGCGGCCGCGGGCGCCGCTGGATTTGTCGCGGACATAGCGGCCATAGGCCTCGTCATGCCGGCGCAGGAACGCCGTCTCGCCGGCGGCGCACACGTGGGAAACACCCTCGGGGATGCGGAAGTCGCGAGGGTCGAACAGCGGATGAACGGTCATAGTGGTGAAAGGGGCAGGAAGAAATGGCGCTCAGGCGAGCGCGATGGCGTTCAATTCGATCAGCGCGCCGTCGCGCAGCGGACTGATCGGCACGACGGTGCGGGCGGGGCGATGCTCGCCGAAGTAGTCGGCGCAGGCCTGGTTGACGACCGGCCACAGGGCGCTGTCGCACAGGAACACCTGCAGCGACACCACCCTGCCCGCCTCCGAACCCGCGGCGCGCAGTACCGCATCGAGACTGCGCAGCACGCGCGCGATCTGCGCCGCGCCATCGGCGCCGACGATGCGGCCGGACTCGGGATCGACCGGCAGCAGGCCGCAGACATGCACCATGCCCGCGACCACGATGGCCTGCGAATAATGGCCGCGCGGCGTCGGCGCGCCGTCCGTGACGACGCGGCGCAGCGCGGGCGGCGCGAGGTGGGCGGCGGCGCTCACGCGTGCTCCTGAGTCGGCCGCATCAGCTTGCCCAGGAAGGCCTGCAGGCGCGGCGAACGCGGATTGTCGAACAGTTCGTCCGGCGCGCCCTCCTCCACGATCTGGCCCTGGTCCATGAAGACCAGGCGATCGGCCACCTTGCGGGCAAAGCCCATCTCGTGCGTGACGCACAGCATGGTCATGCCGCTATCGGCCAGCTCCATCATGGTGTCGAGCACCTCGTTGACCATCTCCGGGTCCAGCGCCGAGGTCGGTTCGTCGAACAGCATGACGCGCGGCTGCATGCACAGGGCGCGCGCGATCGCCACGCGCTGCTGCTGGCCGCCGGACAGCTGGCTCGGATACTTGCCGGCCTGGTCCGGGATGCGCACTTTTTCCAGGTACTGCATGGCGGTGCGCTCGGCGCTGGCGCGGTCCAGGCCGCGCACGCGCATCGGCGCCAGGATGCAGTTCTCCAGGATGGTCAGGTGCGGGAACAGGTGAAAGCCCTGGAACACCATGCCGACCTCGCGGCGGATGCTGCGCAGCACCTTCGGGTCGTCGGACAGCGCGATGCCTTCCACCGTGATGCTGCCGCGCTGGTGCGCCTCCAGTTGATTGATGCAGCGGATCAGCGTCGACTTGCCCGAGCCCGACGGGCCGCAGATGACCAGTTTCTCGCCCGGCGCGACATCCAGCGTGATGCCGCGCAGCACATGCATGCGGCCATACCATTTCTCGACGTCCTTGAGCCGGATGGCCAGGGCGGCGCCTTGATTGTCGTGTTGAACCATCGTGTTCTCCATTACGGCGTCTGCCCCGCGGCGGGCGCGGGCGCTGTGGCCCCGCCGCGGCGCCCTTCCAGCCAGGCCGAATAGCGGCTCATGGCGAAGCAGATGCAAAAGTAGGTGGCGGCGGCGAAGGCATAGCCCTCGACGTCGAAGCCGAGCCATTCGGCGTCGCGCGAGCCGGCGGACACCGCCCGCAGGAAATCGGTCAGGCCGATGATCACCACCAGCGAGGTGTCCTTGAAAAAGCTGACCACGGTGTTGACCTGCATCGGCAGCGAACTGCGGACGCATTGCGGCAGGATCACGTCGCGCATCGTCTGCCAGTAGCCCATGCCGAGCGCGTGGGCCGCCTCCGTCTGGCCGCGCGGCATGGCCAGCAGCGCGCCGCGAAAGCCCTCGGCGAAATAGGCCGCGGCCACGAAGCTGTAGGCGATGTAGGCGCGCAGCAGCTTGCCCGGCGTGGCCGCTTCCGGCAGCAGCAGCGGCAGCGTCACGCTGGCCATGAACAGAATGGCCACGAACGGCACCCCGCGCAGGCCCTCGATGAACACCACCGCCACGTAGCGCAGCAGCGGAATGCTGCCGGTGCGGGCCAGCGCCAGCAGGATGCCCAGCGGGTAGCCCAGCGCCAGGCCGTAGGCGGCCAGCAGCAGCGTCAGCGGCAGGCCGCCCCAGCTGTCCGAGGCGACCGGCGCCAGGCCGGCCCCGCCCCCCATCAGCCACAGCACCACGGCCACGCTGGCCGCCCACACCGCCAGCAGCGGCGCGCGCCAGAAACGCGGCAACAGGCTGGCGGCGATCACCAGGGCCAGAATGGCCATGGCGATGCCGGCCCGCCACTGCTGCGCCGGCGGGAAGAAGCCGAACAGGAAGAAATCCAGCTTGACGCCGACGTAGCTCCAGCAGGCTCCGGCGGCGGCGCGGCAGGCCTGGGCGTCGCCCGTCCAGACCGCGTCGGCGATGGCCCAGCGCCAGACCGGCGCGGCCAGGCTGTAGAGAATGAGCAGGCTGCAGACCGTCAACAGGGTGCGCCCGGCCGTGCCGAAATACGGCCGCAGGAAAAGAGGCAATGTCATGGAATCATCCTTTGCGGCGCAGCCGTGCATACCAGAGGTTCAACGCCCATGAGGTCCCCAGCGTCAGCACCAGATAGGCGCCGGCCAGCAGCAAGACCCCTTCGATGGCATGCCCGGTGATATTGATGGTCGTGAACACCGACCAGAACAGGTCCGGATAGCCGATGGCGATGGCCAGGCTGGAGTTCTTGATCAGCGACACGTATTGCGCGATCAGCGCCGGCGCCATCATGCGCAGGGCTTGCGGAAACACCACCTCGCGCATCGTCGTCAGGCCCGACAGGCCCAGCGCCTGCGAGGCTTCCCACTGGCCGCGCGCGACCGAGTCCACCCCATTGCGCACGATCTCGGCGATGAAGGCCGCGAAGTACAGCGTCAGGGCGATCAGCATGGCGGCGAATTCCGGCGACAGGCTGGCGCCGCCCTGGAAGTTGAAGCCGCGCCGCACCGGCACGCTGACTTCGAACACGCCCAGCGCCGCGCAACACGACGCCAGGACGGCCAGGCCCGCCGCCGCCGCCCCGCCCATCCACAGCGCGCGGCCCGCGCCCGGCCGCAAGCGGCGCAAGCCGGCCCGCGCCGCCAGCGCGGCGGCCAGCGCGGCGGCCACACAGGCCGCCAGCGCCATGCCCTGCCCGGCCACCAGATGCAGCGACGGGAAATAGATGCCGCGCTGGCTCAGCGTCAGGCCGCCCCATTGCAGCGCCTTGGCGGCAGGCGGCAGCTTGAGCAGCACGGCCGACCACAGCAGGATCTGCATCAGCAGCGGCGTGTTGCGCAGCAGTTCCACATAGCCCAGCGTCAGGCCGCGCACCAGCGGATTGACGCTGCGGCGCGCCAGCCCGATGGCCACGCCCAGCACCGTGGCGCAGACACCGGCCAGCACCACCAGCATCACCGTGTTCAGCGCGCCGGTCAGGATGGCGTAGGCGATCGAGTCGGTCGGCGCGTACGGCAACAGCGACACGCCGATCTGGAAGCCCGCGGGCCGCTGCAGGAAGTCGAAGCCGACCGTCAGCCCCAGCCGCTGCAGGTTATCGCGCAGGATGAAGCCGCTGGCGATCACCAGCAGCGCCAGCGCCGCGCCCACCGCGCATTGCCACAGCTTGCGGCGCAGGGCGCCGGGCGTCTGGCCGCCGGCGCGCAGCGGCGCCGGCGCCATCGTCGTCGCATCCGTCATGGCGTGGCTCACAGGAACGGCGGGGCGTATTGCAGACCGCCGTCGGTCCACAGCTTGTTCAGGCCGCGCGGCAGCTTGAGCGGCGATTTCTCGCCCAGCGAACGGTCATAGATCTGCCCGTAGTTGCCGACCTGTTTGACGATCTGGTAGGCCCAGTCGTCCGCCAGCCCCAGCTGCTTGCTCAGGCCGGGCGTCTTGCCCAGCAGGCGCGCGACCTCGGCGTTGGCGCCGTCGGCCCGCTTGGCCTCGACGTTGGCGCTGTCGACGCCGTTTTCCTCGGCCAGCAGCGTCGCGTAGATGGTCCACTTGACGATGTTGAGCCACTGGTCGTCGCCCTGGCGCACGATCGGACCCAGCGGCGACTTGGCCAGCACTTCGGGCAGGATGACGTAATCGTCGGGCTTGGGCGCGACCGAGCGATTGGCGGCCAGCTGGGCGCGGTCGCCCACGTAGACGTCGCAGCGGCCCTCGAAGAACGCGCGGCGCAGGGCGTCGGCGTTGTCGATCGAGATCGGCTTGTAGCGCATGCCGTTGGCCTGGTAGAACGTGGCGATGTTCTGTTCGGTATTGCTGCCCGGCAGCAGGCAGATGCTGGCGCCGTCCAGCTCCTTGACCGAGGTCACGCCCATGTCCTTGCGCACCATGAAGCCCTGGCCGTCATAGACCGTGATGCCGGCCCACAGCAAGCCCAGCTGCGAATCGCGCGTGAAGGTCTGGGTGGTCTGGCGGATCAGCACGTCGACGTCGCCCGATTGCAGCACGGAAAAGCGGTTCAGCGGCGAAGTCGCCACGAAGGTGACCTTGTTGGCGTCGCCGAGCGTGGCGGCGGCGATGGCGCGGCAGAAGTCGACGTCGATGCCGCGCAGCGTGCCCTGGCTGTCGGGCGAGCCGAAGCCCGGCATGTCGTTCAGGGCGCCGCAGCGCAGGGTGCCGCGGCTCTTGACGGTGTCCAGCGTGGACGCCGCGTGCGTGGAAACGGAAATGACAGCCAGCGCGAGGCCGGCCAGAAGACTGGGCAGACGCATGAATTCCCCTTGTATATGTGTCGTCCCGGCGGAAGCGGGAACGTGCAGGCAGTGTAGGGAGCGCCATGGCGCGGACCTAGCCGATTGCGCTACTATCAGCCATGCATTATTTGCATACCTTGCAGCAGGCGCGGTCGTGTCGACCCGATATGCATGGCGCAACGGATCGGTCGATCATGAATACGCAGCAACTCGAATACCTCAGGGAGGCCGTGCGGGCGGGCAGTTTTTCCCGGGCCGCCGACACCCTGGGCCTGAACCAGTCCGTCCTGAGCCGGCAGGTGGCAGCGCTGGAACAGGAAATGGGCTGTCCGCTGCTGCGGCGCCATGGCCGCGGCGTGATCCCCACCGCCGCCGGCGAACGCCTGCTGGAACTGGCCGACGGCTTCCTGCAGCAGGTGGCCCAGATCAAGGCCGAGGGCAAGGCCGCCGACCGCGACCTGGCCGGTGTCTTCAAGCTGGGGGTGCCGATGTTCTTCTCGCAGTCGATCGCCCCCAAGCTGATGGCCAGCGTGCAGCGCCAGTACCCCGCCCTCACCTTCGTCGTGCGCGAAGGACACAGCGGCGATCTGCATGACTGGCTGCTCGCCGGCGAGCTTTCCGCCGCCGTCATCTATGAACCGAAGCGGCCGCGCCAGCTGGCGGGCGACCTGCTGTTCCTGGAACCCGTCTACGTGGTCGGCTCGCGCGACCTGGCGCGGCGCCATGGGCTGGATCTGGACCAGGGCCTGACCCTGGAGCAGCTGGCGCGGCTGCCGCTGCTGATTCCCACGCGGCGCCATGGCACCCGCCTGGACCTGGACCACGCGATGAAGCAGCTGCAGCTGACGCCGCACATCGTGCACGAGGTCGACGCCTTGGGCGCGCGCATGCTGCTGGTGCGCGACGGCGTCGGCGTCACCATCTTCGAATCGGCCGGTCTGCTGAGCGAGCGGCGCGATCCGCACCTGTTCGTGGTGCCCGTCGTGGCGCCGCCCTTCTTCCACAAACTGATGTGGGTCGACGGCCGCGAGCAGCAGGCCGGCGCCCCCTGGCGCGCCTTCACCCACGCCGTCAAGCGCGACATCGTGCAACTGCGCGCCGGTCTCGGCGATGTCGACATGCCAACAACGGACCCGCGCCTGCCGCGGCCCTGAACCCTCACCGAGCCACCGGGAACCCCAGAATGAAAATCGCCATCGCCGCCGACCACGCCGGATACGACCTCAAGGAAAAACTGAAGCAGTCATTCGCGTCGATCGACTGGCTCGACCTGGGCACCCACAGCGAGGAATCCGTGGACTATCCCGCCTATGGCTTCGCCATGGGACAGGCCATCACCGACGGCCGCGCCCGCCTGGGCGTCGTGATCTGCGGCTCGGGCATCGGCATCTCGATCGCGGCCAACCGCTACGCGGCAGTCAGGGCGGCGCTCTGCGCCAACGCCACCATGGCGCGGCTGAGCCGCCAGCACAACGACGCCAACGTGCTGGCGCTGGGCAGCCGGATCATCGGCCTGGACGTCGCGCGCGACTGCGTCGGCGCGTTCCTCGACACGCCGTTCGAAGGCGGGCGCCACCAGCGCCGCGCCGACATGCTGGCCACGCCCGAGCGCTGACGCCCCGCTAGCCGGCGCCGCGCGGCGCCGTCAACTGACGCCGCGTCTCGTCGGCCAGGCGATGGATGCTGTCGGGGTCCAGGCTGGACATCAGGCTGTAGCCCAGCCCCTGGTCGGCCCACGAGTAGCCCGCCACGCCGTCCTGCCGGTGCGGCACCATCTTCATGTCGCCCTCGACCTTCATCGGCCGCACCAGCATGGTCACGCGCGTGCCGCGGTCATCGTCGTACATGAACAGGGCGGCCGGACCGTGCTCGGTCGCGACCAGGCGTCCGCCCATGTAGCGGTAGCCCGACTGGCTCAGGTCCGGCACCGACACCGCATGGTTCAAGCGCTGCGACACCCAGCTCACCAATTCGGGCGTGCTGTCGGCGCGCAGCTCCACCGGCCGGGTGCGATCCGCCGCATAGACCTGGTAGCTGCTGGCCGCCTCGCGCGCCAGCGCCGCGACACCGGCCTGGTCGGCCGGGCCGCGCAGGAACCAGCCGCCGCTGCCGCCCAGGGTGAAGGCCAGCGCCACCGACGCCGCGATCTTCCACGGCACGCGGCGGGCGGAGCGATGCGCATCGACCAGCCGCGACAGGTTGAGCGCGGCCGGGATCGGCTCCTGAGCGATCGGCGCCAGCGCGGCGCGCAGGTCCTCGCGTTGCGCCAGGTAGCCCTGCACGCGGCGGGCCGCCTCGGGATGCGTGTCCAGGTACTGTTCGACGCGCGCGCGCATGTCGGCGTCCAGCGCGCCATCGACATACGCCAGCAGGTCATCCTCGAGTAAAGGTCGGTCCATGTTCATTTGACTCTCCGCAAGGCGGGACGAGCGGGCGCGGCAACGTCGCCCTGTATCAGGTTCAGCAGTTTTTCACGGCCGCGCGACAGGCGCGACATCACCGTGCCGATCGGCACGTCGAGCACCTTGGCCGTCTCGGCATAGGACAGGCCCTCCACCGACACCAGCAGCAGCACGCTGCTCTGCTCCTTGGGCAGGGTGTCCAGGGCGCGCAGCAACTCGCCATAGCGCAAGCCGTCTTCCTGCGTGGCGCGGGTGGTCAGGACGGCCTCGTCGATCTCATCCAGCGGCAGGTGATGGCCGCGCGCGCGGGTCTGCCGCAATACGTTCATCGCCAGGTTGTGCAGGATGGCGAACACCCAGCTGCGCGTGCTGCCGGCGTCGCGCCGCTTGTGCCATTGCGCGATGACGCGTTCCAGGCAGTCCTGGACCAGGTCGTCGGCCACCGCCTGGTCGCGCAGCAGCGCCCTGGCGTAGCGGCGCATCGCCGGAATCATCGGCTCAATCAGTTGGACCAGATCGTCCATACGGGGACTCTCTCCATGCTTGCCTTGCATTATCGCGCCGGCCGCGCATGGCCACGGGGCCATGCGCGGCCGGCGTTCACAGCGCCTGGACCTGCACCGGCGCGCCCGGCTTGCCGTCGCGCAGCGGGGCGATCACCAGGTAGCGACGCGCGTCCGTCGCCGCGCCGGCGCCCTGCACGATCTGGCGGATCGGCCCGATGGCGTTGACGATGGCCGACCCGGCCGGGTTGGTCATGAAGTTCGACAGCGCTTGCAGCTGACCCGACCCATCGGCTTGCTCCGACAGCGCCAGCACGTACGGCTGCTTCGGTTGCAGGCCGGTGGCCGAGGCCTGCAGCACCTGCGTCAGGCCCTGGTCGAACAGGGTGACGCTGGTCGGGGCCGACGCCGCCAGCTGCCGCTTGCCGTCGGCCCACGCCTGCAGCTCCAGGTGCGCGGCCTGCCCGGCCACGCCCAGGGGCTGCAGGTTCTGCAGGCCGTCGCCCTGCGGCACGGCGTCCGGCACATAGTTGATGGCCTGCGGCGCCTGGCCGATCGGCACGTTGGCGACCACCTTGTTGGTCGCCGTGTCGATGGCGGCCAACTGGTCGGCATTCTCCAGGCCGACGTAGACGCGGCTGCCGTCACCCGACGGCCACACACCGTGCGGCAGCTTGCCCACGCCGATCGTCGCCACGCGCGAGAAGTCATCCGTGCGGTAGACCTGCACCTGGTTCAAGCCGCCCACCGTGATGTAGGCGTAGGTCGCCTTGTCCTTGCCAGTGCGGGCGAAATTCACGTGGTTGGTGATGGGGCCGGTATCGAGGGTCTTGAGCAGCTTGAACGGCGGGCGCGCGTCGAACACCTGCGTCTTGCCCACGTCCTTGAGCGTGAACCACACCTGCCGGCCGTCCGGCGTGGCGGCGATGTTGGGGCAGAACGGACTGGCCTGCGCGACCTTGCCCACGATCTTGTGGTCGCTCACGGTCACCACCACGGTCTCCGGATTGAACGACGAACAGATGTAGCCGTACTTCCCGTCCGGCGAAAAGATCTGCATGCCCGGGCCGGCCGCCGTCTTGATGCGGTCGGTTTCCTTGAACGTCGCGGCGTCGATCACCGAGACGTAGTCCTCGCCGCGCACCGTGACCCAGACTTCCTTGCCGTCGGGCGTGTAGAAGGCCTCGTGCGGCGAGCGGCCCACGTAGGTGGTGTGCTTGACCGTGTTGGTCTGCGTATCGATGAAGGTGACCGAATTCGAGCCGATGGACACCACCGCCAGCGTGCGGTGATCAGGCGCGAAGCCCATGCCGTGGACCAGCACCTGGCCCTTGTACAGCGGACTGAAGTTGCCGGGCGCCGGATCGCCCAGCCGGATCACGCCCAGCAGCTTGTTGTCCACCGGGTCGGTGACCGAGACGGTGTTGGAAAACTGTTCGGCGGCATAGATTCGGTCGCGGTGCGACATCGGAATGTCGGTCGCTGCCGCCGCGGCGGGCGCCTGCCCGGCGAACACGGCCGGGGCCAGGGCCAGCGCGACGGCGCCGGCCAGGAGATTGAGGGATGAACTACTGGGCATGGGAAGCTCCGTGGTGGGACTGGGCGGGGGCTGGGGCCGGCCGCAGATCGGCGGGCTGGTCGGGCGCGGGACGCGATTCGGGCAGCGGCTGGCCCAGCGCCAGGCGCATGGCGGCGATTTCCTGCTGCTGCTCGACAATGATTTCCTGCGCGAGGCGGCGCAGCTGTTCGTTCTTGCCATAGCGCAGTTCGGCCATGGCCATGTCGATGGCGCCCTGGTGATGCGGCGCCATCATGGCGACGAAATCCTGGTCGATGTCGCCGCTGGGATGGGGCGCCATCGCGTCCATCATGCGGTTCATGGCGGCGTCGTTTTCGGCCAGGAACGCCGCTTCCTCGGCGGATGGGGCGGACTGCGACCAGGCCTGGCCACTGCCGGCGCCCGCCAGCAGGGTCAGCGCGCAGGCGAGCGCGCGCCTGCGCCACAGGTGATGGATTCCGGACATGGCGGCTCCTGTCTGTTGCGGGGTCCCCAATGGACCCTCATCAGCGCAGACAATCGAGCCGGGCGGTTTATTCCACGGGGTGCGAAGCCGCGCTGCCGGCCACGGCCACCGGCGGCAGCGGCGTGGCGGCCTGCTCGAACGCCTCGGCCGCGTGCAGCAGGTCCAGGTCGCCGTGCAGCGGCGCCACCAGCTGCAACCCGAGGGGCAGGCCATCCGTCCCCAATCCACAGGGCACGCTGATCGCCGGGTGCCCGGTCAGGTTGAACAGCATGGTCCACGGATACCAGTGGGCGCGGATGTCCTCATAGGCGCGGCCATCGATGTCGAGCGTGTCGAAGATGTCGGTGCCCAGCGGCAAGGCGGTGCGCGACATCGTCGGCATCGCCAGCAGGTCGGCCTGGCCGAACAGCGCCTGCACCTGGCGGTAAAGCGTGGTGCGGGCGAACATGGCCTCCTGGTACTGCTGCGCGCTGAACTGCGCGGCCGAGGCGACCTGGCGCTGGAACGTGGGGCTGTAGGCGTGCGGCTCGCGCGCGATCAGCGGCAGGAAGCGCGTGCGCCAGACCGTGTGGTTGATGACGCGCCAGACCGGCTCGATATCGAAGGCGGCGCCGTCAAACGGCTCCACCTGCGCGCCCACGTCGGCCAGGCGCGCCAGCGCCGCCTCGAACACGCGGCGCGCATCGGCGGCCACCGGCCGCCCGGGCGGCGCGAGACAGTAGCGGATGCGCTTGCCGCGCAACGCCTCGGCGCGGGCGACAGCGCCGTAGTCCGCCGCCGGCACACCCAGCGACCAGGGGTCGCAGGCATGCGGCCCGGCCATGGCCGCCATCATCAACCGGGTATCCGCGACCGTGCGCGTGGTGGGCGTGACGTAGGTCTGGTTGCCGATGGCGTCCTGCGCCTGGCTGTGGGGAATCGCGCCCAGGCTCTGCTTGAAGCCGACCACGCCGTTGCACGCGGCGGGGATGCGGGTGGAGCCGCCGCCATCGGTGGCCACGGCCAGCGCGGTGATGCCTGCCGCCGTCGCGGCCGCCGCCCCGCCGCTCGACCCGCCGCAGGTGCGGTCCAGGTTCCACGGGTTGCGGGTATGGCCGAACAGCGGCGAGTCGGTCATCGACTTGGAGCCGAACTCGGGCGTGGTGGTCTTGCCGATCAGGATCGCGCCCTGCGCGCGCAGGCGCGCCACCGCGACCGCATCCTCGGCCGGCACGTTGTCGCGGAACGGCACCGCGCCGAACGTGGTCCTGACGCCCGCGGTATTGACCAGATCCTTCACCGTGAGCGGCAGGCCGTGCAGCAGGCCCACCGGCTCGCCGCGCATCAGGGCCGCCTCGGCGGCGCGGGCCTCGTCCATGGCACGCTCGAAGCACAGCGTGATGAAGCAGTTCAGCAGCGGCTGCAGCCGCTGCGCCCGCGCGAGCGCCGCGCCCACCAGTTCCACTGGCGACACGGACCGGTCACGGATGCGGCGCGCGGCCTCGACCGCGCTCAACGCGCAAAGGGAATCGTCCATGGATGCGCCGCCTATTCGTCGAAGGCGATGCCGGCGGCCTTGACGATCGGCGCCCAGTGCGCGCGCTCCACGCCGATGCGACGCTTGGCCTCCTGCGCGTCCCGCGGCTCGACCACGAAGCCGGCGGCCTGCAGCCGTTCGATCAATGCGGGCTGCTTGCCGGCGGCGACAAAGGCCTGCTCCAGGCTCGCCACGGTGGCGTCCGGCGTGGCGGCCGGCGCATAGATGCCGTACCAGCTGGCGGCATGCTGGTACTGCGGGAAGCCCTGCTCCAGCAAGGTCGGCACGTCCGGCAGCATGGGCAGGCGGCGGCCGCCCGCCACGCCCAGGAACTTGATCTTGCCGGCGTTGTACAGCGGCAGCATGCTGGCCACGGCATCCCAGCCCATGGAGACCTCGCCGCCGGCCACGTCCACCAGCATCGGCGCCGCGCCGCGATACAGCACGGGCACGACCTCCAGGCCGTTCTGGCCGCCCATCTCGATCGTGCCCAGCTGGCCGGGGCTGCCTTGCGTCGCCAGGCCCAGGGTCGCCTTGGCGCGCGCCTGCCGGGCCCATTTCACATACTCGGCCATGCCGCCATAGGGTTGCGTGGCGCCCGCGACCGCAGCGGTGGGCACGTCCGCCAGCAACGCCACCGGACGCAGGTCATGGTCCGGGTCGTATCCCAGCTTGCGGTAGGTCAACGGGAAGATCACGAACATCGGCGACGACCCGAGGTACAGCGTCAGGCCGTCCGGCTTGGCGCGCTTGACCACGTCGAAGCCCAGCCGTCCCGAGGCGCCGGGGCGGTTCTCGACGATGACGTTGCCATAGCCCGCCGTCTGCAATTGCTCGGCATAGGCGCGGGCCACGGCGTCGGCCGCGCCGCCGGCGGCGTAACCGACCACCAGCCGCACAAGCTTGTCGCCGCCGGCCGGCGTCTGGGCCAGGACGTGGGAGGGCAGGCCTGCCGTCGTCGCGACGGCTAGGAGGAAGGCGAGCAAGCGGGTGCGGTCAAACATGGCGTTCTCCTTGTGCGCCTATGATCGGGCCGGCTGGGGTTACCGTATAGTGAATTATTCGCTCAAGGGGTTGAGAAAATGGTCAAGCCGCCAACCGTCGAATCGCTGGCCGCGCGCCTGAAGCTGCGGCACCTGCAGATCGCGCTGGCGCTGCGCGACGCGCCCTCGGCCAAAGAGGTCGCGACGGCGGCCAACGTCAGTGAATCCGCCGTCTCCAAGACCCTGGCTGAACTGGAATCTCAGCTGGGCTTCAAGCTGTTCGAGCGCGTTGGCAACGCCAGGCGCCTGACGGAAATGGGCCGCCAGGTCCTGCCGATGATGGAGCTGGTGCTGGCGCAGGCGCGCGGCCTGGCCCAGAGCGTCATGGACGTGCGCGACGGCCGCCAGGGCGACCTGCGCATCGGCGTGGCCACCGACATGGGCAAGCTCAGTCTGGCGCCCTTGATCCATGCCTTCAACCAGGCGCGGCCGGGCGTCGCGCTCGACGTGCAGTCCGGCGGCTATCGCGCCATGGCCGATCTGCTGCTCGACGACAAGCTGGACGCGCTGGTGTGCTACGACAGCGCCGAACTGATCGCCTCCGGCCTGGGCCGCCTGCGCCTGGTGCCGCCGCAGCCGCTGGTGGTGGTGGCCAACGCCAGGCTGTCACCGTTGGCCGGCAAGCGCCGGCTGACGCTCAAGGACCTGCACGGGCAGCCCTGGTGCAAGCCGCGTCCGGGCACGATGATGCACGATCGGCTGACCGCGTTGTTCCTGGCCGGCGACCTGGGCCTGCCGCCTCTCGGCATCCAGGCAAGCGACCTGTTGCTCACCGACGAGTTCATCCGCGGCACGGATTACCTGGTGATGCTGCCGCTGGCGGCGGCGCAGCGCCTGACCGCCTCGGACAACGCCGTGATCCTGCCGGTTGACCTGCGGGCGCACAACCCACCCACCATGCTGGCATGGCAACGCGCCGCCGAAGGGCAGCCCACGCTGCAACAGTTCCTGCGTTTCTGCGACGAACAAGTATCTGTAGGAAATACCTAAGAATCTTTATACAATTCTTTTCGTCCCCGCCCGGCGCGGGCTCCCGAGCGACTTTCCGTCATGAGCCGTCCCGATCCCCTGTTCGTCCAATCCCTGGCCAAGGGCTTCGAATTGCTGGAAGCCTTTGCCAACCACCCGTCCACCATGAGCATGAACGAGCTCATGGAGATCACCGGCTTCGACCGCAGCACCACGCAGCGCATGACGCATACGCTGGTGACGCTCGGCTACCTGGAACGCGGCGCCGGCGGCAAGGGCTACACGCCGGGCAAGAAGATCCTGCAGCGCAGCTTCGACTACATGCGCAGCGTGCCGCTGCTGGAGCGCGCCACGCCGCTGATTGCCGAGATGCAGCGCGAGACCAACGAGCGCGTCGAGCTGAGTCTGTTCAACGACCTGTTCATCATTTTCGCGCTGCGCCGCCAGACCAAGCGCCAGACCTTCAGCAGCACGCTGGCCGGCCGCGACCTGCCCATGGTGCAGACGGCCGGCGGCCGCGCCATCATGTCGCACCTGCCGGACGACGAGGTCGAGGACATCCTGGCGCGCTCGGCCGACATGCCGCGCGCCACCATCCCCACCACGCCCAAGACCGACAACGATCCCGACCGCATCCGCGCGCTGGTGCGGCAGGCGCGCCATGACGGCTACGCCACCGCGATCGAGGAAAGCCTGCTGGGCGAACTGAACCTGGCCACCGCCATCCTGGACCACCGCCACCGCCCGGTGGCGGCCATCCAGATCGCCGGGCTGGTGTCCGAATGGGCTTCGCCCGAGGAATTCGCGCGGCGCTATTCGCCGCTGCTGATGACCGCCGCGCGCGCGCTGAGCGGCAAGGTCGGCATGTCCTGACGGCCCGCCAGGGGCCGCCGGGACCGCCGGCCGCCCCTCAGTTGCCGCGCCAGAACAGCGGCAGCGGCGCCGCCACCATGTCCTTGAACTTGGCGTCGTAGGCCTTGAACTCCGAATAGCCGCCCAGCGGCACGAACATCACCTGCTCATAGGCGCGCTGCTGGATCTCGGTGGCGATGCGCTTGCGGTCATCCTGGCTCGACACCGATTCGAATTCGGCGCGCAGCTGCTGGATCCGCTCGTCGCGGGTCCAGCCGGGATAGCCGCCGTCGCCGCGCCCGTCCAGGTTGGGGTTCACGATCGGGTTGAGCAGGTCCATGCTGGTCAGGCTGGAATGGAAGATGCTCCAGCCGCCATCGGCCAGCGGCGCGTCCTTGCCGCGCCGCGACAGCAGCGTGGCCCAGTCCATCGACTGCACCTCGACGTTCATGCCGATGGCGCGCAACGCCTGCGCGGTGACTGGCGCCAGTCCCGACAGGCTGCGCACGTCGGTCGGATGCAGCACCACGATCTTCTCGCCGGCATAGCCGCTCTCCTTCAGCAGGGCGCGGGCCCGCGCCAGGTCGACGGGCTTCGTCTGCGTCGCGCCGACTTCCGTCTGGTAGGCCGAGAGACAGCTGAGCATGGCGCCGCACAGCTTGTAGAACTTCGGGTCGCCCAGCGAGGCGTCCAGGTAGTCCGCCTGGTACAGCGCGGCCAGCACCGCGCGGCGCACCTTGACGTTGTCCAGCGGCGGCTGCTTCCAGTTCATGCGCAGCGTGTAGGTCTCGGTGCTCTCGCCGTAGCTGCGCACGGTCACGTTCCTGACGCCCTCCAGCTGCGGCAGCAGGTCCGGCGCGACGTTCTCGACGAAGTCGATCTCGCCCTGGCGCAACGCATTCACCGCGGTCTGCGCGTCCGGCACGTTGACGACGTCGATGCGGTCGAACAGCGCCACCTTGCCGCCGGCGAAGCGGCTGGCCGGCTCCTGGCGCGGCACGTAGTCCGTGTTCTTCAGGTAGACGGCCTTCACGCCCGCCTGGAATTCGCCCGCCACGAACTTGTAGGGCCCCGAACCGATGGTCTCCTTGATGGCCTCGGACGCCGGGGTCCGGGCGATGCGACTGGGCATGATGAACGGCACCGGCGAGCCCGGCTTGGCCAGCGCGTCCAGCAACAGGCCATAGGGCTGCTTGAGCACGATGCGGAAGGTGTCGGGCGTCGGGCTGTCCATGCGCTCGGTGACCGCCGCCAGGCGCGTGCCCAGCGGGTCGCGCTGCGCCCAGCGGGCCAGCGAGGCCACCACGTCCTCCCCGGTGACGGGCACCCCGTCATGGAACTTCAAACCCGGACGCAGCGTGAACACATAGGTCAGCTTGTCCGGCGACACGGTCCAGCTCGCCACCATCTGCGGCTGCGGCCGCGAGGCCGCGTCCAGCGAGAACAGCGTGTCGTACACCAGATAGCCATGATTGCGGGTGATGTAGGCGTTGGTCAGCACCGGATCCAGCACGCGCAGCGGCGCGTGCATCACGACCTTGGCATTGACGGGATCGGCCTGCGCCGCGCTCAGGGGCAATGCCGCCGCGATGGCCGTCAGCACGGCCGCGATCAAACCACGTTGTCTCATTTTCTTGTCCTGATGGGGAGTAAGGAGGGAACAGCGGGCGTAGCAAGGAGCCGCATGGCGCCGATCCCGACGGCCACGCGCTCCGACAACAAGGATTCAGCCGTCCAGCGCCTCGATCGCGCGCGACAGCGCGCCGTCGCCGATGGCGATGCCGCAGGCGCGCAGCGCGGCCTCGACCCCGGCCAGCGCGCCCAGCGCCATGGCGGGATGCACGTCGCCGAGATGGCCGATGCGGAACATGCGGCCGGCGTACGGCCCCAGCCCGCCCGCCACCGCCACGTGGAAGCGCTCGCGGGCAACGGTGCGCATGGCCTCGATATCGACGCCGGGCTGCACGGCGATGGTGGTGACCGACACCGCGCGCGCCGCCGGGTCGGCGACGAACAGCGACAGCGCCCCGGCCCGCGACCAGGCGTCGACGGCGGCATGCACCGCCGCGGCCACCCGGCGGTGGCGCGCGAACACCGCGTCCTCGCCTTCGGCCGCGATCAGCCCGAGCGCGGCGCGCAGGCCGGCCAGCAGGCCCTGCGGCGGCGTGCCGCAGAACTTGCGGTACAGCAGGTCGCTCTTGCGCTTGTTCCAGTCCCAATAGGCGCGCGGCGCGGGATTGTCGCGGGCGACCTGCAGGGCGCGCGCGTCGACGGCCGTGAACGACAGTCCGGGCGGCCCCATCAGCGCCTTCTGCGACGCGCCGATGGCCACGTTCACGCCCCACTCGTCCATGCGGAACGGCGTGGCCCCGAGCGAGGCGATCACGTCGGCCACCAGCAGCGCCGGATGGCCGCTGGCGTCCATCGCCCGGCGCACCGCCGCGATATCGCTGGTGACGCCGCTGGCCGTGTCGGTGTGCACCGCGAACACCGCGACGATGCGGCGTTCGGTGTCGGCACGCAGCGCCGCCTCGACCAAGGCGGGGTCCAGCGCCTGCCCCGGCCGCGTGGGCGTGCGCAGCGCCTCGACGCCCAGCGCCTCCGCGTGCACCGCCCAGGCCTCGGCGAAATGGCCGCTGCCCGCCACCAGCACCCGCGCGCCAGGCGCGGCCAGGTTGACGATGGTGGCCTCCCAGGCGCCGTGGCCGTTGGCCGCGTACATCAACACGTCCGCCTGGCCGGTGCCGAGCAGCCGCGCCAGGCCGCGCTCGCAATCGGCGATCAGCGTCGCCAGGCGCGGATCGGACAGGTCCATGCACTGGCGCGCCATCGCCTCGCGCACCGCATCGGGCACGTGCGTGGGGCCGGGGGTATGCAGAAACTGCGGGCCGGCCAGGAAGCCGCGCTCCGTCGTCAGGCTGTCTTTCATGTGGGTGTCTCCTGGTCCGGTTCCAGCAGCCGTCGCGCGGCGCTCCAGACGCGTTGGGTATAGATGGGCGCCGTGGGCCGCTCGTACTGGCCGGCGGTGCGTTCGCACACCGCCTCGGACGGCAGGACCAGCGGCGCGCCGCAGGACTGCGCCTTGACCTGCGCCTGGCAGGCGCGCTCCAGGTAATAGATGTTGACGAACGCCTCGGCCACCGACGACCCGGCGGCCAGCAGGCCGTGGTTGCGCAGGATCATGGCCTTGTGCGGCCCGAGGCTGGCGACCAGGCTCTCGCGCTCCTCCAGATCGAGCGCGATGCCCTGGTAGTCGTGGTAGCCCAGCCGCTTGTAGAAGCGCAAGGCGTGCTGGGTGATGGGCAGCAGGCCGTCGCGCTGGCAGGCCACGGCGATGCCGTCGGCGGTGTGCGTGTGCACCACGCAGGCCAGGTCATGGCGCGCGGCATGCACGGCCGAATGGATGGTGAAACCGGCGGCGTTGACCACCTGGCTCTCGGCATCGCCCGGGTCCACCGGGTTGCCGTCCAGGTCGATTTTCACCAGGTCCTGCGGCCGCATCTCATGGAACAGCACGCCATAGCGGTTGATCAGGAAATGCGGCTTGTCGCCAGGCACGCGCGCGCTGATGTGGGTATCGATCAGGTCCGTCATGCGAAAGTGCGCGACCAGGCGGTACAACGCCGCCAGTTCATCGCGCACCCGGGCTTCTTCTTGGTTCATGGATCGCTCCGGTTGGGGTCAGGCCCTGGCGTGCAGCCAGCGCGCCGTGTCGTCGAAGGCCTCGCCCGCGACGTCGGCGATCGACACCGCCTCGAGGAAGCTGTGGGCGGTGCCGGGGTAGACCTTGGCGGCGACGTCCACCTCGGCCGCGCGCAGCTTGCGCTCCAGCTCGACGCTGTCGTCGTGCAGCGGATCGCACTCGGTCACCACCATCCACACCGGCGGCAGCGCCTTCAGGTCGGCGCGCAGGATGTCCACGCGCGGATCGAAGAAGTCCTTGCCGTGGCGGATGTGCATGCCGCGGAACCAGATCATCATGTGCAGCGACAGGCCGTAGTCGCCGGCGCCGTAGCGCACCACCGAATTGCGGAACAGGTTGCTGCCGAAGCCGCCGTAGTTCAGCACCAGGCCCTTGATCAGCCGCGGCTGGCCTTCGTCGCGCAGCGTCAGCGCCGTGCCCATCGACAGGTTGGCGCCGGCCGAGTCGCCGCCGACGAACAGCTGGTCGGCGTCGATCTCCAGCGCCTCCGCGCGGGCGACGACCCAGCGCACCACGTCCACGCATTCCTCCAGCGGCTGCGGGAACTTGGCCTCCGGCGCGCGGGTGTAGTCCACGCCGACCACCACCACGCCCGCGCGCTCGGCGTACTCGCGCATCACGCGGTCGTGCGTGTCGATGCTGAACAGCACGAAGCCGCCGCCGTGGATGTAGATGAAGGCGCCGGGCAGGCGGCGCTCGGCCGGATAATAGACGCGCACGCGCACGTCGCCGTGGCGCGTGGCCACCTGGTGTTCCTCGGTGCGAGCCATGGCGGGGCCGCCTTGCGCCCAGGGCAGGCGCACTTTCTCGGCGTTGGCGCGGCCCTGCTCGATCGACAGCGTGTCGCGGCGCGGATACTGCGCCGCGTCCGCCGCCATGCGCCGCAGGAACTCGGCGATCTGCGGATCCAGGGGAGCCGGCGAACCGGTGGGAATGGTGAAGGCGGGATCTTCGAAGTGCATGGAGCGTCTCGTGGTCTGGGGGTCTGTGGGGAAATGGAAGGGCGGGATCAGTAACCGCGCGCGGGGTCCACGGTGTTGGCCAGCGCCGCGCCCTGGCCCAGCCGCCGGATGTTGGCGACGACCTGTTCGGCCACGGTGGCCGCCGCGGGCATCGTCGCCATGTGCGGCGTGACGATCACGCCGGGCGTGGACCACAGCGGATCGGTCGGCGCCAACGGCTCGTGCGCGAACACGTCGAGCACCGCGCCGCGCAGCTGGCCGCTGGCCAGCGCCTCGATCAGGTCGGGCGCGACCAGGTGCTCGCCGCGCCCGCAGTTGACCACCGCGGCGCCGCGTGGCAACGCGGCGAAGGTCTCGCGATTGAGGATGCCGCGGGTGGCGTCGGTGAGCGGCACCAGGCAGATCAGCACGTCGGTGTCGGCCAGGAATTGGGCGAAGCCCGCCTCGCCGGCATAGGTCCGCACGCCATCGAGCAGACGCGGGCGGCGCGACCAGCCGTTGACGCGGTAGCCCATGCCGGGCAGCACGGCGGCGATGGCGCTGCCCAGCTCGCCCAGCCCCATCAGGCCCACGCGGCATTCCGAGGCGGGCGTCTGCGGCGGCCGCTGCCAGCGCGCCTGGCGCTGGTTGGCGAGCGCCACGTCGAGCTTGCGGTGGAACGTCAGCACGCACCACAGCACGTACTGCAGCATGCCCTGCGCCAGTTGCGGATCCACCACCCGGCACACCGGCAGGCCGCGCGTGCGCTGGCCGTCGAGCAGGTTGTCGACGCCGGCGGCGATGCTGTGGATCAGCTTCAGGTTGGGCATGTCGTCGTAGACGCCGACCGGCGGGTTCCAGCACACCGCGACGTCGGCCTCCAGGCTGCGCGGGTCGGGCCAGACGGCCACGTCCAGCGCCGGGTCCAGGCCCTGCAACAGCGGCTGGAAGTAAGACAGGTTGGCCGACCGGCTCAACAGGGCAACGCGTGTCATCGTCAAAGGTTCCTTCAGGCGCCGGCCAGCGACAGGGCCGGGGCGCGGCTGCCCAACCCGTCCTTGCCGGGAATGGCGGCCAGCAGCTCCTGCGTGTAGCCGCAGCCGGGCCGGGTGAAAATCTGCTCGGCCGGGCCGATCTCCATGACGCGGCCGCGCTGCATCACGGCGATGCGGTGGCACAGCCGGGCCGCCACCCGCAGGTCGTGGGTGATGAAGATCATGCTCAGGTCGAGCTGTTCGCGGATCCGCTCCAGCAGGTCCAGGATCTGCGCCTGCACCGACACGTCCAGCGCCGACACCGCCTCGTCGGCGATCAGGATCTCCGGCTCCATCATCAGGGCGCGCGCGATCGAGATGCGCTGGCGCTGGCCGCCGGAGAACTCATGCGGATAGCGCTCCAGCGCGCTCGGATCGATGCTGACCAGCGCCAGCATGTCGCGCATGCGCGCCTCTACCCGGGCGCGGTCCTCGCCATAGTTCATCGGGCCCTCGGCCAGCGTGGCCGCGATGGTCAGGCGCGGGTTGAAGGACCGGTACGGGTCCTGGAACACCATCTGGATGCGCTTGCACCACTCGCGCCACGCGGCCCGCGACAGACGCGAGACGTCCTGCCCGTTCATGACGATGCGGCCGGACGTGGGCCGGGCGAAATGCGCCAGGCAGCGGCCCAGCGTGGTCTTGCCGGAGCCGGATTCGCCGACGATGCCCAGGGTCTCGCCGCGCGCCAGCGACAGCGACACGCCATCGAGCGCGTTCACCTCGCGGCGCTTGGCCTTGAACAGGCTGGACGTCACGAAGCGCATGCCGAGGTTTTCCACCGCGATGACCGGATCGCCGCCGGCCAGCGGCGCGCCCGCGCCGAAATGGCCCTTGGGCACCGCGTCGATCAGCTTGCGGGTGTAGGCATGGCGCGGGTTGGCCAGCACCTCGGCGGCGGTGCCGGCCTCGACGATGCGGCCCTGCTGCATGACGATGACGCGGTCGGCGATCTCGGCCACCACGTCGAAGTCGTGGGTGATGAACAGGATGCCGGTATCGTGGCGCTCGCGCAGGCCGTGCAGCAGGCGCAGCACCTGCGCCTGCGAGGTCACGTCCAGCGCGGTGGTGGGCTCGTCGGCGATGATCAGCGCCGGCTCCAGCGCCAGCGCCATGGCGATCATCACGCGCTGGCGCTGGCCGCCGGAAAGCTGGTGCGGATAGGCGTGCCGCAAGGTCTCGGGCGACGGCAGGCGCATGTCGGCAAGCAGCGCCAGCACGCGCTGGTCGATCTCGCGGCGCGACAGCGACGGGCCGTGGAACTGGAAGATTTCCGCGATCTGGTCGCCGACCTGCATCAGCGGGTTGAGCGCGGTCATGGGTTCCTGGAAGATCATGGCCATGCGGTCGCCGCGCAGCTCGCGCAGTTCGGCCAGCGGCGCGCGGGTGATGTCGCGGCCGGACAGCAGGATCTGGCCGCTTTCCAGCGTCAGCACGTTCTTGGGCAGCAGGCCCATGACGGCGCTGGCCGTCACCGACTTGCCCGAGCCCGACTCGCCGACGATGCAGACGATCTCGCGCGGGCCGACGGTCAGGTTGATGCCTTCGGCGGCATAGCGGCGGTCGCCCGCGCCGGGCAGGCTGACCTTGAGGTCGCGGATTTCCAGGATGGGTGCGGAGGACATGTGCATCAGCCCTTGCGTTGCCGCGCCATGCGCGGGTCCAGGCGGTCGCGCAGCGCGTCGCCGAACAGGTTCACGGACAGGATCAGCAGCGCCAGGTAGATGCCCGGGAACAGGACGATCCACGGCGCGCGCTGGAAGAACGGGCGGCCCTCGGAAATGATGCTGCCCAGGCTCGGGATCTCGGGCGGAAAGCCCAGGCCCAGGAAGCCCAGCACCGCCTCGATCAGGATGGCCGAGGCGCAGATGAACGTGGCCTGCACCACCAGCGGGTTGATGGTGCTGGGCAGCACGTGGCGCCACAGCACCCGCCAGGTGCGCGTGCCCATGCCGAGCGAGGCTTCCACGTAGGGCTCCTCGCGCACCGACAGCACCACGCTGCGCACCAGCCGCGCCACCCGCGGAATCTCGGGAATGGCGATCGCGGTCACCATGGTCGGGATGGTCGCGCCGCCCAGCGCCACCATGGCGATGGCCAGCAGCAGGCCGGGAATCGCCATGATGCCGTCGATGATGCGCATGACGATCGCGTCCAGCCCGCGGAAGTAGCCGGCCAGCAGGCCCAGCAGCAGGCCCGCGCAGATCGAGATCACGCTGACCAGCGCCGCCAGCGTGATCGACAGCCGGCCGCCGTACAGCACCCGCGAGAACAGGTCGCGGCCGAGCGAATCGGTGCCCAGCCAGAAATCGGCGCTGATCGGCTTCAGGCGCAACCGCGGCGCCAGCGCGGCCGGGTCGTGCCAGGTGATGAGCGGCGCCAGCATCGACAGGCCGACCAGCGCCACCAGCAGCGTCAGCCCGGCCAGCATCAGCGGATCGCGCGCCAGCACCGGCCAGAAGGAACGGGGATGAACCAGGGTGTTCGTATTCATGGAGATCCGGCCTCAGTAGCGGATGCGCGGATCGAGCACCACGTACAGCAGGTCGATCGCCAGGTTGATGAAGACGTACACGAACGAGAAGAACAGGATCGTGCCCTGCACCACCGGATAGTCGCGCGCCAGCACGGCGTCGACGATCAGGCGGCCGACGCCGGGGATGTTGAAGATGGTCTCGGTCACCACCACGCCGCTGATCAGCGTGGTGAGGGCCAGGCCGATCACCGTCACGATCGGCACCGCCGCGTTGCGCAGCGCGTGGCGGTACAGCACGTAGCGTTCGGGCACGCCCTTGGCCCGCGCGGTGCGCACGAAGTCCTCGCCCAGCACCTCCAGCATGCTGCCGCGGGTGATGCGCGTGATCAGCGCCACGAACACCGTGGCCAGCGTCACGGTCGGCAGCACCATGTGGTACAGGAAGGTGCCGAAGCCGGCCGCCAGGCCCGCGTAACCCTGCACCGGCAGCCAGTTCAGCTTGACCGAGAACACCAGGATCAGCAGGTAGCCGACGACGAAGGCCGGCACCGAGAACGCCAGCACCGTCACCGCCAGCGTCACCCGGTCGATCAGCCGCCGGTGCCACCAGGCCGAGAACACCCCCAGCGGAATCGCCGCGCAGACCGTCAGCAGGATGGCGCACAGCGCCAGCGCCAGGGTCGGGCCGAGCCGCTGGCCGATCAGCGTGGCCACGGGCTCGCGGGAAATGATGGATGCGCCCAGGTCGCCCTTGAGCAGCGCGCCCATGGCCAGCGCGTACTGCGTCAGCAGCGGCTGGTCCAGCCCCATCTGCGCGCGCACCTCGCTCACCGCCTGCTCGCTGGCCATGTCGCCGGCGATGATGCGGGCCGGATCGCCCGGCGCCAGCCGCAGCAGCAGGAACACCACCGTGGCCACCACCAGCATGACCGGGATGGCGGCCAGCAATCGCTTGAAGATCAGATTCAGCATGACGATTCCCCGGCGCTACTTCGGCGAGGTCCAGAACAGGGGAATCGGCGCATCCACCATGTCGGCGAACTTGGCGTCGTAGCCCTTGAACTTGGAATAGCCGCCCAGGGGAACGTAGATCACCTGCTCATAATTGCGGCGCTGGATCGCGGCGGCCGCCTCGCGGCGCGCGTCCTCGGTCTTGGCCTGGGCGAACTGGTCGCGCAGGCGCTCCATCTCGGCGTCGTGGGTCCAGCCGGGATAGGTCGAGTCGGCGCGGCTGTCCAGGTTCGGGTTGGCCACCGGCGAGGTCAGGTCCAGGCTGGAGAGGTTCGACTGGAAGATGCTCCAGCCGCCCTGCGCCACCGGCTCCTTCTTGCTGCGGCGGCTGAGCAGCGTGGCCCAGTCCATCGACTGGATCTCGACGTTCATGCCGATGCTGCGCAGGGCCTGCGCGGTGACCGGCGCGATGTTGGCGAAGATCGGCAGGTCGGTCGGGTGCAGCACCACCACCTTCTCGCCCGCGTAGCCGCTTTCCTTGAGCAGCTGGCGCGCGCGCGCCAGGTCGGGCGCCTGGGTCTGCGTCGCGCCGTCTTCCGAGGCATAGGGCGAGACACAGGTCAGCACCGCGCCGCAGACCTGGTAGATCGCCGGATCGCCGATCTGCGCGTCCAGGTAATCGACCTCGCTCAGCGCCGCCAGCGCGGCGCGGCGCACCTTGACGTTGTCGAACGGCGGCTGCAGCCAGTTCATGCGCAGCGTGAACATGTTCGAGTTCTTGCCATACGACTTCAGGGTGATGCCCTTGGCGTCCTTGAGTTGCGGCATCAGGTCCGGCGGCACGTCTTCCATGAAGTCGATCTCGCCGTTGCGCAGCGCGTTCACGGCGGTCTGGCTGTCCGGGATGTTCACCAGTTCGAGCCGGTCGATCTTGGCCAGCTTGCCGCCGGCGAAGGCGCTGGCGGGCTCCTGGCGCGGCACGTAGTCGGCGAACTTCACATAGGTGGCCTTCACGCCCGCCTGGAAGTCGGCCTGCACGAATTTGTAGGGGCCGGAGCCGATCACCTCGGTGATCGCCTGCGAGGCCGGCACGGACGCGATGCGCCGCGGCATGATGAACGGCACCGGCGAGCTTTCCTTGGCCAGCGATTCCAGCACCAGGCCATAGGGGGCACTCAGCTTTAGCGTGAAGGTGTCGGCGGCCGGCGCGGCCAGCGCCGCCGTCACGCTTTTCAGGCGGTTGCCGATGGTCGGGTCGCCAGCCTCCCAGCGCTGCAGCGACGCCACCACGTCGGCCGCGGTGACCGGCGCGCCGTCGTGGAACGTCAGGCCCGGCCGCAGCTTGAAGGTGTATTCCAGCCCGTCCGCCGACACCGTCCAGGACGCCACCATCTGCGGTTGGGGATGGCCCGTCGCGTCCATCGAGAACAGTGTGTCGTACACCAGATAGCCGTGGTTGCGCGTCACGTAGGCCGAGGTCAGGATCGGGTCGAGCACGCGCAGCGGCGCGTGCATCACGAACCGGGCGGTGGTCTGCGCCTGGCTGGCGCCCGGCACGGCCGCGAGCGGCGCCGCCACGGCCAGCAGCAGTGCGGCGGAAAACAGGATGGATCGCTTCATTTCTTCCCCTTGTATGGTGTGGAACGACGCTGCCGCCCGCGCGGCGCGCCGCGATGCGGATCAGGGCAGCAGGATCTGCCGACCGGCCCAGGGCGCCGCGCGTTCGAGCTCGGCCGCCAGCCGCAGGATCTGGTCCTCGCGGCCAAAATGCCCGATCAGCTGGCTGGCCACCGGCACGCCCGCGGCCGTCCAGTCCAGCGGCAGGCTGGCCGCCGGCTGGCCCGAGGCATTGATCACCGCCAGGAAGGTCGCGTAGCGCGACACCTTTTCGCGGAACGCCCAGAACCCGCCTTCCAGCGCCAGGTCGCCCAGCACCGCCGGCAGCTGCGCCAGCGTCGGCGTCAGCACCAGGTCGACGCCCGTCATGGCCGACTCGATGGCGCGGCCGATCGCATGGAAGCGGTTGATCGAATCCACGTACTGCGTGGACGACAGCCCGCGCCCGATCGACAGCCCGTCGCGGATCACCGGCTCCAGGTCATCGTCGCGCAGGTCGCGGCCCAGCGCGGCCAGCCGCGCCTGCACCGCCAGCACGATGTTGGTGGCCAGCACCGTGCCGTGGGCGCGCACGAATCCGGAATAGTCCAGGTCGGGCAGCGGCGCCTCCACCACCTCGTGACCCAGTTCGCGGCACAGCCGCGCGGTGCGGTCGACGGCGGCCAGGCATTCCGGCGCGATGGCGATGCCGTTCCAGGCCTGCCGCCAGACGGCGATGCGCAGCGGTTCGCGGCGCTGCTCGCGCACCGAGTCCAGGTACGAGCCGGGCTGCGGCGGCGCGGCGTAGGGCGCGCCCGGCGCGTAGCCGCCGATGCCGTCCAGCGCCGCCGCCGTGTCGCGCACGCTGCGGGTGATGACGCCCTCGCAGGCCATGCCGCCCCAGCCTTCGCCGCGCGCCGGCCCCATCGGCACCCGGCCGCGGCTCGGCTTCAGGCCGAACACGCCGCAGCAGGCCGCGGGAATGCGGATCGAACCGCCGCCGTCGCTGCCATGCGCCACCGGCACGATGGCCGCGGCCACCGCCGCCGCCGCGCCGCCGCTGGAGCCACCGACCGAGCGGTCCAGCGCGCGCGGGTTCAAGGTCGCGCCGCCATTGCGGCGGGCTTCGGTGGACGGCCCCATGCACAGTTCCGACACCGTGGTGCGGGCGAAGGGCACCAGCCCCGAGGCCTCGAAGCGCTCGGCCAGCGTGGCATCGAACGGGTACGACACGTCGTCGAACAGATGCGATCCCAGACTGGAAGGGAAGCGCCGGCTGGGTAGCCCCGAGTCCTTCAGCAGGAACGGGATGCCGCGGAAGATTCCGCGCTGGCGCCATTCGGCGGCCAGGGCCTTGCCCGTTTCCGGCTGCACGTAGGTCAACGCGTTCAGCGGCTTGCCGCGCCGCTCCGCCAGTTGCAAGGCGCAGTCCATCAACTCGGCGGGCTGCACTTCCTTGCGCGCCAGCAATGCCGCCAGATCCAGGCCGTCCAGCCCTTCGTACTCGTCAATCCGCATGCGGTTCCCCAGCTTGGACGGTCCTCGCACCCACCCGAATCGGGCGTCCGGCCGTCGATATTCATCTACGCCACAAGTATTGATTAGCAATACTTCGATAGCACATATAAATATTCTAGCCACGGATTCGCCGCGCAAGCAATGCGCCGCGGATCAGGGATTTCCCGTGCGCATCCCCCGCCAGGCGCGGCAGCGCCGCAGCCGGAACGAGGCGGCGCGCGCCCGCTGTTCCGCCTGCGGCGCGTTGTGTGAGGCGGCACGTTTACGCTACGATGATTAATTCTCATTTTCGATTCAAAGCCCGCGCCGCCAGCCGACGGCGCCGGCCCCCTCCCAGCCCTGATCCCGTGAGCGCCTCCGACTGCCCGACCCCTGCCGCCGCGCAGGCCCTCTATTGCGATCACCACCGCTGGCTGCGCAGCTGGCTGCACCGCCGGCTCGGCAATGCCGCCGACGCCGCGGATCTGGCGCATGACACCTTCATCCGGCTGCTGAGCAAGACGGTATTTCCCCGCTTCGGCAGCGTGGCGGAAGCCCGCGCCTATCTGCGCACGGTGGGCAACGCGTTGTGCGTGGATCTGTGGCGCCACCGCGAGGTCGAGCGCGCCTGGCTCGATGCGCTGGCCGCGCAACCCGAGCCGGTCACGGCCTCGGCGGAGCACCTGGCCATCGTCATCGAGACCCTGCTCGACATCGGCCGCATGCTGGGCCGCCTGCCGCACAAGGCCGCCGCCGCGTTCGTGATGGCGCAGGTCGATGGCATGCCGTATCGCGAGATCGCCGTCGAGCTGGGCGTTTCCGAACGCATGATCAAGAAGTACATGGCCCAGGCGATGCTGGAATGCGCGCTGATCGAAGCCGGATTGAAGGCTTGACCATGCTGGCCGGCGACGCGTCTTCCGTGCCCGCAGACAATGGCGACGACGCCGACGAGCGCGGCGTCACCGTCGAACATCTCAAGCAGGCCGCCGACTGGTACGCGACGCTGGGCGATGCGGCCGTCTCCGACCAGGAACGCGCCGCGTGGCGCGCCTGGCTCGCCGGCTCCCCCGCCCACGGCCAGGCGTGGCAACACATCGAGGCGGTCAGCCGCAAGTTCATGCCATTGCGGGAGACCAGCGCCGGCGGCGCCGCGGCCGCGGCGGGCGTCGCCGCCGC